>JAPKFC010000024.1 GCA_028821785.1 Candidatus Poseidoniaceae archaeon | reverse complement strand
CCAGAATCTCTTCCTCCGCCGCCGCCTCTGTAGCCACCGCCACCGCTGCTGCGACCAGAATCTCTTCCGCCGCCGCCTGAACGAGCCAGGCCACATCGATTACACTCATCTCTTCTTGCGAAGTTATTGTTATGGCATTTAGGACATTCCCAATCTCCGTCCATGCGGTTTTCATTACCACCACTTCGGTTATCGGATCTACTGAATCTTTCTCTTCCGCTATCTCTGCGGTCTCTGTGTCCACCATCTCTTCCACCGCTTCGGTCATTTCTTTGACGTGAAGGGCTAGGTGCTCCACCTTCTCTTTCAAGACCACACCGATTACATTCCGAGCGGAATGAGAAATTACTATTTTGACATTTAGGACAGTCCCAATCATTACTGTTATCTGCACCATCGCGTTGTCCACTAGAACGGTTAGAGTCACGTCCACTATCACGACTTCCACGGCGATCACCACGACCTCTGTTGTCATCACGACCTCTTCTATCATCTCTACCGCCATATCTTTCATCGCGGCGAGTGCTTGAACGACCTGAACTTGGCCGAGGTGCTTCACAACGGTTACAGTTTTGACGGAATGAATAATTATTATTTTGGCATTGAGGGCAATCCCAATCTTCACTAGGTTGATGATTTCGTTCTTGCCTTCTTTCGTCGCGACTTCCACGATGGCCATCACGGTCTCCGCTTCTTTCATTGCGTTGGTCACGGCGTTGGTCACGGTCGTTTTGGCGTTCTTCACGAGGTTTTTTCGATCTCACGCCGACTTCCTTTCCAACTAAGGATTGCATGTCGAGTTTTCTTTCAATATGTGCAACATGAACTAATGGAGAATTAGTGTTTCCTAATACTGAATCTACCTTACCAATATAATCGCCAGTGGTAGCATCAGTGATTATAGATTCTAGCGCAGGTGACGAACCTGTAAATTTGACAAGTAATCCACCTTCGTGGCTCAACGACTCAATAGTACCAGTAAACATGGTATTCCCCAAACACAATGCGGAAGCCCTCCTCCTTTAAGGGGGTCGGTATTCACAAATATTGTTTTCTTTGCCAAAATGCCATCGCTAATAATATAATTATCAGCGTTGAAAGCATAGATAATGAGGGAAGCCCACCCTCTTCAGAAGTTTTGCTATCATCGATTATGGTACCACCATTGTCCTCAGCATAAGGGTCGGGAATGAACACAGATAAGGTTCCGATAACTCCGGATTCATCAGTAGCAGAAATAATTACATCATATTCAGTAATTCCTTGCTGCATACAAGAAGCTATTGAAACATCAATTTCCCAATTAGTTCCGACTTGGGTGAAATCGGTTGTTGAGCCACCGCAAAGTGATAGCAATAGAGTCACTTCCTCGCCATCAGGGTCAATCACTATACCTTTCAAGGTAAATTTCAATCCGCTATCATCCCACGTAGCATTTTCTTGACTTATTCCAGTAACCAATTCTATAACGGGTGGAGAACTTGATTTTTCAAGGCCAAAGTTCAGCATAAATGAATATGTCATCATATTAGTTGCATCAGCAGTCCCCATTACCATAACCAAACCTGGTCTTAATTTTTTGAGTGATAAACCAGTTGTTATTTCACTCGTTGCAACTGTGATTGTTTTTGCGTCCGCCATATTGTCCGATTGGTGGGCATGAGCCATTATTGTCATTTCTCCAACCAATCCAGTTGGTGTGATGGTGAATTCTAATTCCTCACTTTGTTCATTCATCACAGCACTTGAGGTAAATAGCTGACCAAATGTCCAAGTTCTAGATAGTTCTGAAGATTCTCCATACGGATCGATGAGGTTACAAGTTGCTTGTGAAGAACCAGTGCCAACAGATGTGATGATAAATGCCCCATCCTCATCCATTTGACTTGACCAGCCAACTTCAACGAAGTCACAATCTAATGTCCAACCATGGTCATCACTTGCCCAATTTTCAGTATTTTCTCCATCTACCGCGATAACAGTTCCATCATCAGATAACGGGATTACCATACCATCATCAGGTGCACTACTGCTCCAAATTGGTATGTCATTATCCTCAACTTCTTGAGTCGTGAAATCAATAAATATTTCACGAATTATTGGGTAGTTGGAAGTAGGATATTCGACATCAATAGAAACTCTCATTCTTCCATTAGGAAGATTTTCTATTACTGGGGTTTCAAGGGCATCATTCTGAATCCCATCATCCATTGTGGAGAAATCTAGCATTCTCAAACCTTGGGTTTGAGGGAATGTAAATACAAAGATGGCATCTGTGATATTTGTGACATTTACTGCAAGAGTGAAATTTGACACCCCTTTGTTAGGTAATTGGTTAAATTGGGCATTATATGTCTCTCCATCGGCAAGGAACATACTGATTTCTAAATCATCAGTTGCTGAAACAGGAACCTCATAGCAACTACTAGATGCTAACAAATTTTGACAAGTTCTTTTATCTTCATGATCGGATGGAACTAGATTTACCTCATCCAATGCGATTCCATCTTGAACGAAACTCCAATTATTCCAATCTACACCATTGCGATGGGCCACTCCTTCTTTCAAACCAATTCTTGTATCCATGTCGGCGATACAATCGGGTCCAATCGCTCTAACTGCATCTCTTTCATCAGTACTTAACCATCCGTTACCACCGCCTGGGACATCTTGAGAACCTATTAACTCATCAAGATTTTCTCTAACAGTCGCTGCATTTGAACCGTTTACCCAAGAGTTTGCATAATAATCTACAGTCGCCCAATCATCAAGGATATCGATGTCAAAACTTGCAAAATCATAATCAAATAAATCTTCAAAAGTCAAACCGCTACAGTTAACTTGTCCGACATCATCTTGTCTTGCTTCAGCATCAAGAATAATGTTTTCTTCAAATTGATTTTCTTGGTGCTGAATTGGTGATAATGTCATCATCAACAATATTACGCTGAGAAGCAATGAAGAAATTTTCAGCCTAGCGGTTACATCTGCCATACCAATTGATACTAGGGCTCATCTAATACACTTGCCCCTTTAGGGGCAGTGTTGTGCTATATTTTCAAGGAACTAAATTTTCCATTCGTTTTGCAAGTATCCAAAGTGGCAAAACGGTCCAAGCAATTGCCATTATCCCAATTTGCCAACTAGAAACACCGCGTTGAACACCAGATAATCGTGTTTCTAGTATGTGATGATATACGCCATTTGGTGAAAATAAATCAAGTGCTCCTTCTAATGCAATCCAAGAAGAATCATTGTCTTGGCCGATGGCAATTCCAGAAGCAAAGGCAACCATACTTGTTACCAATGCCCACAAGAATGTGAAGAAAAACCAAATACCGACTCCAAAAGCCATCGCAGTCCCCTGCTCTCTCGCTTTTGAAGAAGCGATTAGGGTGAATAATGTATACCATATTAAGATCAGTCCAGTAGCGATAATGTGGACAATGAGATCCATCAGTTCTGGCCAAACTCCCATTCTATAACGAATAATAAATGCTGAGATTAGCACCAAAATGGTTACAGGAATAATTACTGCAATAGAAGTGCCATGCACTAGAGCAAGTGTTTGATTTAATCGAGACATAGGCTGAGCCAATTTGACTTCTAGTACTCCACTTGCTCTTTCTTTGCTTACACCATCAAACGCCATTAAAACAGCACACATAGTTCCACCGAAAACAATTCCAAGACTGGAATAAAATAATACTTCCATCGGTGTTTCAGGGCGATGACCACCTGGGAGAATGATGTTAGGATCTGAAAATCCCCAAGCCATTCCAGGAATAAACAATAGTAATATTGGGAACATCAATAACATTCTTGTCGAGAAGATTTTCTCTTTGACAATTAGAGAGGTTACTTTTCGGTATGATACTTTTCCGCTCATTCTTCTTCCACCTCCCTATGAATCAGTGGTAGGAATGCGGATGAAGTTATTTCTAAGCCAACATCCTCTACCCTAAGCCCTGTTGAAGAGCATAACATCTCTACCAAATCGGGTGCATGCGGTTGCCAAGATTCTACTTCAATCCCTTCACTGATGAGTTTTTTCAGTACGCCATCAGCATTACCCTTCAATTGCATTTGCCAAGAGTCTTGGTTAGTTTCAGATTCAAGCAGTTCCATTCCTAATTTTTCAACCAATTCAGATGATGGTGGCTGTGAAGTTCCTGTTAAGTCAAACCTATCGCTCAAGTCCAATTCTTTTTCGACCGATTTTATTTCACCTTCGATTAGTAGTTGGCCACGATGAAGTAATGCGATTCTATCTATTATCCCAATTAGCCCTGATACTTGGTGAGAGGATATCACAATAGAAACTCCTTTTTCACTCAATTGTTGTAATAGTTGGGCAAATGCTTGTGCAGCAACAGGATCTAATCCATTGAATGGCTCATCTAGAAGTAGAATATCTGGGGAACCCAGTAATGCAGTGGCTAAAGTCAGACGTTGCCGCATACCTTGACTCAATTCATCTAGCGGAGAATCAATTCGTGAGTTCAAACCTACCAGTTTAATCAATCCAAGAATACGATGTTCTGATGAACCTCTCATAGCAGCGATTTCAACCATTGCAGCATGAACTGTTTTCTTGCCCTGCCAGCGAACTTGCTCCGGCATATGTCCAATAATTTTCCTCAATTCAACACTGGTTGATAATTCTCTTTCAATCGTTTGATCGCCCTTTAGAGAGGTGAACACAGCATTCCCTTTCTGCAGAGGTAAGACTCCCGCCAGCATTCGTAACAAGGTCGTTTTCCCTGCACCATTTGGGCCAACTAGGCCCAATATTGTACCTCTGTGTAAGGCTAAGTCAATTTTGGGAATACCGGGTCCACGAATTTTCTTCCATGGTTTTGTTAGCGTTGGAGCGCTAATGTAGTGGCGACAAGATGCGCCAACAAGTTGTAAAACGACCTCCGCCATGTGTACGCCTAAATCGCAATCACTTGATATTCTACCGTTTCATAGTCTCTCAGAGGAAAAGTATCATCACTGAAAGGTATTCAATCCATTTACGGGAACAGCAATGCTAGGGGGTATAATTTATTCTGCGGGCCTTGTTGTTGCGATTATTGTTGTTATCTTTTTGCAGTATAGGGAATTTGTTAAGCAACAAGCAAAGGAAGAAGAAACTTCAATTATTTTCAATTATAGAGAAGTATTTGGTCCAATGGGTTTAGAATTCCTCGGATTATTCATAATTCTGATTTGGATAGTACCTTACGGTGTTTTGATAATTGCGCCACTTGGTTTGATATTGTCGGTATTGTCACCTGCTGGCCGAATAACATGGGCCCAAACAAAAGTTCCTAGGACTATGGTTTGTGTTTTCATGATCAGCATGATAATGCTTGGAAGTTTATCTCCTGTGTCCCAACCAAAATCGCCGGATTCTTGGGGGAATCCGTTGTTAACTGAGAATCCCAATGCACCTATTTGGCCAGCTAGTCAGCAATATACGTGGCTTATGGCACCATCTGTGGGTGAATTAGATTTGGAAATAATTCAATCTATTTCGATTAGAACACCCCACCAATTAGGTGTCTATGGTTCTGCGAGTTCAAGTTTAAATTTGGCATCATTGATGGGATTGGAGCAATCAAGATTACACCAAGCCATTGAATTATTAGATGATGAGTTGTCATTTGTTAGATTAAACCCTGAAGAAATGGCACTCGCCCCCATACCAAATCAAGAGACGCATCGCTATGTGAGTAGTACACTTGGAATTGATGAAGATATTGTGATTCGTCAATATGAGCTGCGGTCACTATCAATAGGGTCTAATGAAGAAGGAGTTAAAGTCGGCGAAGTACTTTGTGCAGCGACCTCAAGTTGGGGTGGGGAATTACAGATTTTAGTCATCATTAGACCTCTTGGACATCCAGATCTTACAACCAATCGGTATGCAGAGGAATTAGTATTAGATTGGCTTTCTGCATGAAATGTCACCACACGGCAAAATTTAGCAGTAATGCTGCGGTAGCAAGCGGTTTAGGTCACCCTAAACTTTCATATAGGGGGGTGTTTTAGGGCGACCTAAATCGGAGTGTTATGTATGTCGGTAAAACCAATTTTTATAGTTCTAATAATAGTAGCATCCAGTCTCACTGGATGTATTGATGGTAAGCAAAGAATTGATGATGGCGGCGAAGCTGCACCAGAATCAATAAAAATCGCATTTTCAATCAAAGATGATTATAGCAACTTTGATGAAAACCCATATCGACTTGCAGATTATTTGTCGCAACAAATAGGCAAACCAGTAGAATTGTACCCTATCACTTCTGATGCACTTGCCTTGGAAGCATTACGCTTTGGTTCTGCTGATATGGCTTTCATGGATGGCGGCGCTGGTTGGGTAGGTTGGCAAAAATACGGATTACAGGTTGCGGCAGCGGATATGAAGAGTGATGGAAAAACCTACTATCAAGCCCATGCATGGGTATTGAATGGTAGCGATGTTGCAGATGCACTTCAGGATGGAAATGAATCAACGGATCCTTTCGCCTTACTACAAGGCAAAACATCATGCCACACAGGTTGGTTAAAGTCAGCTGGAATGTTGATTCCTATGGGTTATCTAATCGGAAATAACTACACCGAGGTAATCGGCGATGCAGAAGATATTGAATCATTGCGTAATACGATATTTAATTTCTTTAATGATGATGCGAGTATTCCCGAATCAGGAACTCCATATTATGGGTATTCAGGTGCTATGAAGTGCCTAAGCGATGGTAAAGGAGAGGTCGCATTTGCCAAAGATTCCACCGTTGACACATATTGCAATAACGAAGTAGTCGAAGATAATGACGATTGGTGTTTGGATCTTGCCAATTACATCAAATTACCAGCATTTGGAAATGCACCAAGCCATCCACTAATGTACCAGCCTAATTCAATCTCAGATTCAGATAGAGCCGCGATTGTATCTGCATTGGTAGAGTTACAAGATAGTGAAGAGGGGCGTTCAATTTTACAAAATATTCTCAATACTCCTGGAATAGTTGAAAGCACCGCTGAACTACATTTGGATTCATATTCTGGTCTAATTTCGCATGTCCCTGGAATCTCACAATACATGGAAGAAAAATACGAAGCATGAGAAAAGATAATCGTTGGGGCAATCAATATGGCGAAATTGTTAGCAAAGTTAGTTGATGTTTCTGTCGGCTACGAAACAACTTTGATCGATGAGATTAATCTAGAGATTTACTCTGGTGATGTTATTGCGGTATTAGGCCCTTCTGGGATAGGCAAAACAACACTACTGCGAACTTTAGCAGGATTGGTTAGGCCAATCTCAGGTTCGGTGGAATTGAAAGTAAAACGTCGAGGAGGTTTAGGGTATATTCCTCAACGACTCGGGTTAATTGGCAATATGAGTGTCCGTTCAAATGTTGAAATGGGTGCAAGAATGCATGCGTCAAAATGGTGGCCTCCAATATTCCCCTTACCCAAAAAGTTACGACCAATAGTTGACAAAGCATTGCGTAATTTTGATTTGACTGACTTTTCTAGCCAGCCTGTTAGAACGCTATCCGGTGGCCAGCAACGTAGGGTAGCAACAGCAAGAACTGTTGCGCAACAACCCAAACTCGTTCTTGCTGATGAGTTCTTAGGAGAATTAGACGATGACAATGTTGAAATTGTCATGAGGACTGTTAAAGCGACGATTAAAGAGAAGAAATCTGCCTTAGTAATGGTTGAACACCATGAAGAGTTGGCGCATCAAGTTGCAAATAGGATTTGGAGAATTGTTGATGGTAAATTGATTGAGGAGGAGATTCAATGAATACAAGAGTTTTCGCAGTCGCTTCAATATCCTTGCTTTTAGCGTTGATCACATTCAATGATTTAGTTGGTGATTGGGGTCGATTAGAAGGTGGATGGAGCAATCTAGTAATTTTCTTTGATGAATCATTGTGGCCACCTAACTGGTCTGTATTAGAAGCACAATCATATCCAGTCTGTGAAGAGAGCGTAGGTCTATTTTGTTCAGTTGCGTGGATAGGGATGGTTGAAACTATCAAAATTGCCTTTGTATCAACTGCTTTTGGTTTTATTATCGCCTTGCCTTTGGCAGCTTTTGCTGCAAATAATTTATCTCCAAAGTGGGTTTCATTTCCTGCGCGAGTAATTCTCTCAGCAATGAGAAGTTTACCGTCAATAATTTGGGCAATATTATTCGTTATTATTTTTGACATCGGTACACTTGCAGGGATATTTGCAATGACTTTTTACACAGTTGGCTATCTAGGTAAATTGCAATTTGAATCTATAGAAGGCATTAGAAACGCACCTCTTGAAGCATCGAGAGCGATGGGAATGACCCGTGCAGAAATAACTTATTTAGTTGCGATACCTGAATCTGCAAATAATTTATTATCTCATCTTATGTTTATGTTTGAATATAATGTAAGGCATGGAACTGTAATCGGTTTAGTCGGTGCCGGTGGTATTGGATTATACCTCAATACCTATCTGAAAATGTTACAATACGATAAGGTGGTTGCATTGTTGATTATCGTATTCATAGTGGTTGTTTTGATAGATATGTTATCGATGATAATACGCTCTAAATTCACAGAAGAAGGAGATGTGCAAAGGCCCTCTTGGTCTACAATTCTTCTGCCAGCAAAGATGGCATCATCGCATCATCACGGCAATTTTGTCCATCAAGAAGATAGCTCAGAAGAATAAATCTTATTCAACTGCAATATGTAGTGAACCATCTTTGTAAAAGACTTGAATACGTTCAGGGACTTTCTTTGTTAGTGAAGCAATCGCTTCGTAAACAGCATCGTCTTCAACTTCAAAAATTTGTGCAGCATCCTCTGTGGACCAAGGAGTTAGGTGGAAATCTGATTGACGTAGCCACTCAAATAATCTAGCTTCTAACTCTGTCAATTCCGCCGCCATAGTATTGCCACAACGCTACCATTCAAAACAGCACCGCAGAATAAGCAGTTTTACAAATATCCAACTCAGTTGAGATTAACCATTCTTCGGCAGCATTCTTCAGCATCGATATCGCCATCGAGTAATGTATTCAACGCCTTGGTGAATGGAATCTTAATATTGTCATCTTCTGCTCTATCGATGAACATCCTTGTTGCTCTTACACCTTCAGCAACCATGTGCATCTCTTCCAATGCCTCATCTAGTGTTAACCCAGTTCCCAGTTTTTCACCCATAGTACGATTTCTTCCATGTGGTGAAGTCGCAGTAACATAAAGATCTCCTAATCCAGCAGGTCCGAATGCAACTTCTGCTCTTGCGCCTAGTTGGGGTAGTAATAAGCAACCTTCTTTGAATCCAGCCATAAAAATCGCAGCCTTGAGATTATCGCCACCCAATGTACCAACTTGTTTCAATCCATCAACCAAACCACATGCAAGTGCAACTACATTTTTGAAAGCACCCCAAAGTTCAGCACCGATTGGATCGGAGGCAGGATGTAAGATGAAAGTTTGAGTCGTTAACGTTTTTGCTAATTTTTTGGCAACAGAAACATCTTCGCTTGCAACCAATGCAGTAGTCATTACTCCCGCTGCGGCTTCTGGTGCGATTGTTGGACCTGTGACAACCGCCAAAGGATTAGCCATACCAGCAGCAGCCAACTTTTCTTGAATAGCATGTGAAATCATTTGATTACCAGGGGCTAATCCCTTGGCTAAATCGATAATAACATGTCTTGGGCGCAGGTGTGGAATCACTTGGTCTACTACATCCAAAATAACCGAAGAAGGT
The DNA here is from genome assembly GCA_028821785.1 of Candidatus Poseidoniaceae archaeon. Taxonomy (GTDB): domain Archaea; phylum Thermoplasmatota; class Poseidoniia; order Poseidoniales; family Poseidoniaceae; genus MGIIa-L1. The sequence goes on along the minus strand of JAPKFC010000024.1, from coordinate 17,715 downwards.
ACTGCAAGAACCACAACTTCAACCCCGTCTAGGGTATCTGCAATATGCATTGATACATCCATGCCTTTGAGAGATAGCTTTGGGAGATACTTGTGATTGATATTTTCCATTGTTATGGATTCATATACTTCCGGCTCAATAGTCCAGCCTTTGACCTTATGACCCTCATCTAGCCACATTTTAGCGATAGCGCTACCCCAATTTCCGAGGCCTAAAATTCCAATGGACACCATGTCAACCAATAGTCACCCTGCACCCTTTGCTTAAGTCGCTTACCACTGTAAGATAATGGTACAGTTAAGTTTTACAACTTATTTGCTAATGCCAAATCAGAAAAGGTCATCATCAGCATCTTCTAAATTAATCGCTTCTTTCTCGTCTTTTTTGGATTTCTTAGTGGCAGGCTTTTCTTCAACTGCAACAGTTTCCTTTACAGCAGGAGATTCTTCAACTTCTTCAAGATGCATTTGTTGTTGTGCTTTGCGAGCAGCGATTGCATTTTCAGAACTTCCACTTTGAAGAGTGAGTGCTATTCTTCTATCCTCACGGGCCTTGCGCTCAAGTTGCCTATGACGTGATTTTTCGATATTCTGTAACATATACATTGCATCGTGTTCGAGCAATGGTGAATCCGAGATCAATGTGATGTCTAACCATCCACCATCTTCAACGATGAAATCTGCCAGTGGTTCAAAGTTCAAGTCAGACTTCTTGATTTGAGTATAATGCATTGCATTTCCACCGCGGTGGTCTACTCCGGAGAAGTGACAATAGAATTCCTTTGTTCCAATAGATTCTCTTACTTGGTCAAATAATTCTCCGTAATCTTCAGAGGTTCTCATTCTTCCATGCCCTCGGGCGTGAATGTGTGCAATATTGAGAACAGGTATTGTTCCTTCAACGTGATTGACAACTTCTAGAACTTCTTCTAAACTGCCCCACAGTTCTTGTCTTCCAGATGTTTCAACTCCGATTTTAGACGGAGTACCATCCTTTATCCAAGGGAATACAGGGAATTCATCTTCGTCATCATGCCATATTTCAGCAACTCGGTCGACAATTCCTGCGAATACATTAGCAACTTGCTCGTTAGCAGCAGTTCCACGACCCATGTCACCATAATGGCCAGCGTGTAAAGTGATATGGCGAGCATTAATTGTACGGGCTGCTTGTAAAGTTGATTCAATCTTGGTTAGACTTCGACCCCTCTCAACTTTGTTACCCAATAATTCTGAATAATATGGTCCATGAATATTCATTTCAAACTCGGTTTTGTTTGAAAGTACACCGGCTTGCCAATATTGCTCAAAGTGATTTGGAGCAACCATACGAACGGTTTGAACCTCCATTGTTTCCAATCCGAGTGAAATGATATCATCCATTCCTTCAACAATTGTCCTACCTTTACAGGACAATGGAATTCCGGCTGGACCTAACTTGATTGGCATAGCATGACCCCCCCGCAGAACCAACCCAATTGTCGCCTCTCCTTAACCCCTTTCTGTTGACTGTTTGCCGAATCTATTATTTTTCTTGCCATTTCACTATAATAGAACATACGACTATCTATGAAGTAGGGGCATAACGAGTGGTCATGGACGAGGCGGTATCTAGGGCTATTAACGCCTTCAAAATTGGCAACCCGATTTGCCTTTTTGATTCTGAAAACAGGGAAGGGGAAACCGATTTACTATTTCCTGGACAATTCGCCCAGCCGGCGACAATGCGTCAATTGAGAAAGGATTGTGGAGGATTACTCTTTTTGGCAATAGGGCATGATATAGGAGAGTTATTTTCTCTACCATTTTTACAAGATCTACATACCCATCCAACATTGGTTTCAGATAATTTAGTACTAAAGGAATTAGTTACCAATGATTTACGTTATGATTCACGCTCAGCATTTACACTATCATTAAATCATCGTGGAACATATACTGGAATTACAGATCACGACAGAGCTTTGACAACACGCCGTTTTGCAGAATTATCAGAAGAATGCCAACAGGCTGAACTTAGCGGAAATGAAGCCCGAAAAGCACTTGGTAACGAGTTTAGAACACCAGGACACATTCCGGTTTGCAGAGAGTCGGAAGGTGGATTATCCCGTCGCCAAGGACATACTGAACTGGCGGTAGGGCTGGCGCGTCTTGCTGAGATGACTCCTGTGGTCATCGGTGCAGAAATGCTACAGCCAGATGGTGACGGTGCATTGTCAGTAGAGGATGCACGTGCTTGGGCTATGCAGAGAGACATTCCATTCCTAGAAGGAGCACAATTAATCGATGCTCTGAATTTATAATTTACCAACCGATATTAACAAGAATAGCAACCTGTTGCAAGTGATAAGGTGAGACGATGAAGAGAGTAATGGCGGTCGGAGTTTTTGACTTACTCCATGCAGGACATTTGCACTACTTAGAGCAAGCCAAAGCATTGGGAGACCACCTCACAGTAGTTGTTGCACACGATGATACGGTACGAAAGCGAAAGCATGAACCGGTTACCGGGCAAGACTTGCGCCGTAGAATGGTTGAAGGATTAAAACCAGTAGATGATTCAATAATTGGCAATCCACCAAATGTACCGATTTTTGATATCTTACCAATCGTTAATCCCGATATTATTGCACTTGGTTATGACCAAAAACATGCGGTAGAGAAAATAAAATCACAATTATTAGAATTAGGTCTTGATTCTATAGAAGTCACCAGGGTTGAAGGTCTTAATGATGATTTAGATGGTACTCGTAAGATTATTGCCCGAATATTAGAATTGGCTACCGAGAGTAAACAATCGGATGACTCAATGGATGGTGAGTGAATGTTCACTGGAATCGTTCAAGGCATTGCAACAATCAATGCCACTTCACAAAGCGAGTCGGTTATGAACTTGTCAATTCTTTTGCCAGAAACTGAAAACCTACAAGTTGGTGCGAGTGTTAGTATCGATGGAGTATGTTTGACCGTGACTTCAATAGATGGTTCAAATGTCAATTTTGATGTAATTGCAGAAACATTGCACAGAACAACACTCTCAGACTTGGAAATGGGTAGTGAAGTTAATTTTGAACGAGCACTTCGTTTTGGAGATGAGTTGGGCGGTCACCTGTTGTCCGGCCATATTATGTCGGCTGGATTAATTCATTCGATCACAGAAAATGGTGGAGGCAAAGATATCTCTATTATCGCTCCACCTTCATTGCAAAAGTACATCATTGAGAAAGGATTTGTCGCAATCGATGGAATTTCATTGACAGTTGGCGTCGTCGAATCAAATATTTTCGCACTACATATCATCCCTGAAACCCTCCGCATGACGACTTTGGGTTCAAAACAAGAGGGTGACGCAGTGAATATTGAGATAGATTCAAACACCCAAACAATCGTATCCACAGTAGAGAGAATACTTGCAGAGAAGTGATATCATGGCTAAAATTTCTATTATTTGCGGTTCGTACCATAAGGAAGATATTTCTCGAATGCTAGAATTCGCTCAGCAAGAAGCGGAACTACTAGGGTTGGAAATTGCTGAAGTAGTGTGGGTTCCAGGTTCAATGGAAATCCCCCTCGCTCTTGAAAGACAATTGCGAAGGGATGAAATCGATGCAGCCGCATGCTTGGGAATTATTGAGAAAGGGCAAACAAAACATGGTTTGGCAATGGGTCAAGCAGTCACTAAAGCAATAGTAGATTTACAATTAAAACACGACAAACCGATCGGTTTGGGAATCATAGGTCCTGGTGCAAAGCCGGAGCACATTGAACCGCGTATTGAGCCTCATGCTAGAGCTGCAGTAGCAGCCATCTATTCGATGCTGTGAGTTTTCTTCCCCAGTGTTAATGCCATTATGTTGCTAGGGTGACAATGTTTTTGCTTGAATGTTGATAGACAATGTTCAAGGATTCTATTCTCTCCGCAAAAGATATGGGCGACGATATACACGATGTAATCATCATCGGAAGTGGACCTGCTGGATACACTGCTGGACTCTATGCCGCACGTGCGATGTTAGAACCTCTAATGTTCGCCGGATATATGTCGGGAGGGCAATTAATGCTCACAAGTGATGTTGAGAACTTCCCCGGCTATCCACAAGGTATTGGCGGCCCTGAGATGATGATGGAATTAAGAGAACAAGCAGAACGCTTTGGACTGAAGGTCGAGGATAGAAATGTTGAATCCGTAGACCTTTCAGAGAGACCATACAAAGTTGTAGTTGAGGGTGAGACCTTTTTGACCCATGCAATAATCGTTTCAACCGGTGCAGAATCAATTTGGCTCGGTGCTAAAGGTGAAGAAGAGCAGAAAGGACGTGGAATTTCAACATGTGCTACATGTGATGGTGCTTTCTTTAGAGACGAGGAAGTATTGGTTATTGGTGGAGGAGATTCTGCTTGTGAAGAAGCAACATTTTTGACTCGCTTTGCAAGTAAGGTAACACTCCTACATCGCAGAGATGTTTTCAAAGCATCAACAATAATGTATGAAAGAGCATTAAATAACGATAAGATAGAAATCAAAACCTTTAGACAAATTAAGGAATGGTTAAGTGATGAAAAAGGATTGACTGGAGCTGTTATTGAAGATCCACGTGATGGTTCAACATCGACAATAGCGGCAACAGGGGCATTCATTGCGATTGGCCATACTCCAATTACTTCATTCCTAGATGGACAAGTAGAAACTGATGGAGAAGGATACATTCTGCACAAGAAACACACTATGACTTCGGTCGAAGGTGTATTTGCGGCTGGAGATGTAGTTGATACCCGTTACAAACAGGCTATTACTGCTGCTGGGATGGGATGTCAGGCAGCAATGGATGTTGAAAAGTGGCTAGAAGATAACGTCGAGTGAGACTTATTTCACTTCTCCGGCGGATTCATTGCTATGATGCCGCTGGCCGGTCTATGGTCGACCTGTCTCGTCATGCGCGGCATATTTCATTGCCACAAGTTGGCATGGCGGGCCAACAAAAATTGTCAGATGCCAGTGTTCTTGTTGTAGGGGCGGGAGGATTGGGAAGTCCTGCATTACTTTACTTAGCAGCAGCAGGTATTGGGAAAATAGGTATTATCGATGATGATACAGTAGATATTTCTAATTTACAAAGGCAAATTATCCATAGCACAAATAATGTTGACAAATCTAAGTCCAAATCTGCAAAGGAGAGTATTAATTCTCTTGACCCAGCAATCCAAGTAATTTCTATAGAAGAAAGGCTTACTCCTAATAATGCGATTGAATTATTACAGCAAGACTGGGATGTATTGATAGATGGAACCGATAATATTCCTACCCGTTATTTGATAGATGATGCTTGTTCAATACTAGGAATACCTTGGATATACGGTTCAATTCATCGTTTTGAAGGGCAAGTTACAGTGTTCAATTATAACGATGGACCATGTTACCGAGATTTATTTCCTGAAGCACCACCTGCTGATGCAGTTCCTAATTGTGAAGAAGGGGGTGTTCTAGGAGTCTTGCCAGGCGTTATTGGTTCGATTCAAGCTACGGAAGCGATTAAGATCATATTGGGAATTGGGAAATCTTTGTCGGGCCGTCTTTTAATTTATGATGCAGAAAGAATGGAATTCAACACCTTGAAATATTCAAAAAGTGATGATAGAGAGCCAGTATTAGACTTAAAAATGGTTACTGAAATGTTTGATTCTAGCCAATGGTGTGCAACGAATCCTAATAATCTTGAAATCGGCAATGGGCAAGAAGTTCAAAAAGGAAAGGCCAACCAAGGGCAAATCATGATTGCTGAAATCACCGTGGAAGAAGTAATTCAAAAGAGAGAGAATGGATGGTCGCCGTTTATTTTAGATGTACGTTCTGAAATAGAATATAATCAAGCAAGAATTGCTACAGTCGACCTACAGGTTGAACATACCAATGTACAGTCCATAGTGAATGATTTACCTGCAGATAGAGATGTTTTGGTCCACTGCAGATCTGGGATGAGATCACAAATGGCAATAATGCTTCTAGCACAATCAGGCTTTGATTCTTCGAGAATGTTCAACCTAAGTGGCGGCATCATAGCATGGCGTGCTGCCAAGCCTGATGAAATCATCAACTGAGGCAAAGAGATATTATTTGGTTTTTTGAAGACTAGCAACAAACTGCCTAGAATCGTCATTTGGAGGGAAGAGTTTGAAGGCTGATGGCCAACCCCTATGGGGTTGAAGAGGTGATTTCATGGCAAAGGTAATCGTTGCAGATGAGAATGAAGGTCGTCGTAATCTCCTCGCATCATCACTGGAAAGAGAAGGATTTGATATTACACGAGCTAGTACTCTTCGCCAAGCAGAAGGTACGGCTCTAGCAACAATGCCTGAAGTAGTACTGCTAGAAGGGGATTGGAGTACTGGTGATGTTATCGATGCCAGTCAGCGTTTAATGAGCGACCCCGAATTTGCATTCAAATGCCGCATCGTCGTATTATCGCGAAATGTGACCGATGATTTTTTGTTGAATGCTGCGAAAGCAGGGATTGCAGAAGTAATGTCAAAACCGATTGATATGCCTACATTGGTTGAACAAATTGGTAAACATACTCGTAAGCAATTTGTCCCACCACCCGCTGAGGTCGATAGTGGAATCGGTGGCGGAGGAACTTTCGATGTTGGAATGATGATGGGCGATGGTAAATGGGCCCTTCCAATGTTGAAAGGTTTGGTCAATCCTGAAAAAATCAATACTGATTTCATTAATGAAATAATGCAACAACTAGGTGAAGAGGGAATAGAAATTGATGAGGAAATAGATTTGTCAATGATGTCTTCTATGCTGCGAATCGCCTTGAACAGATTGGTAGGGGAGGCGAGCGAAATCTCAGCTCAACCAGAATCAAAAGATGGTGATGGAAGTGATGCAGGCAAATCTTCAATACCTTCATTCAAACAAATGAGTAAAGGCAAAAATACACTAGGTGGTGGAGCAAAGCCCTCCAATAAACTCAAACAGAGTTCTTCAATGGAAAATATTCTTCAAAAACAAGCGGATAATATTGAAGATGAAATAATCGAAATAATGGATTCAATCCTCGAAGAAGAGCCAGATTTAATTGCTATCCATGAAGATGAGTTTAAGGTTAAAATCGATCCTCAGGTTCTAAAAATGACAAAATTGACAACTGAGATTCTACATGATTTGATGTGGAGCCTTGGCCGCCCAGGTGCAGTTTCAGATTTGACATTAATGACGCAAATTGAAGATGCTGCGAAATTAACTAGAGAAGTGCTTGATTCCTTGCCTGAATTGGAGGAGGAAGAATGAATGGCCAAGAAAGAAAGATGGCATTTGCCTTTCCAGCCTTAATAATGGCTCTATTCGTCAATTATCTCGGATATGCATTCATCGTACCGATATTACCAGCGTGGCAAGATCAATTTGGTTTCAGTGCAACTCAGGCGACATTATTAGTTTCGATTTGGGCAGTTCCGATGTTTCTATTGGGTCCACTAACAGGTCGCTTGACCGATAAAATTGGTTGCGGTAAGATCATTCTAATCTCGTTAGTACTATTGTCGGCTTCTTCACTAATGTATCTTGTAGCAACAGAAGAATTACTACCACACCCATTCCTAATTCTTGCAGGAGCAAGATTAGTCCATGGCGCATCAGGTGCGGCAATAATGACGGCGTGTCTGGCATCAGCATCACAATTATGGCCTAATAAATTTGGAGAACAGGCTGGAAAACTAATCGCAATGGCAGCGGTTGGGGGTCTACTGGGGCCAGTTCTCGGAGGAGTTTTATTCCAATACTTTGGCTCAGCTGCCTTCGTTGTATTGTCACTTGCAACCCTGGTTGCGATTCCTGCAGTCTGGTATTCCTCCTCAATAATTGGGAATGCCCAAGAACCTACACAAGGTAATGTTTCATTGAAGGTATTCATCACTAATCCTATTTTGCTAAGAGTTGGAATCTTAATTGCAATAACCACGTTAGCAACCGGTGCTTTGGAAGCCGGAGGTCCGTTATTCCTTGATGACAAATTGGGTTTAGGACCAGCAGCGATTGGAGGGGTACTATTGGTAATGGTATTCACTCAAGGTATCGGTTCATTGTTTTGGGGTAAATTAGTCGACAAGAATGGTCCTACCAGATATATGCTGATGGGTTGGATAGTAGTTACTATTTCTTTGGCTTTGGTTGGAATCTTGGGATACAAACTATCAGGGACAGAAGCGATTTTCGCGATGATTCTAATGCTTGGAATATATCAATTCGCGATTGCAGCAACTCAAATACCAATGTTGACTATGATAGATGCCGCTGCTAATCAAGCATATGGCTCAGGTAACCCTGGATTGGCCTTTGGAGCATTTGGTACTGCTTGGGCAGCAGGAACAATCGTTGGACCGCTAATCGTTGGACCAATGTATGACTTATCTCATTCGTGGCCGCTTTCACTCGGTCTTTTATGCGTACCAGCATTCATTGGTTTTGTGATGACATTTAGAAATCAAGATTTACTCACTGAATGCTATAATTCTGAAATGAGTACCCGTCTTGAGTCAGAGTAATACTCATTATTTAATCAACTAAAATAATAAATTCCCAATGCAATGAATGGGGAGATAAACAAGAATTTTGTTAGTGGTTTCCACCACCATTTCTTCTCAATTTTCTCCAAATTGACAGCATCAGCGGCAGATGCAACAATCTCTTCGGCTAAATCTCCTGCGAAAGGGTCCATATCTTTTTTTTGATACTTATTGGATATCAATGTTTGCAATACTTGGCCACAACCGATGCATAGGCTTGAAGGAGACTTCCTTCTGCGCCAACATGAGGCTGTAATATGGAACAAGGCGACTTACCAGTTATTCACGGCGCTGATTGGCGTCCACAAGCCCCTCTTGAATTCATTCAACAACTTCATACAGAGACTGCTAGGAGTGAAGTGCTTCGCTTTGTAACGCAGCGTCACGATGGCCATTTATTCCTCGTCGCCACCGTTTGGGATCACATGATTGGAAATGAACCAAAGCAATTCGAAGGGCCTTCATGGCATAATTTTAGCGATCGCTTTTTACTTGCATTGGAAAGAGCAATGAAGGCGCAAATAAATTCAAAGATGGAAGGGCATGGTGATGTGGAAGTTATTCCGCGAAGAACTCTGGATGAATTTTTAGACAGAAGAAATACACATTTTATTATTGATATGCGTTTGACATTAAGGCGCTTAGCACATTACATGTCTGTAACTATAGAACACCGTCTTGAGTGGCAAAGATTGATGGAAAGAACTAGATATTTGGACGACCAATTAAAGATTATTTTCACTGAAGGGATTGAAACTCCAGATGGCAGTAAATTTGGTGGCAAAGGCTTTCGTTCAACATGGCAAGAAGGAGTTGTTGCAGTTGCTACCGCCTTAAACCGTCAAATCGATGCGCCACGTGGATCAACTCCCGGTAATGGCTATGACGGAGATTTAGTTGCACCTATGATCAGGGATATGGGTCTTGGATTGGCAATGGGGGATACGCCCCTGGATGTAATGGCAGCAAATCTTGGAAAAGCCGGTTCTAATCAAAATGGTGGCTGGGAAAATGGTGGTGGAAGAGATTTGCACGTTGGTGCATGGCATGTAGGCGTTCTACCCCCTACTGCACCATTGCCTATTGCTAGCGTTACGATGACTGGACTAGCATTTGCCGCATGGAGGCAAAATTTGCAAAGATTCCATATTGCTTGTATTGGCGAAGGTGCTTCATCATCCGGTGAATATTGGGAGGCAATGAATCTAGCAGGTGCTAGAGGTCTGCCTATTTGCTACATATTACAAAATAACCAAATCGCTTTGGACACACCTCCCGCAAAACAATCAGGAGTAGAAGTTTGGGCTGATAAAGCAGTAGCTATGGGATTCCCATCATGGACAATCGATGGTTCAGACCCAGCATCTTGGCACGCGAGTACCGCAGTTGCGCGTGAATTCACTCTAGAGGGCGGCGGACCTACAATGATTCATGTGGAAACAATGCGTGGTTGTGGCCATGCCCATCACCATGACGATCTCTATCTCGGAAGTGAAACAGGAACTCCAACTGGCTATGTAGACAAAGACTTACTTGAGTATTGGGAGGCGAAAGACCCAATTCCAACACATCGCCAACTTCTTGTTGACCTTGGAGTCGAGGAAGATGTACTGCTGGCAATTTCTAATGAAGAACAGCAACTTGTGGAGGATGCGCGAGGAGACCTTGAGGATATGGAATGGCCAAGTCCAGAGACTGTGACAAAAGGAATTACTTCCCTCAATGATGCAGATACTCACCAAGACCATCTGTCAAGAATTAATGGAACAGAGGAAATACAATTACTTGATTCTCCACTTGAAGTTGGACAATGCACTCTACAATATTCTGAAAGTGGTGGTTGGACATATGCACGTGCTATACAACAAGCGATGGCCGATATTGCGACTCGTCATCAAGAAAACTGTGTCTTCATCGGAGAAGATATGGAAGTTGCAGGTGCCTTTGGAATGAATATGGCATTGAAAAACGCAGGCCATTCTGATAAATTGATCGACATGCCACTTTGTGAGGCAGTCATCGTCCACACTGGTGTAGGTGCTGCATTATCTGGAATGAGGCCAATGCTTGAAATTCAATTTGGAGGATTTGCAGCTCTTGGCTATAATGCACTCATCAATAATGCAGCAATGCTTCGTTGGAGATGGGGGGCAGAGTGTCCAATGACTATTCGGATACCGCTCGGAGGTAAAACTCGCTCAGGGCCTTTCCATGCTAACATGATTGAGGCGTGGTTTGCTAATGACCCTGGATTGGTAGTCCTAGCACCAGCAACGCCACAAGATGCATATGACCTCCTGATGGAGGCTGCTGAATTGAATGACCCTGTATTGATGCTTGAACACATTGGGTTGTATGGATTGAGAGGTGGGCTAACTGGATGGGGTCAAAATATTAATCAGATTGTTGACACTGAATCGGTAAATCAATCTATTGAAAATAACCAACCCTTCAAAATTGGTAAAGCCGCAGTAATCCGTGGTGGCAGGGATGTCACTCTGGTAACTTGGGGCTCAATGCTTCATGTTGCATTAAAAGCAGCACAACAATTGGCTCAAGAAAATATTGAAGTTGAGATAATTGATTTACGAACTCTAATACCATTCGATGCCCAAACATGTATTGAATCGGTTACTAGAACTGGTAGACTTGTTACCTTGCAAGAAGGTCAATGGAGTGGTGGACTTGGTCATACAATACAATCGAGAATTTTAGAATCTTGTTTCTACAATATGGAATCTGCACCGGTTGTGATTGGTGCGTTGGACACTCCAGTTCCATTTTCCCCTCCTTTGGAAGATCATACAATACCTTCTCTTGAACACGTTATTGAAGTACTGCGAACTACCTGTTCTTGAATCATTCAGGCGTATCTTTTTGAGGGTTAATTCTCAAAAACAATTCAGCAGCAAGCCAGGCTCCAATGATGGTTGAAATAATATAGAGTGGCATACTGCTATAAATTCCAGAAATCAAATTAGGGCCGATCGTTCGTGCAGGGTTCATGCTTGCACCTGTAGCAGGTCCAAACAAAAATGCCAATATTCCGACCCATCCACCAATCCAAGAAGCAATAATTATTCTATTATTGCTGTTGCTAATAATCCATAAGATATTTGCCATCAAAACAAAGGTGATGAAAACTTCGATAAAGAATGCACTTAGGTAATTATGGTTGGCTGCAATCGTTGTTGGTCCAGCACCAGAAATCGCAATAGCAGCGAGGATTCCGCCAGTGATTTGTGCAGAAACATATGGAATAAGGGCATCTTTCTCTAAATCACCATGTCTGTAAAAAGCAATGCTAACCGCTGGATTGATATGAGCCCCAGATATTGGTCCAAAAATTAGTATTGCAGTTGTGACTGCAACTGCAAATGACAAACAAATAATCGGTAATGATGCGCCATAAGCAATACTCCCGCATCCCACTGCAACCATCAATGCGGTGCCGCTTAGTTCGGCTCCCGCGCGTTTCCACATGTTTCATCCCCATAACCGAAGTATTATTTGGTTTTCCTAAACGAATAAATTGATTATATTCTCGCATAAGTGTCAAGAAGGACTGTGAATGACGGCTGGACATGGCAGAGGAAAAGAAGGTAATGGGTATACCAGAATTAATCCATTACAATACTCTTGCAGTTACAGGTTCTTTATTCGTCGCGATAATTGGCTTCAAGTTCTTCAATCATAATTTCGGTTGGGATAATCTTCCATTTTCAGTATTTGTTTTAGTATTGGCATTAGCCTTATTGGTGACATCTGCAGATTTTTTCATTAAAGGTGCTAAAGGATTAGCCCAAAGAGCATCGATTCCAGAAGTTGTTATCGGCCTTACCATAGTTTCTATCGGTACTTCATTACCAGAGATCTTGGTGACTTCAACCGCCGCAATTAGCTCTTCTACCCCAGGAAATTCGGAAATTGCCGACTTTGCAATTGGTGGAATTTTCGGCTCTATTTTAGTTCAAATAACTTTGATTCTTGGCGTAGTAGTTTTGTTTAGAGGTATGAAAATACGCCCTTCATGGTTGAAGCGAGATGGACTAATAATGCTCTTTTCATTATTATTACTGAGTTTTTTTATCTATTCGGGAAATGATTTAGTTCGTATTGAAGGATTGATTCTAATTCTACTTTATATTTTATACGTGTCATGGTTACTGCTAAATCGTAAAGAGATTAGAGAAGATGAAATGACAGGTAAATCGCTTGATGTTGAGGCTACAGGTTCCAATTGGAGCACTGCGGCATATCTCGTAATGATCACATTAGGACTATCTTTTGCAGTTTTTGCAGCCCACCATCTAGTATTAATCGCAAGTCAGTTGGCAGATGACATGGAGGTTCCTCATTCAGTAATCGGCTCAACCGTTTCTGGATTAGGGACTTCACTACCTGAGTTGACTATTGCTTTGATGGCAGCTAGAAAGAGTGAGGGTGTGGCTATCGGTACTCTGATTGGCTCCAATATCACCGATCCATTATTGTCTATTGGAATTGCAGCTGTAATTAGCCCATTGGTGATCACTAGCTCCGGTGAACCAATGCTTCTAAATTTCATTATTCCAACAACTATAATCGGCTCCACCCTTGCAATTTTCATGATGTGGACACAATATGAATTTAAACGCTGGGAAGGGTTAGTATTGATCTTATTTTATGCAGCTTTCGTGGCGATGTTAGCAGCAGCCCATTTTGAATATATCTCCTTTTAATTGAATAAAAACATCCACCGAGTTATTGTAAACCTGCAATATTACCTTCTATCGATGTTATTTTTGTTTCAATCCTCATAAGGGGGTTCTTGTTGGGGGTGTTATGGTCAACTTCCAACTTGATGAGATGCAGGAGATGTTGCGTGAACTTGCTCATGAGTTTGCAGTCGACGAGATTCGTCCTAATGCTGAGCATTGGGATGCTAACTCTCAATACCCCAAGGAGGCCATACAGGCCGCACATGAGATGGGTCTGCTAAACTTGCATATTCCAGAAGATTATGGAGGTCCTGGATTAGGTTTGATCGAGGAAGTGTTGGTCAATGAAGAACTTGCTTGGGGTGATCCAGGGTTTGCTACAGCGGCATATGCAACTTCCTTGGCCTGTGCTCCTATCATCACCGGTGCAACTGAAGAACAGAAGCAAAAATGGTTAAGAAAAGTTTCAGAAGATGGTGCTTTGGCGTCATATGGTGTAACAGAACCAGGAGCAGGTTCTGATTTAGCAGCGTGTAAAACAACAGCAATTCGCGATGGAGATGAATATGTCATCAATGGCTCAAAGATGTTTATCACAGGTGCAGGATATGCAGACTTCTTCTTTATTCTAGCAAAAACAGATCCAGATGCCGGTTACAAAGGGATGTCTGGATTTATTGTTGAAGCGGGAACTGATGGTTTCACACTCGGTAAGAAAGAAACCAACATGGGACAAAGATGCTCAGATACACGGGCGATTACATTTGACAATGTGAGAGTTCCAGTTGAGAATTTAATAGGTGGTTCTGAATCTGGTGGTTGGCTAAATGCAATGAATGCCTTTGACATGAGTAGGCCGAATATCGCCGCACATGCCACAGGTTTGGCAAGAGCAGCGTATGAGCATGCATTACAATATTCAAACGAGCGCCATTCATTTGGTAAGCCATTGCATAAGCACCAGGCAATACAATTCATGCTTGCAGATATGAAAACTAAAATCGAGGCTAGCAGATTATTGACTTGGAAAAGCGCTTGTGAAGCAGATAATGGAATTCGTAATACTGAATCTGCTGCACACGCTAAGAGATTTTCAGCTGATACAGCAATGGAGGTTTCAACCGATGCAGTACAAGTTTTCGGCGGCTATGGATATTCAGAAGAATATCCGGTTGCGCGTCTTATGAGGGGTGCAAAAGTTATGCAAATTTATGAAGGTTCATCACAAGTACAGAGAATGATTATTGGACGTGAAATTACTAAAGATTTCTAATTTTCATCGTAACCCACGAACTTTATCAGCTTCTCTATCCCAATCAGAAATTATCTTTTCAATATGATTTTCTCTCATCTCTTGTTCTTTTAATTCGCTTTCAAGATCTTTACTTTCCTTTTCAGCTGATATTGCACTATGGTTGAATAGATTTGTAAGTGCATCAAAAGCAGGATTACTATGATTAATAATTCCGAACTCATTTTCCAGTAAATAGTCCTCTTCCTCTTCCCAATCGTCGTCCATGAAGTCGCCGAAAGGCTCTTCCTGATTCAACATGTCCGTTGTAACTATTCCCTCATTTTGGAATATTTCTATAGTTGAAAGTCGCTTTCTCGGGCAAACAATAAATTGAGCGAGTAATGGAATATCCATTGCGGTAATTTTGTCATTTAACAAAGATAAACATAGGCCGACTAAACTATCTCCTATCGGCAATCGATCCCCACTTCTTGCTGTGTGAATGCATAGGTCAACAACCATTGAATTATTGTTGCTAAAGTCTGATCTCCACGCAGCACCCTTTACTAGAATGACCCAAGAACTAGTCCAATGTTTTGGGCATGCCACAGGTTGATCTGTTTCTAGCGGTCCAATTTGGACGGCATTTATTTTGTACCAGCGTCTAGACATTCCTTTGACAAACAACTCAACCTTTCCGTATTCCTCATCATCCCATTCAAGTGAATCGTTACTTTCTACTGTGTCGAATAACAACTGCATCGACCTATAATAAGGGCCAGATATTTCACTTTCAGATTGTTTCATGGATACCGATAATACTTAGGGTATTTCAAGACGCGAAGTTGTTCTACAGCGAAATCGACTAGATTCTCAGAAATAATGGCCGATTACTCAAAGAATAACTCTGTTGTGGCAACATCATGTCCAAGGGGGTTCCGGCGATTATTTTGGCAGCGGGAGCATCATCTCGGCTTGGCCAAGCAAAGGCGCTTGTCAACATTGGAGATACCAATTTACTTGGTTTGGCCTATCGCCGTTTACAACATGCCGGTTGTTCTCCTATTGTTGTAGTAACATCATCTGAATTAGCATTTGATTGTTTAACTTCTGTGCCAGGTGCTACAATCGTAATCAATAAAGCACCACAAGATGGCAGAACTGGAAGCATTCAATGCGGATTGATGTCATTATGTGGCGATCATGGTAGAACTCCAAGAAGAGTACTAATTGCGCCAGTGGATAGACCGGGGTGGAATGTGTCTATGGTTAAACAGTTAATGGAATCTAAGAACTCTTGTAAGCCAGTAAGTGGTGACAGAAGCGGCCATCCAGTAATTCTTATCGATGGAGATATTGAAGAAGTATTAGCTTCCTATCCAGATGAACCATTGAGAGATATTGTTTCATTTGATTCGGTTCAAGTAGATTACCAATTGATCTCATTGAATATTGATACTGAAAATGATTTACAGTCGTTATTGGAAAATGAACAAACACTTTTGAAAAACGACTGAACTATTTCAGTCGCAAAGTGTATGTGTGAACCCCGCAAGGAGTGGCTATGACCGCAGCGGTTTTGGCATGGATGTTATCACGTCTTGACCAAGGCCATTCAGTAGTTGTAGCCAGTGTGATCAGCACATCGGGTAGCGTTCCTGGTAAAGTTGGAGCTAAATTGGCACTTTCTGGATTTGATGAGCATGAGCAATGGGTTGGCACCGTTGGCGGTGCAGGTCTTGAAATGAAGGTTTTACAACGCAGTAGGGAGTTGCTAAAGCAGTCATCAAAGCCTAGTGGAGAGGTGCTTACTTATGGTTTACACAAGGGTGCGAAGGGCTATCAAGTAACACCTCTTGATTCGTTATGCGGGGGCCAAGTCACTCTCGCTATCGAGGTGATTATTGCTATGCCACATGTATTGTTGATGGGTGCTGGACATTGCGCTAAAGCATTGGTCAGTGGCTTCGAATCACTGGATTGGAATTATTCAATCCATGATACTAGAACAGACTTTGTTAGTTCTGATGAATTTGTAAATTCAAAAGAATTACATTGTAGTTCAGTCAAATCATTTTTTTCTGGTGATGAGGACAAAGAAGCAGAGACGAAGCAATCTCTCTCTCGCTTTAGTGATATTTTGCTACTTGGCCATGATTGGGCTGAAGATCAAGAGAGATTGATTAGTTTGCTAACTACACTCGAATCAGAAGGTGAAATAGATTCTAACAGCAAACCAAGAATTGGAGTCATCGGTAGTAGGAGTAAGTGGCAATCATTTGAGTCTGAATGCTTGAATGCAGGTGTCTCTCAGCAATCCCTAAATGGGATTCAATGCCCTATTGGATTAAACATCGGTGCTGAAACGCCAGAGGAGATAGCAATTGCAGTAATCGCACAGATTCTATCCACGCATAAGGGAGTTGACCATTCACAACCTACTTGGCGAAGTAGCCAGTAATGATTAAATGCTTTCTTTTTAGGATAAAGGCATGTTCAGTGAAGTGGCATGGGGCAAACCCCAACAATGGCATCTAGATTTTAGTTCAACCAAGATGACTATTTTGGAAAGAAGTATTACAATAGTTTTTTTCACAGGATTAACCGCATTATGCGCACAAATCGCCTTTACTACGCCGTGGACCCCGGTTCCATATACCTTCCAGACATTTGCAGTGCTAGCCACAGGTGTATATTTGAGAAGAAATGACGCTTTTATTTCTGGTTCACTTTATGTGTTGGTCGGAGCAATTGGCGCACCGGTTTTTGCCGAAGGGGGCGACCAATTATTTGATAGTAGTAAACTCATTGCTAGTGGCGGATATTTAATCGCGTTCCCATTTGCTTCAGCCTTGGTGGCAGAGGGATTAGACCGTTCAAGGAAAGCCGGTGTTGCTGATTTGAAAGCCCAGATTATATGTTGGTCTGTAGCAATGCTACCGGTGTATATCTTTGGCACGTTATGGCTTGCTGAATCCTATGGAGTTGATTTTAAGCAAGCATTTCAGTGGGGTGTCGAGCCATTCTTGATTTGGGACTTTGGTAAGATTTTGATAATGGCACTAATTACAACAAAACTGTGGTCTTATTCCCCTCCGCAAGAATAGTCTCTTGCTCGAAATAAAGAGGAGATATTGCATAGATCGGCATTGTATAGGGTAGCGAGAAAACCGACCCACGCAAAGCCCATCAAACTACCATATTCAGTTGGATG
>JAPKFC010000077.1 GCA_028821785.1 Candidatus Poseidoniaceae archaeon | reverse complement strand
ATGGTTCCGAATTGTGGATTGACGGAGTTAGCGCGATTCAGAATTATGGGTCGCACGGAATGAGAGAATATTCAGCAGTAATCAATCTGTCAGCAGGAAGTCATGATTTCAGAATTGAATTCTTCCAAGGTGGCGGACCTCATGGATTGATATTCTCTTGGGAAGGACCCAACGTCAGTAAAACCACAATACCAGCGTCAGCTTTCTATGTGGCCGGAGATTATACTCCGCAGGCAGAAAATCTAATCCATCATTGGGATTTTGAAGAAGGCTCAGGTAATCAAACCAATGATAGTGCGTCTAATGGAACCGATTTTTCATTATATGGTATGGATTCAACCAATTGGAGAAATTGCGTCGATGGTAATTGTTTATGGTATGATGGTATTGATGATTATGCTAAAGTCAATGTAGATGACTGGCTTGGTAATTTCACTGTTAGCCAATGGGTGTGGGCTAATATTTCGAATCAAACATCCTATGCTGCAACTTTCGCAATAGATGATAATGCAGGTTCTAACCAATCCTTCCAACATATGATCTCGAGTAGTCAATGGAAATTACATAACAATCAATCAAAGGTCTTTGGAGATGTAACTCCACAACATTGGACTCATTTAGTAACCGTATATGATGCTGGAGAGACGAGACAATACATGGATGGTGTTTTGGTAAATAGCAATACATTTCCAAATGGTTCAATCAATAATTTTGATTTATACAAATTAGGAGTTAATCGCGCAGATAGTTCATATTTCGAAGGGATGATCGATAATCTAATGATTTGGAATACTTCCTTGAGCGATGGTTCGGTAACTACTCTGAGCCGAGATGTTGTCAACAACTGTTCTGCGTATTCTGGAAATGGGCAAGGTGTTGCTTATCTCGAAACGACTTATGATATCCCTTCCAATTTTACTAATCATGCATGGTCGGTATACAGTTATGGAAAAAGAACCGGTGATGTATTTGGAGAATACAATATTGAAGTAACTTCTTTTGATATAAATGGTACATTGATCAATACCAATACCTCTTCAAACAAAGAGTTCACTGCAAATTGGAATTCGGCATCAATGAGGTTTAGACCACACTCGGATGCAACATCATTCCGAATCAAAATTTCATTGGATATTGTCCCTACATCAACAGATGGTTCTTTATTCATTGATTCAACTATATTGCGAGTGATTAGGCCACACATGACTTGGGTCAATGGTTCAATTGTGGAAACTGCAGTTAGTACGGGTGGACGCTCTTTCAACTGGGGAACTACATACGGGCAATCACTTGTCGCAGATATTCTTGAAGATGGTGCAAGTGGAGTCAAAGGATATGTCTACGAACCTTATCTCACTGCAGTAGGCTCTCCATCAGTCCTATTGTCATCTTATGCACTGGGCTATAATCTAGCAGAATCACAAGCAGCAGCCAATCGTCTAACCAGTTGGATGGGAGTTGTTGTTGGAGACCCTAAAATGGCTGCTTATGCGGACATCTTTCACGATGTGTCAATCTTAGATGCCAGACAAATCAACAACGCTAGTCTCAATGATTCGACCATCATTCAAATTGCAGTTGAGAATAGGGGGATGTCAGAAGCTAATGGAACATTGGTAATTCAAGATGTCCAAGGAAATAAGATTCTTTCAACCTATAATCTCACTATGCCGAAAGGAGATGAAGTTGGTTCACGCATTTTACTTAATTTGACCTACTATCCAGAAAACACAGGTTGGACTGATATTAGGGTTATTTATCAAAATATTAGTTCTGACTATCCAGAGAGGAATACGCGCAATAATATGAAACAATTACGGGTTTGGGTAAATGCTGCACCGGTAATAGATGATATTAGTTGCGATTCTTCAGTCTATTCCCGTGGCGACAATTTCATGTGTACTGTAACAGCAAGTGATGATATCAATGTCACATCAGTTGAAATTCGCTGGTTGGTAATTGGAGAAGGTATAACACATGAAACAGGACAGTGGGTTTCGCAAAACCCTGGTAGAGTTGATCAAAATAGATGGCAAACCTCGATTATTCTTTCAACGGCCTCTAATTTGGGATACTTGGCATTACAAGCATTTGCAGAAGATGAAAGTGGACAAATAACAACATTGGTCGAGTACAACATAAGTCAAATTGTCAATGCTAGTGCCATGTGGTTTGGACCACATTTAGAGGGAGTGGATGATGAGCAATGGGTCGGTGCAACTTTGCTACCTAATCACCCAACACAGGGCATTTATCGCGGAGAGAACATCGCACTTCGCAGTTGTGTCTTAGATGCGGATTTATTTGTTGAATCCGAAATCCCTACTATACAAGTCTCAAGTGGTACTGTGAGTGACCTCACATATGTATCTCAAAGTGATTCAAATCATCATTGTTATGTCGGTAATTATTCTTTGGAAATTAGCCAACCATTAACCGATTTGACATTTTACCTATATTCGTTTGATGGTCAACTATTGAATAGTCGCCAAATCGAGGTTTTCGATAGAGACCCTGGTATTGATATCTCAGTCGTTGATTCAGAAGGCGAGACGTTGAGTAGAGTTCTGGGTGGTGGCGGTGAATTTGTTAAGATAGTCATCACAGATGCAGATGACCCATTATCTCCAATCATCGGCGACCTTGACATCACATGGCCAGGTGCTGAAACACTAACCTATCCGATTGACATTCTACAAGGTGACAATACAATGCTTGTGGAATTACCAGTTGTAGAAGTACCGTTAGAATCAGGCGATTTGATTGTGTATTCCAGTATTACTGGAAAACATGGTGCAAGTCAGAGCAAACAATTCCAAATCCCTTTAATTCTAACCTTGCCGGATATCGTTGAATATTCCATCTGTGATAGTTCAGGTCCGATTGAAGAATTAATGTTTGGCCAAACAGCGACCTTGACTCTTGTAGTGGATAGTCAACGGCCAATACAATCCCTTACAGCATCACTCTATCAGGAGAATTGGGGAGTTTCTGCACCTCTAATAGATCAACCAGTTTGGACTCAACCAAATGAGAATTGTCTTAATTCTAGTATAGAAGGCGAAGTAATATATTTCAGAGTCAAATTAGATTCATCATTTACAGACGATGGTGGCACATTGACATTTACTGTGAAAAACATTGATGGTTTATCCAATTCCGGCCAAATCTCTCTTGAATTTATTCATGCACCACCGGTCGTTATGGTAGTTGGTGATGCTGAGGTTGCTGCAGGAGAAGATCTCTATGTCAATGGTTCCGTTAACGATGCTGATGGATTGTTTGATGTAACTTGCTTCTACTATGTAGTAAAAGGCAACCAAAGTTTGGCTATTATCCAATCATTGTTTTTGGGGCATCCATTAGATGACTATGGTGATGAATTGGTATATCCGGTACCTATTGGATTGGCAAATCAATCGGTCAATGTCTCTTATTCCTGTACAGACTCCAATAATGGCTATGATAATATGACAATCGAAATAAGTATTTTAGCACCTATTCCATGCCTCAATTGCAGTGACGAAATCCAACCAAATCAAAACCAAAGCGATTCTGTTGAAAAACCATTAACAATGTACTTGCTAATCTTAATAATAATAATTTCAATAATAGTGTCTCTGCTACTATTCTTCAATAAGGAGAAAAGTACAGGAAATGAGGAAATCGATTGGAGTGGATTAAATGAAAACCAACAATCTGAAAAATTGGTGGTAGAGATTCCCGATTCAGAGGTAGATGAATTATTTGAGGGTCAATCAGAAGATGAAGATATACTACATCAACTACAGGGGAGTGAACTTGAATTGCCCGATGGGTGGACTGTAGAGGAATATTCTGAATGGTTAAAGGGTTCAATGCCTGAAGGATGGGTCGAAGACCAATGGCAACAATACAGTAAGGAAAAGTTAGCGATTATCGAAGCGCAAGAATTGTTGTGATTACAGAGAACTAGACAGAAGTCTTCATGTTCCCCCTACTGTTGGTCTAGTATGAGTCAAATGGCAGTCGGATATGTTCTCATCAACGTTGCACCAGGTAAAGAGCATCAAGCTTACTTGGCAGTAAAGGATTTACAGTATGTTGTAGATGCAACATTATTGTTCGGCGATCATGATTTAATCGTCAAGTTAGAAGCAGATAGTTTAGCTACAATCGCAAAGGCGGTCGTAGAAACAATTCGCCAAGTTCCAGGAGTCGTAGATACCAAAACTCTAGCAGGCGCTGAATTATAATTCTAGCATTTTGTTACTTTTCTTTAATTTGATAGTAATGCAATTTCTTTTGCAATTTTAGTTGTCGTAATTTGTTGTTTTTAAAACCGTGGTGCTGCGTTACATTCTGTCATTTTCGCTCGCGGAGAGGGGTACTGCGCCACCTATACAGCGCAGTAATGCCTTTTTTCGGCAAAAGGTTTAAGTGCTAACCGGCGAAGTGGGAGATTGGAGGTTATCCTAATGTCTGATAAAAAGTACTTCGTCCTCATGGAGGGCGGAAACGACACAAGCCAAGTATTTGCTAGTAAGCAACCGCGCGGTGCAGCTCTAAAAGCAGCAACACGTGGAAAAACGAACATCCGCCTACGTGAGCGTGGCACCAAGCGTGTACACGTCTTCACCGGCAGTATCGCAATGGTCAATAAGCCTGCGAACGGTCCTGCTTGGCTGCCTGATAAGATTAAGAAGGCAAATGTCAAGAAGATCGGAATCGAACACCTTTGAGTGTTAGATTTTCGTACTAGCTCTTGCTATTCAAGAAAAAAACTTGATGCGTCAAGTTTCCGCCGAAAGGCGATTCGCCCACCCAAGGTCGCGGCCGAGGATTGGGCTCAATTCTCTTTAACATTCTAGAATTGGTTAGTTTTACTTTTAGCCAAATTCATTCTAATTCTCCGAGGGATAGATAATTGTGCTATTGCAAAGTGGGCGGAACATGCGTGCAATGGCTTTGCTACTCAGCACCCTGATGATTTCGTTCACATTGGCTGGATGTTTACAGGGTGATGCTCCTATTGCCCCACCTGCTGAAGAGCCGGAAGATGATGGTAGGACTTTCGTAACAGGTCCGGATGGAATGCCTGTTGATGAAACACCACTAAGCCTTAATTTCACATTCAGTGACGTAGGTGAGACTGGTAAGGAGCCTAGTATTGGAATTACTTCGACTGGGTGTATGTTTTTCATAGCCATGGAAAAGCCGATGCGTTCATGTGACCATGGTGAAAGTTGGACTAATGTCGCCGATATTACTCAGGCACCGTTTACAAGTGACCCATATGGATGGGTCGACCCAGTTACAGATCGTATTTTCAATATCCATATGATGGGATTAGAGTCTACTTGGATTGGATGGTCAGATAATGATGGAGAATCATGGCTGGGTAACCCTCACGATTCAGGAACAACTCCACTCAACGACCACATCAAATTAGCAACAGGTCCTTGGGTTGACGAAGGTTATGGTATCATTGGACAACTAAATCCAACATACGAAACCGCTGTTTATTTTTGTTTTAACAAACTTGTAGGAATCTCCTGCTTCACTAGTTTTGATGGTGGAGCAACATTTGAAGTTGGAGGGAATATAGTTGGTCTTGCATCTACCAATGGAGGATTACATGGGGCGATTACAACCGCACCAGATGGTACAGTTTACCTCACACCTCGAGTAGAAACTCCAACACTAATTTTCTCTAAAGACAACGGATTAACTTGGGATGAAAGGGAAATGGGGACTGATGTCGGCACACCCAACCCTCGTAAAAACTCTGAAGTTGCAACGGATAGTGAGTCAAATGCATATCATATTTGGACAGGAAATGACCAAGGAATATACATGTCTAGAAGTATTGATTCGGGAGAATCATGGGATTCTGAAAGTATTCGAATTAGCCCAATAGAAGTTATTTCAACAGCCTTCCCACAAACAGATGCAGGAGATCCTGGAAGAATCGCAGTAACTTACCTAGGAAGTGAAAATGGATCATTGTTAGATTCTGCGGATATTGATGGAAACAACTGGTCTGGCAATGGGCACACAGCTCCTGGTGGCGTTCACTATTACCTCTACGTAACATACAGTCTAAATGCACTGGATGAGACTCCAACTTTCCATACTCAAAGGGTATCTGATGACCCAGTACAAATTGGTTCTATGTGTCTTAACAGTGGAGATTGTCGTAGTGATGAAGGAGGGTCTAATCGTAATCTATTGGATTTCAATGACCTAACTATTGACCTAGAGGGACGAGTTTACATCGCATTTGCCGATGGTTGCATTGATGCCTGTGCAGCAAGTCCTGACCCTCAACCTGCAGATTCTAGAGCAGGGCGAGGTTCTGTTTACTTCTTGAATGCAGGTCCAAGTCTATACTTGAGCAATGGGGACTTGAGCGATTTTACTTCTGAATCGGTTTCTCTTGACGATAAACCTGTAACACTGCTAGCAGAGCAGAGCAGACCTAATGAACGCAAAGTTGAGATGGAATAAGAGATTGAAATCAATATCTTGTAGTATTTCCACTAGCCTTGTCTGTTATTGTTCTCCAGATTCTCTTTAGTGGGTCATAATAACGGTCAACAACTCTTTCCTTTAGA
>JAPKFC010000023.1 GCA_028821785.1 Candidatus Poseidoniaceae archaeon | reverse complement strand
AGCAGGAGGATATGTCCAGTATCCAAGGTTTGTTCCAGTCAAAGCCAAACTTCCAGTGAGACCAACTTGGCCGCTTAGGACCGAGAAACCAATCCAGTCGACTCCAAATGGGAGGTCTTGAATCATTGGAATCAATAGGACGCTGAAGCAAATAATGAATGCGATAATCGTTTTCCAATTTACTCTATTTACCTGAATCCATTTTTGAGCAGCAACTTCATCGCCAATTTCCTTATCCGATAATGAATTTAGATTATCTTGCATTGCCGATTCTAGGATTCTCCATGGTGATAATTTGCCATCACTGGTGGATTTTATGTGTGACGCAGATATTAAGTTGATAATTAACAAACACAATGATGTAAAGAAAACGGACCAGATATTTAGCAATAATAACAATCCATTTATTCCGTAAATCATTAATAATCCTAGTGCTGGTGCCAATAATATTTTACGAAACCGATCGGAACTAGCATCTAGTATTCTTGCAAGTGCAAACCCTGGCAATATGCTCACTACTACGATGAGAGCCACAGTGAGCAACATAGTTGCTCCCTTTAGTGACGGGTTTTGACCTCTTCGCCAATCATCATATGAAATCACTACTTCGCGAGGGTATGGTCCAACCGCCAAATGGATTTCATACAGTCGTGAATTTACCAGAACAATATTGGGTTTTTGACTTCACAAAAGGAGTCGATACTGCATGGGAGTGCCCATTTGATTATCAAATAGGCCGCTATGATGAAACACGACCAGGGATGTATGAGCAAGAACTATTTTCAGGTAATCGCGATTTACATGTAGGAATTGACATTGGAGCCCCGCAACAGACTGAGGTATTTGCCTTCACTGATGGAATAATTCATTCCTTTGGAATAAATTCCGAAGAAGGCTCTTACGGACCGACAATAATTACTCAACATCGAGTATCATTAGCAAGTCATGTAGGTTCACAACAGATGAATCCGCTCACAACAATTTGGGTTCTACATGGCCATCTTGCCACCGAGAGCCTTGAAGGATTAGAAATCGGTCAAGAGATTCGTGGTGGACAATTATTAGCTCGCATCGGCAAGAAATCTGAAAACGGAGGATGGGAGCCCCATCTGCATATTCAACTTTCATTGATAGAGCCAACAACATTTGATTTGGAAGGGGTTGTAGCTAGGGAAAATCGTCAACAGGCATTGCAACAATACCCAGACCCACGTTTGATACTGGGAGAAATATATTGACTACTTTCCAGTTTTAGTTGCAAGGAAATCCTTCAATGCAATAATCGGTTCAATTTCAGCAGGATCTTTTCCGTGCAAAAAGGCGAGAGAAATTGAAATCCAATCCATTAATATGCATAAATATAACAACGCTTCAAGCAATGATTTCCCTTCACCATCAATTCTCCAAGCAAAGTCTGTAGAGAAATGTGATACCATCCAATCCATCCTATGTGATACGCGAGGGTGAATTCCTTGCCATGCCAATAGCAGAATTAGATGTTTTTCAGCATCGGGGTCCTGAGTCTTACCCACGCCACCCCATGCAACACTCTCGTTGTGATTCATTTCAGGAACTGTTCCAATTCGTACAAATCTAGCACTGTTTTCATTTAATTGATTCTTGAATCGAGTCAATGCAGGAGATAGTTCGTTAGGACCTAAAATGCTGATTGGACGGTCCACCATGGCCATTGCCAATTGAACCAGGTCACCTTCAGGGTCAGTGAGAATGTCAAATCCATCAATGGCTTGCTGTAACCGATTCAACATTGCTTCATCTTCGCCTTCAAATGGTTGTGGCAGTGCACCAATAATTCTCATCAAGGCCAACTGTCTTGCAAATATATGGCCAAAGGCAGTACGCGGTGGTTGTCCTCCAATACTGGATATCAGGTGACATTTAGGATATAATTCGCATAACCCAGAAAGTTCTCCCCCAGTTGAAATTACGATTGCAGTAGCGCCTGCCTTCAAAGCTATTTCACAGGCTGAAAGTGTTTCTTCAGTATTTCCACTATGACTTGTTGCTACGACTAGCCAAGATTTATTCCACCACGCAGGTAGTGAATAATCGCGAATAGTTTTGATTGGTAAACTGCCATGTTTCTCGGAGAGGGTGGCAATAAAATCTCCACCTGCGGCAGAACCACCCATTCCTAAAAATAGTGCGCCCTGCCATTTAGTTGATCTAATATTTTCCAACCATGGCATTAATTCTGTGTTGACAGATGACAAACCTTTGCGGATATCATCAACAAATGAGCGAGTGAAGCCGATCATTCCTTGACCATCTAATGACTCAGCCAATTCAATAATACTTGCAACTGTGTTGCTCTCAGTGGTATCCTCTTGCATCTTTAATCCCCCTTTATTTGAAATTCATCTGATTTGGAATCATCAATTCCGAGATGCTGTAGTGCCATCCACTCATCCTCGATTCGTGCAAGTAATAATTTCTTATCCCCTTTGTAATCCCAAGGTAATCTAACAGCAGTCATTTGCCAATTTTCAGGGCTAAGGAATTCTCCAACAGATGAATCTTCAGTGATTAATTCCACTGAAACGAAATCCTTCATTTGACAAACAACGTTTGAATGTTCCAAGTCTCTCCAAGTAGCACCTGTTCTTTCACGTCGGTCTATTCTTTCCATTACCGCACCATCTTTGGACCAAGAAGCAGGTCGCCAAAAATTATCTTTCCATTTTACAACGTCACCTAAATCATATCCAGGTTTACGATATAGTAGAGTTAAACGGGTTACATCAATTCCATCTTTTCTGCCAACAGTAGAATTGGATTCACTGATGTGTCCGCCAAAATTAGAGGCCATATGACGCCCCCAAGAGCGCGCTAATCCTTTGCTGCCTAGTACTACGTCATATCCTCCAGTAACCGGTCCTTCACTTGTTATGAAGAACATCGGGTCATCACTTAAGTTCTCAATTACAACATCTAGTGATGCTCTTAAAATTTTGAATTCATCATCGGATAATCGTCTTCCGGATGAACGAACTTGAACAGTTGCTTCAAAATAATTACCAGCTTGTCTTGTGCAAGTTAAACAGACACCATTGGCCATTCTTGCGCGCATTGTGTGCTCTTCAGTATACGGTAACTCATCGATTACCCCTTCAACTTGCAAATGCAATAATGTATGTCTATCAGATATTGTTTGAGATTCAAATGCAAGTCCGATATTTTCAACTTCTTTATGGAATAGTACATGGCGCTGTATCAATTCATTCCAGATATTCTCTTCACTGATGAAGATCCATTTGCCTTGAATTTCTACAATTCCACATCGAGCACAACGCACCCATGGAACATTTTCTGGGACTTCAACTAATTTGACCCTTTTGCGAGTGCATTCTTCGCACATTCGGCCGCTGAATAATGGGGGTTCAGATCCACAGACTAGGCAAAAATCACCACCGAGTCCTTCCGTCATGATATCCCTCTCCAGTCTTGGGTTGATTTACCTGCTTTCAACCTGTGGCTTAGTTTTCTTCATTAATTGTAGATTGTAATGCAATACTATCCGCTTCAATGTATTCTTTACCCATACTTGTTTCAATGGCAGAAATACGTGCTTCAAGGTTTTTAGAACGAGCAAATACAGTCCAAGTCCATATTGCAATTCCTAATATCATTCCTAGATATCCAACAGTTAAGTAACTCATTCCTTCCATTTCATCCACCCTTATCAATTTCGCCTTGTAACATCTCGACTCTCTGTTCGAGTTTGGTAATATGCATTGATGTCAATATATGTCCAATGATGAAAATTGTAAATGATATCGCACCGATGAAGAGAACCAATGCCATATCGGATTGCAGTGAACCATCACTGCCAGTAGCCACAACCGGACCTGGATGACGGATCACCCAAAAGCGAGTGGCGATGTAGGTAAATGGTACGAGGGCAAAACCGAATAATCCGAAAGCAGAGAAGGTATCCCTTGTTTCAATTCCATCCGGTTGTGAGCGTCTTCCCAAAACGAGGAATAGTGCAAGCAATGTCAACAGACCAAATGTATTGAGTCTCACATCGGCCCAATCCCATGGCGTCCCCCATTCCGCAGAACCCCAAATAGTTCCAGACCAAACGGTCATCAAACCGGTGGCTAATCCAGCCTCTGCTCCTGCAACATGTAGCCGCCAACCGGTTGGACTACGTTTGAAAAACCATAACGCAGAGCCAATAAAAAGAACTGCGAATGCAATGAATGCAGCCCATGCAGATGGCACATGCCAATAGAAAATCCGCTGTGCTGCGGGCGATTCAAAAGCATCGATTGCAACGCTTGGAGCCCACATCAATCCGAGATAAAGTGTGCTCATGATTCCAACGAATCCAACGCCGAGAAAACTGGCTCTAATTCGTTCTCCCATAATGCATCCCCTACTGTACTTCTTTTCAATTTGTGTTTTAGATGTAGGCAATAAGTTCATTGACAACAATTGACCATGGTAGGATTAATATTGGAGTTAATAATCTGATAAAGACCGCTTGTGGCCTTGATAATTTATTTGTAGATAATTGTAAAAATCCGATAATAATTGAGCATATTAGTGTTGTCAGAGAGCCTGCAAGAACTACAATAAATTGTAAACCTTCAAGGAAAATATATGAAGAAATAGTAGTCAATACAGCACCTGTGAGAATTGGAATTATTATCGCTCTTGGGGTTGCAGTATTGGCTTGCCACCAATCTAGCGCTCGATTTTCGCGCAGTAAATTTACAACTGGGTCACCGCACAGGCCAGCGACAAATGCTGGCAACAATACAAATCCCATTTTGAGTCCAAGTAAATTCTTCAATTCAAATGGTTCAACCATTGACAACAAAATTCCCAATGTTAGAAAACCAGCGATTCCATTATTGGCAAAACCAGCCTTTGTTTTGAGATTATATGAAAAACCAGTCATTACCCAATTGGTTGATTTTACGGCTTCAACTTCTGGTAGTTGCCACGCATCTCCGCTCGGAGGTGTTTGCTCAGTATCGTGTTCAAGAGTATTGATACGAGTTGCGCATTTTAGAATTCGTTTATCATGTGTGGCAATCAAAAAAGCATGACCTGCTAATCGAAGGCTGGTGATGTGTTGACTTAGTACCTGAATTGCATCATCATCCAATCCGGAATCAGGTTCATCCAGCAAAATAAGGCGAGGCGATTTGGAAATCATTGCTGGTAAAAGGCCGGCGATTACGGATACTTTACGTTGCTGTCCACCGGATAGATGGGCGATCAAATCATTGCTGCGGTGATCGAGTGAGTATTGTTTCAGTATCGCTGCCAAGTTTATTTTTGTTTGACAAATGGACATCATATTATTGAGGTGTTCAGCGATTGTATCGCTTCCGACTAGCCCATTTTGTTGTAACGTCAGTCCGAAAGGCACAGTTGGGGCTTTTCTGCGACCCTCACTATCGATTACTAATTCTCCATGTTGTAATACTTGGCCTTTTTCAATAGGTAGAATACGTGCTGCAGCCTCAATAATTGTTGATTTTCCACATCCATTTTCACCATGCAGTACTACGACTTCGCCCGATGAAACCTGTAATGAAAAATCGCTTACAACAATACCCATGCCGCGACGGATTTCAACCGACTCAAAGGCCAGCAATACATCGGACATATCAATTGCACAATGCCCTACTTATTCGCTTTTCTCACAGAGTGCTAGAATACAAATTTGATAACTATTCTCGCAATAAATGATAAGTCCGGAACTTCAAACCACAAACATGGGCTATGCTATGTCAGTTTTCGGCATCGCTGAATGGTTCTTGTTGTTGCTTTGGTTTGCAGTCCTTATCGGTCCACTAATTTATGCAAAAATAAATGAAACATCATATGCACTTTCTCTAACCGTTTCGGTATTATTTGGATATGTCATCCAAGTGTTTTGTACCCTCTTCGCACAGTGGGGTTTAGTGGAATATTGGGTATGGTCTGACTTCGTATTAATTCCTTCAAGGGCGTCTTCGCCGCTGTGGATTCATACATTATTTTCAGCAGGGTTCTTGCATGCAGATGCTCTACACGTTCTCGGAAATACTGTAATATTGGCCTTAATTGGAATACCTCTAGAGCAAAGGTTGGGGGGAAAACGCTATCTTCAAATATATTTCATTGGATTATTCGGTGGTTCATTTGCTTGGTATATTTTTAATTCTGCTTCCAATACTCCTTCGCTCGGAGCTAGTGGGGCAGCCTTTGGATTACTCGGGGCTTATTTGGCTGGATGGCCGAGGGATGAAATACCATTTCCGCTAATATTGATTCGCAAATGGCCTGTGACATTAATCGCATTACTTTACTTCGCGCTTGAAATCATGAGGGCATATGATGCCATGGCTTTGGGCAAGGGTACGAATGTCGCTCATATGGCACACCTTGGCGGTTTTGTTGCAACATATTTGGCACTTCCATTAGTGGCCAAAGGTGGCCCATATGCATTGGGAGTTGATGACGGCGGACCTTCAGGTCAAAGTTCACTTTCTTTACGAATGAAACAAATGAAATCTTCTATGATCAGTCTTACTGATTTACCTGACCCTTGGAGTGCAGGTGGATTTGAATTGCCAAAGAATGCCAAGGAAACTTTACAGAAATTAAGAGATTCTGGAGATGAAGCAGAAACGAGAATCGCATGGATGGAACATTTGGCAAATCAATCGGAATGTCCTGTTTGTGGTGAAGGCATTGGTATGGTTGAAAGAAAGGATGGCCCAACAATCCAATGTTCAAAAGAACCACAACATTTCCATTGGCCCTAACTCCCCCGCCCCTAAAGGGGCAGGGGAGAGTGTCAAGAGGTGGATAGTCTCAAAGGTGAGAGGTGTATCCATGACAAATGGGGTGCGTGTGTGCAATTTCAAGGGATATCCAAAAGCCACAGGACTTCATTGCTTTTGGTGCTAATGTTCTTGATTGCTGACTTGGGTGCATTTGCAACCGCTTCAGCAACAAACTTGGACCAAGAAGAGCAATCAGTTGTTCAATTCACAGAGCCAATTTTTATCGACGGATTACCTCCTTTAATGTGTGAGGATAGCTATTGTCAGCGCCCATTAAGAGTGATTGACAGGGATGGCCGTGACGCATCGGAAGCAGATGGTTGGTGGCAAGGATACGGTCCAGATTTAGACTGGAATGGCATGGATGATCGTTTACAAAGAGTGCTTGTAGGATACGATTCAATATCTCCTACTGCGATAACTGGTGAAGACGGTAGAAAAACCGTCGCCATTGTCGTAGACTTTGCCTGGCATCCCGATGAAGCAGATGAATATTCACTCAAGCAAATTCTCGAGTCCCATTCTTGGGTTGGTGAGGATAACGGTGCTTGGTTTCAAGTATTGGATAGCATTGATTCAATCGCAGTTGATAAAGTCCCAGTAAGTGCATTAATGGACATCTATTTCCTTGAAGGTGTAGTTGTTGTTGAGATGCAGAATGTCATGACCCCATTCAACAATATTGCATCAAGAGCGACACGTTCACTGCCAAGCGATGATTACTCCGCAAGTGCGTATGAAGGAGATTACATCGGAGCAGGAGTTGTTGTTGCAGTTCTTGATACAGGAGTAGACAATGAGCATCGCTCCTTAAACGACTTTGATGATATTAACGATGATCCTGACTTAGATGCGACCTCATACAATGACCAAAAATGGCTAGCTGGATATGATGCAACCTCTTCAGCGAGTAACCCAGATGGTTCTCAAGACCCGGATGATGGGAATGGCCATGGCACCCACGTTGCAGGTTCCGCAATTGGAACTGGGGGCTCATCGAGAACAGAGATGGGTACTGGGCCGGGTGCTTTTTTGGTGGATATAAAAGTCCTATCTGATGGCGGTGGAACAAATTCGCAATCTTCTCTAAACGGGATTCAATGGATGATAAATAATGTTGACCAAGATTGGGGCGTTAATTCATCTGGTAGGGGAATACAAGTCGCTTCGATGTCATTTGGTTCAATATCATCTCCATTAAATCCTGGTGATGAAGGAGATAATGGTTCTGGCAGCGAAGCGCGTCTAGTCAACTCTGCGACAGAAGCTGGGATCGTTTGTGTTGTAGCAATGGGTAACGATGGTAGCAAGAGAGTACCATCCCCTGCAAGTGCAGATGGTGCGATTTCAATCGGCGCTGTGGATGATAGAGATAGCATTGACAGAGAAGATGATTCAATCGCTTCCTATTCCAATTGGGGGCCGCGCTTAAGCGATGGCGATGATGATGACTGGGATGAATTAAAACCAGATATAACCTCTTATGGTACGGGTATAAATTCTGCTTCAGCAGCAACAGGAGCATCTTTTCCGGGACAACCAACACGGCCGATGGCGGATTCAGATTATGAATCCAAAGATGGAACGAGTATGGCAACTCCAATCGCTTCAGGAGTAGTTGCAACATTATTGCAAGCAAGACCGAACCTTGATCCACAAGAGGTCAAAGACATCTTGAGGAATTCAAGCGAGCAAAAAGGTGAAGCTAGTGAATCTACAGTTTCAGATAGATGGAATGACAAATGGGGCTTCGGTCTAATCGATGCTTCTTGTGCAATAGACATGGCTCTGCAAAGATCATGTACGCCTTTAGGGGGCGGCGGTGGAATAATTACTCCCCCTCCACCAACTGGGAATGGAAGCGAAAATAATGTCACTATTAATTATCCAAGTAATGGGTCTTGGTTTATTGAAGGCGACATGGTTAGAATTTCTGGGAGTATTATCGGAACTAATACATCTGAATATGATGAAGTTCAAATCACCATCGAACAACATTATCTCGATGGTTCAGCGAAGCAATTGAAAGATTGGACTCTAGCCGGTGGGGAATTACCAGATTGGTTCTTAGATGTTTCAATTAAATCAGACTGGGTAGATTCATCTGAAGATTACACTTTGGTGATGGCTAGAGCGCTAAACCAAGACGGAGAAGGAACTACTGTTGCGGTTAGAACAGTCAATATTGGTCGTATGTCTGTGGCTATTTCAAGCCCAGATACAAGTGAAACATTAACTGGAAATGTCCAATTTGAGGGAACATTTGATGGAATTGAACCTGACAGAATTGAATACCAAATAAATAACGAAGAGTGGGGGATTGGTTATGAGATTTCATCTAGCACAGGTCAGTGGGCTATCAATTGGGATTCTACTGAAGTAGATGATGGGTCACATAGAATCTCCTTCCGCCTAGTCAATGAAAGCGAAATCAAATCAGAAACGATTAGGCATATGTACAATGTAGACAATATGCCTCCTCAATCCGAATTACAATTTATTGGTGTAGTACAAATCTTGGAACAAGGATTGCCAGTACATAGCGCAATTGCTGGTTCTTTGCTTGAAATTGATTTCACAATAGGCAATTATGGTGATTTGGACGCTTTAGAAATCTCGGTTGATTTGATAGCACCTGGAAGTAGTTCTGAAACATATCCTTCAGAGGTAATAGTCGACAGACTCGATGAAGGAGAAAGTACACAATTGAAATTATATTGGTGGGCTACTGAAGCAGGAGTCCACAATGTAACAATAAACATTGACGAAGATGATGCAGATAATTCAAACAATCAATACACATTCTCATTCACAGTTGAAGAGAGGCCAGTTGAGGCTATGCTTCGCTTTATGCAGGGGGCAGTCACTACTTTCCCTGAGATTCCTATGCCTGGAATACCATATTCCATCAATGTGAGAATTGACAATATGGGGCAATCAGATGCCACAGATCTTACTATGCGTCTAGAGAAGAGAATAGATGCATTAGGATGGCAAGAGATTACAGAAGAATCAATAATTGTTGTTGAAGGTTCATCTTCTGCTTCTGGGCATGAAACAGTGACATTCCAAGACATTCATCAAGAAGTAGGATATGTGTTCTACCGTGCAACTTTGTTAGGCGATGGAGTTGAGGCGAGTGAAAGCATCCACTATTTTTACACGATACTCGATGAAGTTAGTTTAGGTTCCCAAGTAAGAATCAATCTGGTGGAAGATGAAGTGGTACTAGAATTTGTAGGATTGGATGACGGAGCATTATTGTTTACTACCATCGATGGAGAGTTACATGTTAGAACCATAACAAAATTAATGTCGATGCCAGGAGATGTAAAACTGGAACAGAATTGGGGCGGCGAACTTGCTGTGAGTCAACGTGAAGATGGTTTGGTTCAAGCAGTATGGAGCCGTAAGACAATCAGTATTGAGGGCTATACTTACACTAACTTGGCAATGAGTGCAATTTCGGCAAGTGGCGAAACTACACCAGAACAGTCCCTGATGGATCCATTGAAATTAACCGAAGGTTCGTACTGGGGGCTCTCCATTGACCAATATGATGGAAAAATGGTAATTGCAGGATATCAAAGAGATATTTCAACCGGAGGCTCGTGGCAAGATATAACCTCAATATTTGCCCTAACTTCTGAAACACCAGACGCACAAGGTTCTTGGGGTAATCCAGTAATTGTGTTATCGAATATAGACATTAGTCGAAGTAAAGGAGATTCACTGGCTATAGCCTTAGGTTCAGAGGAATTACACATTATTTACCAAGAAATTAGAGATGATGTTACTGGATTAGACCGTGTCGGTTTGATGTATACTCGTGGTGATTCAGCCACTTCTTCATGGACTTTCCAAACATCGATAGGCGATGATGCATCATTAGCATCAATGGTCTTAGAAGATGGAGAAGATGAAGAAGTAATCTACGCAGCTTGGAGAGAAGGAAAAGGAAAAGAAGCAAAGATGACTTACACAATTACCGATAGATTGTGGTCAAGCGATGCAAATCATGTTAGTGCGCCAGGAATGTCTAATCTCAAAATGAATCCGACCACACGTGGAGTTCAATTATTATTTGATGAAATCAATCTCTATGGTCCTGTAACTCGTTATGGATTATTGTCACAGGATATGACTCTAACAGATTATTCTGTTTCCAATATTTTGACTGAAGGTTTCCTTTCTGGATATGCTGGTATGGAATTTGATGGCCTGATACTGCTGTCTTCTGCTAGTGGTAGTCTGACCTTGAAACCTCTTGCCGCATACAATGAAGGTACCAAAGAGGTTGAAGATATACCATTTTTAGAAAGTTTACTATCTTACTTGCCGGGGGATGAAGGAACAAAGAAGGCGATTTTAATCGGAACAGTTGTAGCACTGCTCATATTCTTGGTATTTATGTTCGTTTCAGTTAGTTCTTCTTCGCGCCGTAGAGAACTTGAATTAATACAATCGAAGATCGCTGATAAAGCAGATGATTCTGTTGAGATAATGATAAATCCAGAGGAAGATGATGGCCCACTACTGGCAATCGATCGAGAAGAAGATGACTTAGTTGTTACAGATGCCATTGTTATGATGGAGGATGAAGAGAAGCAATCACTCGGAGATTCACTCACAGAGAAGTCTGAAAGCGGTGAAGGAAGCCCCCGTCTTGAAAGAAGAATTAGCAGAAAGGAAAAGAGAGAGCAGCAGGAAATGTTCGATGAAATAAGCAAAAATCTTCCCCCATTGGTTTCACTGAACCAGGCGCCAAGCGATGCAGTCTTACTCGACACATCCCAGTTGCCACCATTGCCTGAACTTCCTCCACTTGGAGACCTTCCACCGTTAGGGCAACTGCCACCATTGGCAGGATTGCCTCCATTGCTTGGAATCGCACCACCACAAAGAGATGTCGTATGTTCTAGTTGTGAGGCCAAGTTCACAGTCAAGGACATGACTAGAAAGAGTGTCTCTTGCCCGATATGCTCTCATATCACTGAATTCTGAGTTGATATTATGTGTGGAATTTTTGGTTATATGGGCTCAAAAAGAGCAACCCCCATTCTGATTGATGGAATGAGGCGACTAGAATACCGCGGTTATGATTCCACAGGTATTGCGGTCAAGGATGGAGATATTTCAGTTTTCAAAAAGGTTGGAAAAGTTAGCGAAATGCAATCAATTCTACCACTTAATATTCAGGGGACAAGTGGAATTGGTCATACGCGCTGGGCTACACATGGTGGAGTGACAGATGCGAATGCACATCCACATGCTTCTGCCTCCGGAGATGTTGTAATTGTTCATAATGGAATCATAAACAATTCACGATTACTCAGGGCTTCATTGATGGCTCAAGGTATAGAATTGAAGAGTGAAACCGATTCAGAAGCCCTGGCCCACATGATCGAAATCGAATTGGCAATCGATGATAATCCTGAAGCAGCAGTGAGAAGGGCACTTCAGAAAGCAGTCGGTACTTGGGGACTTTGTGTTCTGTTCAAAAATCATGATTTGATAGTTGTTGCAAGAAATGGTTCACCTTTGGTTATTGGCAAGGGTGACGGCGAGACCTTCATTTCAAGCGATGGACCTACTCTTTCGGAATTCACCGACAGGGTAGTCTACCTAGAAGATGGAGATATTGCAGTGGTAACAGCAACTTCTATCAAGCGTTCTAGTTTGAAAGGAGATAGTAAAAAAGTTGAAGTTACAGTTCTAGAGAAATCTTGGGGCGAAGCAGAATTAGGTGTATATGAACATTTTATGCTTAAAGAAATACATGAACAGCCTGATGCGTTGCGTCATTGTATCAGCGGCCGTCTAGATAGAGTTAGGGGAAATGGAAGGTTAGGCGGATTACGTCTCTCTCCATCAGATTTAGCAAAGGTTCCGCATGTCCGTTTAATCGGTTGCGGAACAGCATTGCATGCTGCCGAAATAGGTCAATTGTTAATTGAAAAGTTGGCGAGAATACCAGCAGTAACTCATATTGCTAGCGAGTTTAGGTATAATGAACCAGTGATAAATCCAAATGCACTACACTTTGTAATTTCTCAATCCGGTGAAACCGCAGATACATTATCCGCAGTAAAAGAGATACAATTGAAAGGCGGCCAAGTACATGGAGTTGTCAATGTCGTAGGCTCTACTATTGCGCGTCAATGTCGACAAGGAGTATACATTCATTCTGGCCCAGAACAGTCGGTAGCATCAACAAAGGCATTCTCAAATATGGTTGCAGCTTTGACAATGTTTGCTCTTCAAGTAGGGCGTTCACGTTCTACAAGTAAGGAACGCGGGCAAGAAATAATTCATGGATTACAACAAGTACCTCATCTTATCGAGGAGTACCTTGAAAATCAAGGCCCAATAATGGAAGCGGTTGAATTAGTTAAAAATGCAAAAAGTGTATTTTTCTTAGGACGAGGTCTTTCTGCACCAGTTGCTAAAGAAGGTGCATTAAAACTGATGGAGGTAGCCTATATCCCTTGTCTAGCATATCCGGCAGGTGAAATGAAGCATGGGCCGATTGCTTTGCTCGAAGAAGGAAGTCCAATAATATTCGTCGTTCCAAATGACCATGTCAAAGAAAAGACAGTATCAGCAATTCATGAATCCAAAGCGCGTGGTGCTAAGATTATCTTAATTCACGAAGAGGGAGATGATATTAGTTTGGAAGGAGATGTCAATATTGCAATTCCGAAAGTTCACTCATTACTATCACCACTTCTTACAGTTGTACCGCTGCAATTGATCGCATATCATACTGCAATCGCACTTGGACATGACGTAGACCGTCCAAGAAACTTAGCAAAATCAGTAACAGTTGAATAATCAATTGATTGAGAATCTTTGTTCAGATTCTTTCCAAGTCAATGGCATATATCCAAGTTTGTGACGAGTATGTCGCATTTTTACAACACCAAGTTTTCTTGTGACATCATCACCGCTTCTTTCCATGACAAGATGAACAACACCATCTGCAAGATAGTCTTCAACACCGTATTCACCAAATTGCTTGTGATCTTCTCCAGTCATTTCACAGATGAAGAAAGAAGTAAGTCCGAGTCTTCTAACCGCTTCAAAAAGACGGAAAATCTCATCGCGAGGGTTTTCCATTTTTGTTAATGTAAAGAAAGCACCCAATGAATCAAAGACTAATAGTTCGAAACCAATAGATTCTCGATATGATGTTAATTGCTTAATCAATTGTCCCATCCAGTCAATACGGTTGTTCATTCCTTGTTGGTCTAATTGAACTCTAAGGTCGGCTAAATCAATAATAGCGATACGATTTCTTACACGGACATCATCGACATTCATTCCCATGTTAGACATGTGAGAACGAAGTGAATCTTTACCCTGCTCAAGAGTGACATATATTCCACTGGTTTCACCGTAAAGAACTGCATTGTAAAGTAATGAAAAAGAAACACTGGACTTCATTGCACCAGATGCACCAGCGATAATACAGAGGTGTTCTTTAGGTATCCCACCTTGCATATTTTCATCTAATCCTTCAATATGGGTTGGGATTCTTTCTATCTCGTCCATGTCGGCCACTAATCGGTGGTGTCCCCTACGAGTCTTCAACCTCTCCCTTGTTCAGTTTGCTAATTTTTTGAAAATAAACCTTAAAAAAAGCAATAATCTCAAGCCTCTTAGGGGTGGCTATGGGGGATTCGGACACAGTTTGGCTCGCCTCTAAATCGCCTCGCCGGGCGCAATTATTGAGAGAACTTTTTCCAAATATTGTATGCCAAGGAATAGAAGGTGTTGACGAAAAACCTCCATCAGGCGAAGTTGAATATCAAGTATTAGAAATTTGTAAAAAAAAGGCAAGGGCTGCTGATTTGGAATCACAAATCGGCGACTATGATGTAGTAATTGTCTGTGACACTATGCTTTGTGACCCCGATGACTCAATGTTGAGCCTTGGTAAGCCAATGGATGAAATAGAAGCTGCAATGATGTTGCATCGTCTTTCAGGGAGAAGACATCAAGTTTGGTCTGCAACTGGAATTAAAAAGTTGTCAAAGTGGAAATTCTATTGTGAATCTTCCATCGTCGAAATAACTCCTCTACCCGATGAAGCATTAGTTGAATTAATCTTGTCTAAATCATGGCATGGTAAAGCCGGTGGATATGATTTGGCTGGACCCATGGGTCAATGGGCAAAGTTGATTGATGGTTCAGAATCAACCGTATTGGGAATCGCATCACAAGCACTGATCGATTTGCAACAATGAAATAACTATTCAATGCAATAATGCAGTAATTCCTAAATCCTTATTGGCGACTTCTACTAATACGTCGCAACCAGGAATCATCAATAATTTATCTTCTTGGTCAAGAGAAAAGATTGACACTCCACTTTCATCACTCATGTGCTTCAATTCCCTCCGGCATGCGGCTTGGTGAGAATCCATGTGAACTAGTGGGCGTAAATCGACGATAACAGTATCACCTTGGAGTATTCTCTTTCCAATATTCCTTGTTGCAATACGATTCATCTTATCCGGAGAAACATATCGCAAAGCACGTGTTGGAAATGAACGTCTAGGTCCGTTATGAGCTGCGAGATCATGGAAAGGTTCACCATCAGAAGTGACTGGTCCAGTCCATCCAACAGGAACTTGTTTGAGATTTCGTATGGCTATTTTGTGTGGATTATTTGAGGCAATAGGCACTTCATTTGTTTCAAGATTTAATTTCGGAATCAACAAATGTTGTTCAGTAGTAGAATCAGTTGACACCGGTTTTGGCCTTTTCTTTTTCTTTGGCTTCTTGGCAGTAGATTGGATACTCCCCTCAGGATCGGGTAGTCCAAAAAATTGCCATAGATTTGCCATGTATGTCCCTCAGAAGTCTAAATCATCGAGCAAACCGCTCATGCTAGTACTGACAGAGGTGGCAGGGGTATTGTTAGTTGCCGGTTCAATTAGTGGATGAGGTGTTGTATTTGCATCTAACCATTGCTGACCGTAGTAATCCCATTGTTCCATTGTCCAACCTTCCGGTAATCCAGTTGCCGGTAGAGCAGGACCCGGAGTAGTTTGTACAGGTTGGGCAGCAGCCGGTTGCTGGACTTGTGGTTGAGCTACTTCAGCACCAACTTGTCCAAAGGCATCATACTGCGCAGGTTGTTGGCTAGTGGCAACTGCCGCTTCACCAAACAAATCAGAACCAGGTTCAGAAGTAGGTAGGCTTGCACCGGCAGCGAATCCTCCATAAGATTGATATTTGTCTTCCGTTGGATCTGAAGATTTACGTGTGATCAGTAAGAATATTGAAAGTCCGATTACCAACGAAAACAATAACACCAAGATACCAGTTCCGACAGATCCAATTTCATCACTAATTGAATCAAGAATAGAATCTGAAGGGATTGCTTTGACAACGATGGTCATCGTCGATGATGCACTTTCATT
The DNA here is from genome assembly GCA_028821785.1 of Candidatus Poseidoniaceae archaeon. Lineage (GTDB taxonomy): Archaea > Thermoplasmatota > Poseidoniia > Poseidoniales > Poseidoniaceae > MGIIa-L1. Next base: position 11,514 of record JAPKFC010000023.1, on the reverse strand, counting down.
ATTGTCATCGATTACAACCAATGTAATGTCCCAAGTTCCAGCAGGCATATTTTCCATTGTGTAATCAATACCATAAAAGTCAATGTCGCCATCTTTATCACCATCTAAATCTGTATCTAAGTGGTTTGATTTCCATTGATAGATAAGGTTTGACTTGTCCGCAGGAGTATCAATCGAATCTTTAGCACTCAACAATACGCTATCCCCTTCAGTAATATCTGTAAGGTTTGTTACCGTTGATATTACCGAGCGTGGAGGCAAGTTCTGTACACTAATGTTAACCGACTGGGAAGCACTTGCTCCATCATCATCAGTAACAGTAGCAGTAATCCAACGAACACCAGTTGTAGGCCAAGAGAGTGTCATATTTTCACCAGTTTCTTGGCAGTCGTTTGTAGCATCACCGTCACTGTTCAAATCTACTGCACCATTCAAGTCCCAGCAAATCTCTAATGAATCAAGATCCGATACAGTATCGCTTACTTCAACATTTAATGTGATGTCATCATCTTCAAAGATTGGTGCATCCCCTGGTAGTCCGGTTATTGTTGGTGCTACATTTGAAATCATTACTTTCGCAGTTCTATCTTCCGATTTTTCACCGTCATCGTCCCAAGCAGCAACACTGATTATGTGTTCGCCAGAAGTTTGCCAAGAGACCGTTACAGTTGATGCTGGTCCATTTGTAGTTTCACTCCAATTAGAATCTAGATGAGATGGTAACCATTCAATGTTGAGGTCATCTCTATCACTGAGTGTATCATCACCATTGACCCGTAATAGCACGATTTGGTCTTCATCTAGATACCAAGTACCATTTTCATCAAGAGAAATATTTTGACCAGCATTCCAAAGTTCTGGTGCGTTGAGTGTTGGTGCAATATTTAGAACATTTAATGTCCGATTTACTGTTGTTACTGCGCCATCATCATCCATAGCTTCAGCGACGATCATAATCTCTCCTTCCGCTAGTGGAATGAAAGTACAAGTCGGCTGTGTCAAACCTTCTTGACAATTTGTACCAGGCCAAGATATAGTCACTTCTTGACCAGCAGGCGAAGTTGTATCCACATCCCCTGAGTCAGTTGCATCAATTGTAACTGAACTCTCTACTGGGATGCTATCTGGCATTGACAGATTGAGATATGGTGCTCGATTTAGTATGGTTACATTAGTATTTATTACAGCAAAATCTAATTCATCATCAACGACGATTAATTTGATATTCCAAACGCCACTATCGCTCCAATTCCATTGAGTCCAGCAATTAGTGGAATCGATTATGTCCATCAATCCAGTACGAGATTCTATTTCGAAGCGACATTCAACATCTCCACTATCTTCGTCAAAAGAAGCAGTAGCATCCAATGTTACATTTTCAAAAGTATATTTTCCTTCATCGACAACGAAGTTAGCAGTTGGTGCTCTACCAATGAAAATACTGACGTTCGCATAATTGTTACTTCTATTAGCATCTTGAGTAACAGTTTGGTCTGGATCTACGGTAAATGCCAATGTCTTGTAACCAATTGACTCGCTCTCTAGAATAGTCCAATTTACCAATATGCGTTGTTCCGAATATGCAGGTATTGGAGGGATGCTCTCTCTGAAACTAGTGCCATCTGGAGTGATAATTTCAATCTCTGTAGCAGGCGAAGTCAATACTCCACGATTCTGTGCAGGTATTGAGAAAGCGAGGATGTCGCCCGGTAATGCTGCAAAACCTATCGATTGAGACAATATTGTGGAGTCTTGTCCTCGATGTCTAGTGACGATGATAGAATCAGATTGTGCGACTAAATCGACAGCGACAACACTCAAATCGATAACCAATGTTTTGGCGCCGATTATTTCTTCCACAGGGTCCCAAACAATGATTCCATTACTGGTATAATCGTCACTCGAAGGCGTATCGTCAACGACTGTCGATGAGTTCAGACTACTGGTAGCATTACCATTACCATCTGTAGTAGGATTATCTATTGTTTCATTCAATTCATATCTCAATTGCAAATTTTTGTTAGCCTGAGGTATATTATTGATCATATACGATATTGAAATATCTTGAACTGCTTCAGGGAGCGTGGCAATAGATTGGGTATTGACTTCTATTTCCACATTTCTCGCACCTGGATTTGAACTATCTTGTACGCCCCATGAATCTGCAGGGGAGTATTCCTTTAGCAACCAATCGATTGTGAATCCTGCCGAATGAATGATTCTAATCCATGCTGAACTTCTTACCGCTGGACAGTACCACTGGAAACCTTGATTTACACCAGTTTCATTCCATTCCATTATTTTGTAAGAATCATCACAACCAGAGTAAGAGATTGAATTACCATCTTCGGTCGGTATCCCATTTGATGTCACTTGCCAACTTGAATTGTCAGAGACATTTGTGTCAAAATCGGAAGGATCAAAATAATCTGAAGTACCGGTTACAGTTGTACCTGCTCGGAATGGCATATACCATTGGTCGCCAGTATGAATTGGGAAGTCATATTTTTCTTTGGCAGGTTCATACCATGTATCAAAAGTTAAATCAGCTAGATCTTGCTTCAAAAACCCGATGTTGTAAGGTAAGAAATCAACTCCTAGTGAGAATTGCATATTGATGACAGCCAGGTCTCTAACCCTAACGATATCTACTCCATCATATGCAACATTAAGTCTTCCACTTACACCTTCAAGAGTCGCACCGCTGTTACCAGATGTGAAATCACCACTGATTTTTATTTCATAGACCAATGTCTGTATTCCATCTATGGTCATAAATCGGATATTTTCCATTTCATAATCAGTATCGCCAGTTAATGTACTAACCGTACCAGAAACATTTGCTTGCGCTATCAATGACGCGACATCAAATTGAGTTTCGTATGTCCATTCATCTCCAATGCGGTAATTGGGAACATCTGGTGCTGGTGTAGCAGCATCAGCATGTAACTGAATGGAGTCATCTAAGTGCTGATTATTTTCATCTAGCAGCAAAGAAAATGGTGCAAGGAAAATAATCGCGAAAAGAGCAATTGCAACGATTCGTTGTTGTATCATTACACTCCCATATCGGTGACTCATTTAATGCAATTGATTCATTGACTAATGGCAACTATTGCATTGAATCCAAGTATTCCTGCCCAAAATGCTGCCACTGCTCTTCACTCCATCCCTCGGGTAAGCCATCTTCAGGGATTGGTGGAGAATCTATATTCAACTCAACAGTTGGGCTAATTTCATCCTCTTGTTGTTGGTCATTTATTTGTGATTGGAGTTCAATCGAGTCTTGCGGTGCTATTTCCATGGCAGCCGTAAATGTGTGAAGCGGTGGAGGGGCCTCGGGTCTCTTTGCTTCAATCATCCTCGCCATGTGGTCAATCGGTTCACCGAATTCATCTAATTCGCTTTGAAAGTTAGAAAGTTCTGGCCACATATCAGGTTGAATTTCTTTTCTTCTTCCAGATAATAATGCAAGTGCTGACAGAATTATCACCAATAATGAAAGTTGAGCAAATGCATTTGCTTCTTCACCAATTAACGAAGCGCTTATTTTTTCAACAATATTTCGCTCAGGAGGAGCTACATCGATATTCTTTGTAGAGGTTCCAGGACGTTCAGGATCTTCATCCCAAGCGATTGCTTTGATTTTAGCGACTCCTGAAACACGGAATACATGAGAAACTGTTTTTCCAATCAAATCAGCATCGTTATCGGAGATTCCATCACCATTACTATCGCTTGTAATATCTAAATCCCAGACGATAGTGATGTCGTCAATATCGTTAATTGAGTCTATTGTTGCAGAAGCGTCGAGAGTACATTCACGATATGCTACGCAAGAAACATCACTGATTCGTACCTTTGGAGGCATGTTGAGAACCTCGACGACGAGAACTTCACTCGAATATGCCCCATCATCATCAGTTACATGGTAGATGATTGTGTGAGAGCCACTTCTATTCCATGAATATGTCAACTCATCTCCACGAATGTCACAATCATCAGCAGCAGAACCATAGCCGTCACTATCTATTCCTGGGTCAATATCCCAGCATCTGCTCAACGTAGAAATATCACTCTCTGTATCAGTAGCAGAACCGGTAATAGAAATTTCTTGTCCTTCAGCAATTGGTAAGATTTGATCTAAAGCCTCGACAATAGGAGCAACATTTCTGATATTGACCCAGCGTTCTTCAACGGCACTAGATTCTCCATCTGTGTCGGTTACTTGCAAGCGAATCTTATGCAATCCTGAATCACTCCACAACATCGGGAATTGAGATGTTCTTCCTTCAAAAATTTCCATTAGTGACGGTTGTGCATCATCAGGCCACCATGTGTGAATTAATTTGTCAATGTCATCAATAGAATCATCAGATTGGCCCTTGACATTGACCAATTGGTCTTCATCAACTTGCCAAATATGTTGGTTATCACTCTCCATCGCAATTGAACCATCCAACAATTGTATTATGGTTCCATGCGGCGCAATATTGGTGAATTTTATATCAATACTCGCTGTGGTTTTTGTGAAGTCATCATCTTCTGCAATTGCCAAAAAGGAATGCCATCCTTCATGCTGAGCAGTCGTGGTGCACACTCGCGTATAGTAGCCTTCTTGGCAAATTGAATTTGGCCAATAAACATCTACAACACCCGGCCAAACCTTCTCAGAATCAGAATCATTTGCATATGCATACAATGTGATTGGATGCTCAACCTTGGCCTCAGTTCTTGAACTTCTAATCTCTATCTTTGGTGCCCGATTCTCAACCTCGACGATCAAGGAAATCGTCACCTCATCCCTCTCATCATCAATAACGGTAATCTCAACGGGATATTGACCATCATCAATCCAAGAATAATTTAGCATACAGGATTGTGAAATAAAATGTTGACTATTCCATTGGCGCGAACCATCATCAAAAGTGACGGCGAATTTGCAAAACACATCTCCACCATCTTCATCAAAACTTTGTGAAGCGTCAATTAATGCAACTTGATTAGTTTGAACTGATGAAGTATTAGCCAAAGCGGTTGGCAATCTACCAACATTTAGATTCAATTGTGCATAATCGTTAGTTGAGTTTGCATCAGCGGAATTAACCGCATCAGGATCAGCCTCCCAGCTCATTGGAATAATGCCAATAGGTGAATCGGCAGGAACAGTCCATGTGAAGTTGACTTTGTGTACAGCATAAGTGGCTAATGGAGACATCATGTGCCTACTGGTTTGACCATCAGGGTGAGTGATTAGAATCTCGGCAGGAGTGGATGTACTGATGCCACGGTTTTTTACTGAAACTTCAATGAATAATTGATCTGCAGGCAATACATTCCATCCGGTAATTGAATTCAATTCAGATGTGATACCACTTCTATTCCTCAACACGATTGCAGAATCTAAATCTGCGATTAAATCAAGTCCGACCATATATTCATCTAATGTAATGGTTGTAACTCCGATATGATTGGCAATTTTAGCAACGAATGCGTGACTGGCCCAATCTAAAGCGTAGGCGGAAGAGTCCAATTTATCTGAAACATCGACAACCGCCCAAGCACTTCCGTTAGCAGCAGTGGTTAGAGATGCAAGGAATCCAGTAGTCTCATAACGTAATTCTAATTGTAATCCAGCAATGTTTGAAAAACAGGTAGTCGATACATTGGCCCAAACTTCAATTGGCGTATTGAGGGCAGTAATTGAGTTAGTTGATTCAACATTTATACAACGCTCACGAGTGCCAGGATTTTGATAAATATCGACTCCAGTTGAGTCCTTTGGGATATATTGCTTCAACCTAAAATCAATTGTTAATCCAACATCTTCTTCATTATGCATCCATGCATAATTTCTTGCTTCTGGGCAATACCAACGGTATCCAGATTCATCACCTTGATTATCATAGGAGGTCAAGCCGTAAGACTCATTACAACCACCATAAGCAATTGTCTGTCCTCTACTATTGAATGGCTTACCAACTGCAGTAACCTCCCATGTTGTAGAATTGGTATCGGTGAGTGGTGGTGGGAATGGTGTGATGTAATCACTTGTTCCAGACCAAGTAGAACTTGTAGTTTTTGTTGTAGTCCAACGTTCATCAGCTCTAAGCGGGAAATCATATACTTCATTGACAGGTGAATAGGTATTGGTAATTGTAATGTCACCAAGAACCATAGTTAAGGATGAAATTCCATATGGAACGAATTGGATGTACATATCCAAGTCGCTTCTTATTGTTGATAAATCGCTAACCTGAATTATTTCCGTCTGAGTATATTCAATGAATGCGTTACCAGTATATCCATCCAATTCAATTCCGGATTTATCAAAATTAGCATACGATCTAAGAGTATAGGCCAAGACGGTCTTATTGTCAACAGACTGTTCGGTAATAGAGATTACTTCCGCAGTGGTATCGCCATTTATTTCTCCAACCGAAGCGCTTACGCCACTGTTGACAATCAATGCAGTCGGGTCAAAGGTGCCGGAATAAATCCATTTATCACCGATTCTCCAAACGGGGACGTCGCTAACACCTGGGTCGCCAGAAGCACCTGCTCTAGCAGGACTCATGTTTTCAAATTCTAGTGGGCCCGCAGTATCGTCTTGCTGAGAAAAGATGAGGGGGCTGAGGGATGATATTGCTATCAAAAAAAATAGCGCCACAGCCGGAACTGCAGAACTAGACTTGCGCCTCATGATATGGGCAAAACAGAACTACCTCATCTATTCTTTCCCCTAACGGAATTGCCAGATTTATCATTAGATGAACAAACATCCGTGGCAATGGTTGGAAATATGCTTCTAATTGGGCACTTCAAAGAAGATCTGCTAATTCATCCTTGATGATTTCTACAGCTTCAAGAATTTCACTCTTGTGACGAGCGCCGGTAATTACCATCTTTCCAGAACCGAAAATTAAACAGACAACCTTAGGGAAGTCAAGTCTGTAAATTAGTCCAGGGAATTGCTCTGGCTCGTACTCAACCTTGTCGAAAGGCAAGTGGAATGTTAGATTGTTAAGGTTCAACTTGCGCGGAAGTCCTGCAAGAGGAGAACCCTTTGGAAGGTCAAGGGTGTCAATTCTTTGTAGTCCATCATAATCTTCAGGGTAGTGAAGGGCATAGGTTGCAACCATGTTTTGAACTTCGATTTCAACATCTTTCTTGTCCCATGTCTCAATACCTGCGCCGCGTAGGTCCTGAATCATGCGCTCAATTCCAGTGTGAATGTTATCCTTGTTCTTTCCACCAGTACAAACTGCTCTTCCAGAACGGAACATCAATATTGCAAGTTTAGGGTCTTTGACACGGTATACAACACCAGGGAATTGTTCTGGTTCGTATTCACAATTCAATTGAATTGCGATGTCCGGAAGATCAAGTTCTTCCGCTACTCGAGTGCTGGCTACTACGTTTACGACAGTTAGACGCTCTTCATCAGTGGTCATGTTCCTCGCCACTTATAACCACTATATAAAAAGAAAGCCAACTTTTACTATTTACTGAGAAGAGAAATCATCATGCAGTACTCTATTTACTAGATGTTTTCCAAAAAGGTAATCCTTCATAGCCTTCAATTCGCACTCCATCGTTGCCTATTTTAGAGATTAGAGTTCTCCCACCTGCCAATTCAATCGCTTCACTGGTCTGCTTTGGATTACGAGTTAATGCTACCATACACCCGCCGCCACCCGCTCCAGTTAGTTTCGCTCCTAGCGATGAAGGTGCAGCAGCACGGACCAGATCATCCAACTCGAAGCATGATACTCCGAGGCCTCTAAGCATCAGATGATTTTCACTCATCGCTCTTCCAACCGCTTCAAAATCACCTTTCAGTAGTGCTTCAACTCCTCTGCGAGCGATGAGTCCAATAGTTTCAATCTCTCTCATCCGTTGTGGGTTTTCAGTCATCGCCGCAGCGACCTTGGCCACTTGTATTGAAGTTGGAGAATGAACACCAGAGTTTCCTATTACTAGAAACACATCTTGTTCATCAGCCTTTACTGGAATGGTATGTACCTGCCAAGTTCTATCTCCTTCAGGAGTATTAAGAGTTCTTGTATATGCCCAATCAGTTCCCTTTTCAACTTCATCAGAAAGTAAAACAATTCCTCCATGCGCGCATACTGAAGAATCCATTGGCGATGCTCTTCCTCCTTGTGCAATCGCTTCAACAGCATGGCCAAGTAATGCACATTCATCGACATCTATTGCTTGGTCTCCCCAAACATGTGAACTTCCTTGACCATTATCCCCTGCTCTTCTAGCAGGGTCTTTATCCTCATCAACCTTAGAATATACATCGGTATCAGTTAGTTGGCTTGAGAAACCTTCAGCCCAGTCTTTGGTTTCAGTTGCATCTCCACCTTCGGATAACCAACGCCCTCTTGCAGCGCGTAAACAAGCGCTGGCAGCAACTGATAATGCTGCTGAAGAACCTAGTCCAGAGGCTGGAGGTATGTCGCCATTAATATGAATTGAAAGTGCAGGCGCACCTGCCTTTTTTTGCCATAAACGCGAGCGCAGTGCCTCAACATGAGGATGTTTGGAAGGAATTAATTTCATACCGTCAATACGCCACTCATCATTTCCTTGTTCTAATAATTCAAGACTGACGGTAATGCGCTGCTCAATAGCTACAGCAACAGCAGGTTGTCCAAAAACAACAGCATGTTCTCCGAACAAGATACACTTGCCTGGTGCGCTTGCTTCAACTTTAGCCATCTAACCCCTCCTCTATTCAAAGGCAGTAGGGCTGCCCTTGATAATTATGCCACATTCTTAATTTGACAAATAGCATTAGTTTAGCAAGTGGAAAATCAATGCATTGAATAATCTATTTGCCTTCGCTGATTTGTTGGGAGGTCAATCCCAACGGTGATTTGTCAATGGAACACCCATTATTCATGAATTATGGACCCATTCCAGGGATCTTAATTTTCGCTGTATTAATGGCAGTATCCGGCGGTTTCTTCTCATATCAAGTTGTCAAAGCGACCCGCTTAGTTCGACTTGGTAAAGCAGATAACAGATTTGATAATTGGGGCGCAAGAATTTCCGAAGTAATAACCGGATGGTTAGGTCAAAAGAAGGTCTTGAAGGACAGAGTTGCTGGTGGAATCCATGTAATGATGTTCTGGGGATTCTTGATGCTATCAACCGATATGTTCGATTTAGCAACAGGTAATTGGTTCTCTCACAACTTACTGCCAGCGGTCGTTAAAGGGCCGTGGAATCTCATGGTTGAATTTGGATACATTCTTGCATTTACCGGTTGTTTACTGGCATTGATTAGAAGAGTTATTTTCACACCTGATAAGTTGAAAGGAAAATCCCAACTCGAAGGTAATGCAATTCTTCTACTGATAATGACGATTACAACCACCTCATTCGTAGTTGAGGCTGGTGAAGCGGCAGTGAGTAGCACTTGGGAGCCAATCGGTTACTGGGTTGCTCAAACATTCAATCCAAGCACTGCAATGGTAGTAATTTCTTATTGGGCTCATATGTCAGCGATTGCAGCGTTCCTATTCCTAATTCCAGTTTCAAAGCATATGCACTTAGTAATGGCTTTTCCAAATGTATTCTTCCACGATATGACTCCGATGGGAACTATGCTTCCTTTGGCGATTGGCGAAGATGGAAAGGCAGTTCCACTGGATGATCTAGATATCGAATCCTTTGGAACTGAGAACTATACAGATTTGTCATGGAGAGATTTAATCGATGGATGGGCTTGTACTTCTTGTGCTCGCTGTCAAGATGTTTGTCCAGCATATGCCTCAGGAAAACCTCTCAATCCAATGACGGTGATTCATTCTTTGAGGGAATATGCTAACGACCACTATGAGACTCTAATCGCTGGTGAAAAGCCTGAAGAGGATATCATAGCACGTCTTGATGAACAAGCGATTTGGGCTTGTACAACCTGTCATGCTTGTGTCGAGGCTTGTCCGATTTACATCGACCATGTACCGAAACTAACCGATGCACGACGCCATCTAATGATGGAGAGAATGGAGTTTGACCCTGCGGTTGAAGCTTCTATCATGCCTTTGATGGGTGCGATTGAAAACATTGAATCCGATTCAAATCCTTACGGAATGCCATCACACGAAAGAGGAGATTGGGCTGAAGGTTTGGATGTTAAGATTGCAGAACCGGCAGAATACATCTACTTCGCAGGTTGTGCAGCATCATTCGATGAGCGCAACAAGAAAGTCGCACGCGATACAATTAGCATAATGAAAGAAGCAGGACTCGATGTTGGTATTTTGGGAATGCAAGAAGGATGTAGCGGAGATGCAGCCCGTCGTGCAGGAAACGAATATCTATTCCAGATGCTAGCAGAAACAAATATCGCCACCTTTGAAGAAATTGGTGTTAAGAAAATTGTTGCATCTTGCCCACACTGTTTCCATACTCTTGGCAAGGAATACAAGGACTATGGTGGTGAAGACATTGAAGTAATGCACCACTCTCAATTAATTTCACATCTTCAGAAAGAAGGAAAACTACCAGAACCTAAACACGACGGTTCTGTCACTTACCATGACCCATGTTACCTTGGAAGGATTGGTGGTGAAACAGAAGCACCACGCGCTGCTATCGGTGGAGTAGATATTGAAACTGAACGCAGTGGTAAGGATTCTTTCTGCTGTGGTGCTGGTGGAGCACAAATGTGGATGGAAGAGCATGTTGATGATGGATATGACAAAGTTAACGTAATCCGTTCAAAGGAACTTGCAGCGACTGGAGCAGATACTGTAGCAGTTGGTTGCCCATTCTGTTCCACTATGGTTACAGATGGATTGAATGCGATCGGTTCAGATATGGAAGTCAAGGATATTGCAGAAATTGTATGGCAACAAATCAAGTCAAACGATGAAGCATTACAATCTAAGAAAGCCACTCCTGAAATCGCAGTTGAACCTGCAGAGGCATGAGCATGAAAAAACTCCTCGTAGTCGATTTATTGGCTGAGAGAGAAGGATTTGGCAAGCATGGAACTGCAGAAATAGTTAGTCATTTTCCTGATTATGAGATTTTCTTGTGGGCACCACATACTACCAAAGCACTCGACTATGGGTGGGGGGTAAGAGTTGACTCAGCAATAGATGCTGATGCGATTATCATCACTGGTTCAAGAAAGAATGTTAGTCAATGGGAAGATTGGATGGATCAAGTTGCAGATTTGATTAGAACAGCAGATGTACCAATTTACGGGATTTGTTTTGGCCACCAAATTATTGCAGCCAGTTTAGGTGGTAAAGTTGTCAGAGCAGAAAATAATAGTAATTTCCTTGCAGATGTAAACTATGATGATGGAACTCTCGTCAAGCAATTATTTACTCATCAAGACCATGTTATTGACGCTGGAGAAATGCAAGTCATTGCAAGTTCACAACATTGCGCAATAGTTGCCTGTCAACATCCTACGCGACCGATTAAGTCTGTACAATTCCATCCCGAAGCAGTACATTCAGTAATGCATGAATCCATTCTCTG
>JAPKFC010000022.1 GCA_028821785.1 Candidatus Poseidoniaceae archaeon | reverse complement strand
CAAGGACCATTTGCAAGTGATGTACGTCGCGGGCGTGAACGATATTTCTGTGCAACCTCAACGGAGCGAACTAAGCTTACTACATCGTCTGCTGATTCGAAAATAGTTCGCCCTGTAACCGCTACAACTTTTTCATTGACACTGACTGGATTTGATTCTGCGACTAAATTTGAAATCCAGTCTCTCTCCGGACGAACATCAATATCCGTAATTGCCACCCATTCTCCTTGGGCATTTTCAACTGCTAATCTTCTACCAGCCGACAATCCAAGTGCGTTTTGTGACATTACCCGGACTGGAATTCCATTTTCTCCTTCAGGGTCGTGCCACTTGTGTAATGCCTCGCAAGATTGGTCGGATGAGCCATCGTCTACTGCGATGATCTCTAAGGGCCGATATGATTGATTGAGCAATGCTTGTAGACAACCATCAATCCATTGCACCCCATCTCGAACACAAACTGTAATTGTAACAAGCATATTATCACCTCCATTATATTATCTCGAACATAGATAGTAAGTCCCTACATCTTTCTTTTGCAGTAATATCTGTAACTCTCATTACAACTCCTAGTCCTGGTTGCCCATACAATACAACCGTCCCCAATGGTGCGACTAAATGAATCAATATGGGCGCTAAATCCTCTTCACCATTTACTTCGATGACTACTGATTCATCAGCATAGATTGCATTTTCTATTGCAACCCTAAGCGAAGGCGTTAGTAGTCCAGGGGGATTATTTGCTGTTAGGGTATGAGCGAATACGGTTGTATTTACACAATCCTTTTCCGCTAATTTCTCCCTTTTGGTTAGGCCATCAATTATTGCAATCTCTGGTGTAAGACCTATGTCTAGTAGAGTTTTGACAGTTACATCACCCACTGCGACTATCGTTCCGCGCGGATTTGGTAAAGCATCTAAAGTTGCGAGCATTGCAACTTCAGGGTCATCTTCTGGACCCATAAATAATTCCCCCATTGGTATTTTCAATTCATTATCTAATGATTTAGCCATTTTCAAAGTAGATTCTAATTGCTCTTCACTTATCCATGGATGACCATCTTGGTCAATAATTCCATTACGGATTCTGGTTGAGGAAACTATTTCACCAGCCACATCCATCAAATGAGGGATTTCAATGATGCGGAGTGGTTCGAGTTCATCATTTACTCGCATCTCATTAATTATTTCACACATTGCGCGGGTTTCAATAGTCGCCACAATTGCATCTGCATTTGGATGAGTAGGAGCTGGACCCATTTCATCATCCAATTCATGGACTGTGACAGGGCAATCACCATATTCATCAGCCCATGCAATAATTGATTCCAACCTTGTATCAAATGATTGAACGTAAGGAGATTTGATAGAAGCCATATTGTCGTTGGTTAAATGGACCTCGACGCGCACACTGTTGCGGCAAGCACCTTCCAATAGCAATTTGTGCCCTGCGTGGAAGCGGTCAAAAGTTCCACCGACTAAGCAACAACGGTTGGTCGCTTTATCTTCCACATACTAATGTGAAAAAACAAAGCCTTTGAGTGCATCGCAAGTATTTACATTAAATGGATGGTTTTCCGATGGAGGGGGATTACGACAGTGCGAACTAAAGCACCGTTAAATAAATCGGAATTGATTCAATACTTGTTCAAAGATTCTGAACCGGTAGTGATATGGCCATTGTTATCGATAATGATAGCTGTGCCTTCGATCCATTCTGGGCAATTGGAGGAAACCCAATTACGAGTTGCCCATTCACAAATATCATATCCACCGGAAAGAATTCCGGAACGCTTGATATATCCGACTTTGACAATGTCCTTATCCTTTGATAGAACATTACCAAGTTGTTGACTGGTAGTACCATGGCGCATTGTACTATTTATGTGCTCAAGAATTTCTGCAGTGTTGCGTGGTCGGTCGCCTAAGAACTTCTTGATCTTCTCTCTAATTCTAGTTGTTTTCATTTGTTTTTCCCTCCTGTCAATTGGCCGATTCGCTTTGGACGATGGCCAGTATACCCAATGACCGAGGCCACTCATATAACCATTTTCCCGACATTGACTGATATGGTTACAATTGAATACATAATTCGGTGCAATTTCCGCACTACAAAATGTAATAAGTAAGTAAGAGCGGACTCCTCCAGTGGAAATATGTAACTTAATGTAATAAGTTAGTAAAATAAAGGGCAAAGAATATGTAAGAGAGGTCACTGAGCCAAGTATAGGTGACATGTTGTGTCTAAAGGACGTATTCGCAGCGGATATCAACGCCGAATATTAGACTGGTTGAGCGATGGCGGAGGGACCGTCTCAGATATTAGCGAACAATTAGAGATGAGAATGCCGCACGCATCTCTTGCCCTTAGACAGCTCCGTGACAATGGGGATGTCATCAGGGAAGACCAGTCTGGAATAAGGGGCGCAGTACACCGTATGACAACCATTGGAATGGAACGATTACAGCAAGATTCAGTACATAGAATTAGTAAATATGTCAAAGATATCCCCTCTGATGGGGAAATGATTTTACTATCACGCGATGACTCTACTCTGCTACTTGGTTATGTGAATGACCCGCCTCCTCCACTGATTCACCTACCAGATGAGGTAAATTTGAGAGACTCTACACCTTCCGGCGATTCCAATGGAAATGAAGGGGGGCGTTGGGCTGTCACACGAGGAAATGATATTATTTGGCTCGATATTGATTCCTTGCAACAAGTTGACCCTCCCGTAAAAACCGATACTGGAACATTGGTTGACTGGTCCCAACAAAGCAGAAAGATCGGATTGGTCAGTGCAAGACTTTTAGAAAATTCAAAACCATGGAATATTACTGAAGGAACATGGCTTAAGTCACCCACCAATCGCTCACAGTTACCTCCAATATTAGGCAATGGAGAGTATGTCCTGGGCCTCACCCCTAGCGATATTGAAATTTCACCCCCACTCGGAATCCACGGGCATCTTTCCTCTCATCTTTTGCGTGGATTAGCACTGTCCTCTTTATCCAAAGATGCGATTGTGATCGGTGAATTGAGAGAATTCGGTTCCATTCGATTACTACCAATTGACATTCTCCGGGAGTGGTTGATTCATAGACACCCTCGATTAGATGTTAACCGATTAGATGAGAAATGGAATTTACTCCATCAATACTACACAACTAATAATGGCTCAAGCCCTTCAATTTCAATGAAGAGAGAACTATTGGCAGACTTTGGCGAGGTAGAATGGAGTGAAAATAATGTTCAACGGATTGAATTAAGTGGTGTTTCTGAAAAGGGGGGGCTTTGCATTTACAACTGGGTGCTATCCCAACCAACACAATTTGTTGGAGAATGGAATTGGCCGATTCAGGGTAATCTAACTCTTTTGAGGAGAATAATGGCAAGTGGTAACTGTAGAATATTAATTACTACCAAGGGTGAATTTTCTGAATTGACGAAATCCAATTTACTTTTATTCAAGGGCAATGGAATGGCTCGGGTTAATTTACAGATCGAAAGAGGAATACTATTACCGCTTTCATTAGCCGGCAATAAGCGAACTTCAAAATCAACCCACACAAGCAAATTAATACCCGCAAATGCCGATGAACTTAGCCTGTTTTTAGATGGAAAGGCGATTGAAAAAGTCTTTACTGTTGAGAAAGATATCGAAACTAGTTCCCAGATTTGGAAAGCAATTGATTCTCTGCCAGAGGGTGATGCCGATTATGCAAACTCCATTGAAAGGAAAAATCCCCTTGCTGCTTGGATTTCATCTCCAAAACAAGATAGGTTACGCTGCTGGCAACGTATTTCTAGTGAACTAGAAACTGGTTGGGCCGACCTTCTGCCGATTGAACTATGCGACAATCAACTATTGATTACTGCTAGTGAAAAGGCTGGTAGTGGTTGGAGAAAAGATGCTATTCACTACTTAAAATCAAATTTCATACGCAATAATCAATCAATTATTGAAGTGGAGTATCTTCTCAAAGATAAAAAAGCAAAATCATTTTTGGCGGCAGCGATTCTGCTCGCCAGTGAAACATTTCCTTTAGAATTACACGAGATTATTTCCGATTCATGTAAGATTTGGCTAGACGCACCCCATTTTAGTTGCGAAGTATTGGAAGCGATGTTTCCTTTAGGAAAGGCCCTAGATGAGGAAAGAATGCAATTGGCCATGAAATGTGCAAAGGCATCACGTTCCCACCCCAGAGATTCGGTGCTAGCAGTTTGGGGAGAGTTATTACTGAGATTGGATAGTGGCGTTGCTGTATCAATCGATCTAGTACGCAAGGTGCTACAGATATTACCACACACATGGTGGTCGGCATGGTCTTCTGAATGGTTACAAATGCAATTATCTGCTTCATCATCACGTCACTGGTTATCTGAAAATTACAAACCTTGGCCAGCATTAATCTGCCGCCCAATTGGAGAAAATGTAGGACTACCTGGACATGCGATAAAGCACAAGGGGCTTGATGTTGACAGTGAATCACTACTGCATATTTTGCTACTAGAGGACGGGCAAGGAAAAGCACCGTTATTAGATTTATATGATTCAATTGTCAATGCTGAAAAGGATAACCCAGTGCACGATGGCAGGATTAATCCTCTTGTTGGCTACTTAACAAAGCCAGTTGAAACTTGGCCTACTATCTCAATCCATATCCTTCAACAAGGAGACCCCGAAGTCTCTGCCCTACTGTATGGTCAATCGTTTCGCCACCGGATTGAGCAATAGATGGGTTCAAATGGGTAGCGTCGGTGGAATTGCTACCGCACCTGCAACATCTGGTGGAGCTACTGTGAAAATCAGCTATGATATCTGATACCAATGGTGCGGAGTGCAATTCGAAGGCCAAATGGATCCCTCGGGAGATGAAATTTGGTGCAAACGCACTTAAACCATCGGAAGGTTATGGGTCCTCTTGCGACCACTGGGATGACCAAGAGACAACCACCCTTCCGGACAGTACGCCCTGTCACCGAGGGTCAGGCCTTTGAGCTATGCAATGAAAAAGGCCGTTAGGTGACGGGGCACAGCTTTCTTTTCTCATACTGATTATGCAATGAATGCAAATCAATTTCCTTCAAAAATCGCAAGTGCTTCGGCTACCGAAGCACCTCGGCAAATAATTGCGTCACAGGCAGCGGTCATTCGCACTGCTTCTTCTGTTCCTTTTTGGTGAATATTCCTTCCAGTTGCAGCGCCTCTACATTTTGAGATGTTTATTTGTCCCCAGAGTCGCTCTAGGAACTCTCGGGCTGGGAGAGAACCGCCACCAGAACAAATTATTCCTGTTCTTCCGGCTGCTTCAACCGCTACTTGCAATGATTCAAATCGATCCATTCCTTCAAAACTATTTGGATAATTTACTTTAGCGAAATCAGCTCCAATACACGCTGCAACCCCTGCTGCTCCAGATATCAATTGGGCATCCATCTCATCTGCAACCGCTTTGCCACGTGGATACATCCACACAACTGAAATCATTCCAAGTTCATGTGCTTGGCGGATGAAAGTTGCTGCCTCGGTTAGCATATCATGCTCGTATTCACTTCCAATGTATACGGTATAGCCAATTCCAACGACATTAACGCCGTTAGAAACTAATGCCATTACATCATCTAAATTCCACATTGCTTGAGAAACAGGATCACGTTGTGAAGTCTTAACCATATGAGATTTTGAGTTTAACTTTACTAGATATGGAATATTAGGATAATCTCTAGCGTATTGTGAAATTAATCCAAGTTGTCCTGCCATAACTCCAATCGTTCCTGCATCAGCAGTTGCTTGTCCAATTTTGAAAAAATGTTCTGGGTCATTTGAAGTTAATGGAATGTTTTTTCCACCATCATAAAAATCATCATTCAGGTGCTCGATTTTTTGGTCACAGGCAAATAGATTCATGTGACCTGTGCCCGCTGTAGCCTTATCCATATTTTGAACATAGATATCTTGTAGTTCATTTGGAACATCGGCTGGGACATTATACTTGGTCATCACAATCACCCTATATCTGCGGCCACACCCATTCTTCACTTCAAGACTACGGAGAACCATAACTGCAATTTTTTTGATAAATTGGACAAATATGAAAGTTATATTGATTATTAATTGTCCCTCTAATGTTATATTCTAAATCATCAATGAAATTACATGGGCCGAACATGTGCTAGTTGCGGCAAGTCGGGTCACAATCGCAGAACATGCTTACTGCAACGCCATCTTAATGACAATAATAGCCAATTAAAGGTTGAACGGCGAATTTGTTCTCTTTGTGGAGAGCATGGCCATAATGTATTAACTTGTGAAAAAACAAATCCTAAAAAGGCTACAATCAGAATATTGAAATTATCTGTAAAGGGAAGTCGTGTCTGTAGTGCATGCGGAAAGTACGGCCATAACAACCGGACCTGTATTGTTACGAACCCTAACCGCCCTCCTAAAAAAAGAATAGATGATGGCAGACGGCATTGCAAACAATGCGGAAAGGTTGGCCACAATACTCGAACATGCCCGATAATCAATCCTGAAAGAAAAGATAGGAGAAATAAAATTGATGGGAAGAGAATTTGCAGCGAGTGCGGAAAAAGAGGACACAATACTAGAACTTGCCCGGTTCTATTTCCGAACCGTGTTCAAAGAAATTCTCGGGCTAGGAAACGAATTTGCGGACAATGTGGAGATGGGGGGCACAATAAGAGGACTTGCCCTACAATCAATCCACAGGCTGCTGCTGCGAGAAGATTGAGAAAAAGCAAAAATAAAAATCAACGTCGGTGTAAAATTTGTAACATCGCCGGACACAATTCAAGAACATGCTCTCAAAGAGCATTGTAATTCATTGATAATTGATACCAATTTCGCTTCACTGACCAGTGAAATGCGGCTGACGCTTTTCGACATAGGCTGCGATCCCTTCTTTCGCATCGCTGCTATTGAACAGAGATGCTTGTAATTCTCGCTCAAGTGCCAAGTGGTACTCGAATGGAATCTCTGGGCCAGTTTGGCATGAACGCTTGATGTTTCCAACAGCTTTGACAGCCTTGTTCGGCAAGGTGAATTGGCTACAATAGTCAAGAATATCTTCACGGAAACCTTCAGGTGAACCCTCATAAATGTCATTGAGAAGAGTGAGGTTTTGTGCATCCTCAAAAGAGATCAAGTTGCCGGTAACCATCATTTCTAGGGCTTTTGCCTTGCCGATGAGGCGAGTCAAACGAGCAGTTCCACCAGTTCCTGCTAGGACACCGAGGTTTATTTCAGGAAGTCCTAGTTTACCAGAGTTCTTACGAGCGATACGGATATCCGCTGCCATAGCGATTTCAAGACCGCCACCTACAGCGTGTCCGTTGATAGCGCAGACGACTAACTTGGAGGTTTGTTCAAGTCGGGAAAGAGTTTCATTGGCGTGAAGACAGAAGTTGTATTTGAAGCCTGGAGTGACACTGTTCAACATTTGAATTGAAGCACCAGCGGAGAAGAAAGATGCTCCATTTCCAGTTAAGACAATTACTGTCACATCATCATCAAAGCGTGCTTTCACGACTGCTTGGTCAATGTCTCTCATCATTTCGTGAGTGTAAGTATTCGGAGAACGGTCGTTCTCACTGGTTAAAGGCGCACCAGCAGAGTCTGAAGTTAATTCAATAACTGCGATTCCATTGTTGGTTGTACCATAGTTGACAAGATGATTGTCCATTGCTTCGAATTTGAGTTCATATGAGTCGCTCATAGACCGGCCAAAGGTGATAGCATTATGAACAAATCGCCACTAATATCATTGCCTACTTTGGACTTATCTGCGATTCGGCGTCATTAGAAAATGATGTTTTCGCCCCACTGCGCCGCACATTATTCCATTTTTCACCAACTGCCTTCGCTTCCGAACTCTGTTCCCACCAATCTCGCTTCAATGCTGGCCGGAATGGCATTCTCCTAACTCCGCGACCCATTGCTTTCGGGTCAGACTTTAGCATGAAAGGCGATACAATCGGATAAAGTATTCTTTTCAATAATGTTGGGCGGAATAGTTTGGAAACCCAAATCAATCCGTCTCCATGTTTTTTCTGACTTCTCATCCAATGTTTGCACATTAATTTGAATGTTCTATTACCGACTCGATTCATCAACCATCTATTGACCACACTGGTCTTAACATATGGCATCAATTTCTTGCGAACTTCGGTTTCATAATCACATTCTCCGAGTATATCCTTAGCGGCTAATGCCCCACTCCAAACGGCCATTCTCATTCCGAAACCCCACATGAAGTCCTGCAAACCACCAGATTCTCCGACATAGTATCGGCCATCTTGTTTGTAATTGCGATTGATCGTGAAATCTCCTTTCCCGCCAACTCTTTTCACAGGTTTCATGTCAATATTAGGATACTGATTCTGGTACCAAGCAATCGTTTCATTGAGGAAACGCTCAGATTTCTTTTGTTTTCGCCATAAACAGGTGCATATCAAACCAACACCATCTATTATAATCATGTAAGAATACGAACCAGGTGCTAATTTATCATTCAATTGAAATGAAATATGATTCTGATGCGAGGTATGAAAAATCTCCCCATATGCAACTGCTGAAGTTCCCTTGGGGCCACAAGCAATTATTGTGCAGTCCTCTTCCTTGACTCGTGATTTGTAATGGATTTTAGCACCTGCTTCCAAAGCCATTTGCTTGAATCCTTGGTCGATAGTATGTTCACTTGTTCCCCGCTCAACAATTCTATACGACACTCTATCGGAACGTGGGTAGGTTATTTTGTCATCGGGATGAATCAGATCAATTACCTTGAATTCAGTTGACTTAAATCGCTTTGAATCAAAACCCCATTCCTCTAACTGGTCAAAAAAATCTTCATCTATTGACCAGTTTTCTAACGCTTGAAAATCCCCATCAAAACGGGCACCTGAGTCCTCGCGAATATCATGAACATGAACTTCTCTACCCGCTCTTGCCAATAATGTAGCAGATGCTAATCCAGAAAGCCCCGCTCCCATGATATGGATGGCTGGTTCACCGCTCATGCTAACCCTATTGAGGAGTGAGGTTTGAATGATGCGCTTGCCTCGCATCTGCATGGGCGGCAATATTATCATCGAAGAAGCGCCAGTTTTTCTCGATACAAATGCCCTATTGGATAAATTACCAAAACAGGATTGTGGAGCAGTTGTATCCTTTTTAGGAATTACAAGAGGAAAAGATGGTGATGCTGAAGTATTACGCCTTGAATTTGATGCATGGCAAGATAAATTGACATCTGTATTAGAACGATTAGCACAGCAAGCGATTGACGATTTCTCTGTAACTGCAGTAGCGATGTCGCATCGTACTGGAAGTGTTGGCCCAGAAGAGCCGATTGTTGCCATTCATGTTGCTAGCCCTCATCGAAAAGAAGCGTTTCATGCTTGTCATTGGCTAATAGATGAACTCAAAAAGCAAGCCCCCCTGTGGAAGAAAGAAGTGACCAATAAAGGTGAATCTTGGAAGGCAGGATTAGGCTGAACTAGATCAAATACAATCTAATAATGGAGAGATAACAATGGAAAAAAGTATTCAAGGAATTGTTGAAATCGGTAAAAAACCTATCGTGGAGAGAAGGGCTACTGCAAGAGGAATATTACATCTCAGTATGCAAACTGGGTTAGAAATTCAAAGTGGTAACATCAAGAAAGGCGATGTTATTGAAGCTTCTACCATCGCTGCTATTCAAGCGGTCAAAGATACTCCGAGAATAATTCCTCACTGTCATCCGATTCCACTTGAAGGATGCAAAGTTGATTGGTCGTGGCAAGAATACGCTAACGGCTGGGGTTTGGTCTGTGAAGTTCATGTCAGTGCTCATTACAAAACTGGAATTGAAATGGAAGCGCTAACAGGAGTTTGTGCCGGTTTACTATGCGCATTAGACATGGTAAAATCATTGGAAAAGGATGAACTGGGCCAATACCCGAGTACCAGAATCACCGATATTGAAGTAGTTGAGAAATTCAAAGGCGAGTGAAACTCAACCGCTTTGTTCATCAATTGGGCGCGCCCGCCACAGTATATGGGCAGTGTCTCCGACCTCCAAAAACACTTTCTTGAAGCGGTTGACCAAGCGGCAATCGCTAGCGCAGAATGGCGCGGCAAGGGTGATAAAATGGCTGCTGACGCTGCTGCTGTTGAAGCGATGCGCCGTACATTTGACAATGTTCCTTTTGATGGAAGAGTTGCAATTGGTGAAGGTGAAAGAGATGAAGCACCTATGCTCTACATCGGTGAAAAATTAGGTAATATGATCGGAGTTGCAGGTGCTGCAAAGATTGACATTGCTGTTGACCCGCTTGAATGTACAAATAATTGTGCAGATAATACTCCAAACTCGATTGCAGTACTTGCAGCCGCTCCAAGAGGAACACTTCTTCATGCTCCGGATTGCTATATGGATAAAATTGCAGCGGGACCTGCTCTTGCTGGCCATATTAGTCTCGATGGTAGTGTACTGTACAATCTTGAACAGGCAGCCAGCGTACTCGACAAACCGATTAGCGAAGTAAAGGTAGTCGCTTTGGATAGAGAGCGCCATGCTCAATTGTTCAAAGAAATTCGTGCCGCAGGTGCTGACTTGAGCCTAATGGGTGACGGGGATGTTTCTGGGGCTATCTGGGCTGCTCGCCCTGATGGGCCATATGATTTGCTAATGGGGATTGGTGCTGCACCGGAAGGAGTTATTTCTGCAACCGCAATTCGCGGTCTTGGCGGAGTATTCGAAGGAAGGCTAGTATTCAGAAATCCGCAAGAAGAAGCCCGTGCTGAAAACATGGTTGGTGATGATTTAACACGTCTTTGGGAAGCTGATGACCTGTGTAAGTCAGATGATGCTATTTTTGCAGCATCTGGTGTTTGTGATGGATATTTACCAGGCGTAATTGTTGGCGATAAAACAACTCAAACATTCTCAGAAATTATTGATGTAGAATCTGGAACTGTCCGCAGAATGGATACTATTCGGCCACTTTGATGAAGACATTGAAGAAAGGGTAACCCTTCAACAAAATTATGTCGTCTCATCAAGTACGTCTGGAGGTTAGACTTCCTGAGGGACATTGGTCGGGAGATGTGACCAGAGCAAACCCCTCTGCCATTTTACGCATTGAGAAGCACATGCCCTTGAGTAGAGGAAGAGGAACTGCTAGAATTTCATGTAGTGAAGATATCTCTAAATCAATCGCTGAACATTCAGGTATTGAAGAATATAAAATAATGCAAAACAATAGTTATGACATTACTATTGAAGCAGGTGGTGGTGGCTTCCTCAAACCCTTAGTCGATGTCGGCGTGATACCTCATACCCCATTTGAAGTACGAGATGGATGGGTGGATTGGACAATTGAATGTTCACAGAATAAAGTTAGAGAACTTATTGAATCATTCAAAATGCAATCGATCCCACACCGCCTAGTTTCGACGAGGAGCATTACTACAAGATTGCTAACCGCTCGCCAACGTCAAGTTTTTGATATTGCCATCAGGGAAGGTTTCTATGACATCCCAAGACGAATATCCTTGACAGAACTTGCAGAATTATTAGGTGTTGCAAAATCAACATTATCCGTTCAGTTACAAAGGGTTGAATCTACAATCGTACACACGTTTTCCGAAGAGATTAGAAGACGCTCTCCTTGAGAAACCTCCGTTCATCAGCAATATGTTGGAGCGAACATGTTCGCAGATATCATAAGGGAGTGGTTCGCATAGCATGCCTATGGACAACCTACCTACAACTTGGGATGATTGGATTGCAAACTTTTCTGACTGGCAGGACCGAGTCGGATATGACCGTAGTTGGCTAGGAGATTTTGATCTCTCGATTCAATTTGATTGGGACCGAGCTGGTGATGTTATTGAATTCGGTGACTATCAAGGTAGAGCAAAGTGGGAACGCTCACTACAAATCCCTCAGCAAAGTATGCGTGATGCTCTAATCTCAATGATCACTGTCCAGGGCGATACAGAATTCGCTTCTGTTGAGCAACAACGCCACCTACTCGCATCAGCCCCTACTGCGTATGACAGATACGCTGCTGCTCGTATTATGGCTGAAGAGCAAAGACATGGATGGCAAATGGCCTACTTATTGATGACTTACTTTGGACAACAAGGACGAAGAGAAGCTCAGAAACTATTGGAAAGAAATGCACAAGATGGAGATAGACTACTCGGTGCTTTCAATAGGCCTATGCCTCATTGGTTGGACTTTTTCTGCTACACAATGTTCGTTGATAGAGATGGTAAATTCCAACTCGGCATGCTATCAACTTCGGCTTTCAAACCAGTTGCAGCCTCCATGGGACCAATGTTAAAGGAAGAATCATTCCATCTTGGAACTGGTTCAAACGGATTACGCCGCGTCATTAAGGCAGGGATAATTCCATTAGATATGCTTCAGAGATACTTCAACAAATGGGTTTCAACTGCACACGATTTGTTCGGTGTTGATGCTTCTTCAAGCGCACACTGGGCTTATGTGTGGGGAATAAAGGGTCGTTGGGATGAACGCGCTAAACTTGAAGCTGGAATCGAAGTTGACAAAGAAATCTTGAACGAAGAAGCACGTGGCCATTATCATGCAGAGATTGCAGCAGAAGTGGAAAAACTTTCAGGATATTTACCTGAAGGCTCTACCCCTCTATATGTTCCACATGAGAACTTCAACCGCGGTATTGGAGTTACAAAGCGTGGCCGCTATTTGACTAGTGGCGAGGAATTCTCTGGCTCGGATGAAGAATGGGATGCTTACCTAGCATCTGTGCTCCCTTCTGACCAAGATGAAGAAGACCTCAAACCATTATTTGAACTTGAATGGGTTGCAGAAAAGAAAATGTCTGAAAGGCAAATCTCTTCTAAAATCGGTGGCGCTTCTGCATAAGCAGGATATAGGTGAGTGAAATGATTCCTGTAAGCCTTTATGGCATCGATTCACAGATGTGTGAAAGATTCTATGTAGAATTGTCTAACTTGGTTTATGGGTCTGATGATGATTCAAATTATTCAAATGCGATTTTCTCTATTGAAGCGGATTCATTAATGCAAAATATTGAGGTGGCAGAAAGATGGGCAGGGCGAGAGATTATTGAATGGTCAGAAGAAATTGCAATTGAAATTGAGATGTCTATTCGGGCTGCTAATTATCCTGAAGTATCAATGCTGGAGCATTTGCTTACCTTAGAGAATATGGATGCTGTAAGAATTTCTCAATGGCTCCATTTCTACTCTCGCGTCTTTCCGATCTATTCTGAAGATGCTTGTAAAACTTTGACTAAAATGGGATTGAATACACCGTTTAAACCCTATGATATGGCAAGTTACGGCCTATATGTGACCAGATTGGAAGGATTGAAGATTCATTCACCATATTGGGGATTACCTGAAATTGGACTTCCGCGAACTCGATTATTGCAACTTGGATTGGAGCGATTTAATTGAAAGATGCTTTGATCCATTTGAAATTACTATTTGTTGCGATAGTATGGGGTTTTAGTTGGCCTGCAGGCCGTATTTTGGCTCAAGACATTGCACCTATAAGTGCTGCATGGATGAGATATATAATCGCCGTAACCTGTTTCTTCATCTATCTAAAAATGACTGATAATTGGCGGGTACCGACAAAAATAGAGTGGAAGAGAATTGTTATTATTGGTTTCTTCTCAACATTTGTCTACCAAGCACTATTCATGTATGGGATGAAATTCACTGCTGCCGGAGATGCTTCATTAATGATTACATTCAATCCGATTTTTACAGCATTACTAGCAATTCCGTTCCTAGATGAAAAGATGAATTGGAGATTAGCCACTGGATTGGTTTGTGGGTTGCTTGGAGTCATCATCTTGTTCCTTTATTCCCCTAATGTCGACATTGCATTTGATATGCGGTTGAAAGGAGACTTGATGATCGCTGGTGCTGCTCTAGCTTGGGCAGCAACTTCAATATTACAAAAGAAAGCAATGACCTCTACCGCTATTGATTCCCAAACCCCACTGTCACCACTTCATCTGACCGTATGGGCATCACTGATTGGATTACTATTCCTTACACCTTGGGCTGCCTACGAATCATATCTGTATGGGATGCCACAACCGAGTCATTCTGGATGGTTGGCAATTCTATTCTTAGCAATACTATCAACAGTATTTTCCTATGTTTGGTTTGCGGATGGTATTGTAACCATTGGCGCTGGGAAAACTGCATTATATGTTTACCTCGTTCCTCCATTCGGTATTATTAGTGGATGGTTTATTCTCGATGAGAAATTAGGATGGTCACTCTTAGCATCGTTTACATTGATCTTAATCGGAGTAGTTTTGGCCCAGTATAATCCAAAAGCCACCGAGCCTTAGGTACAATATTCTCAAACCATGTCTATATTGATGTGAGATTTACCCTTCATTTGATGAAGAAGTAGTTGCTCGCCTTTGCTATGGAGATTCGTAGTGTAGCCGTTATCGGCGCTGGAACTATGGGTGCGGGCATCGCTCAAGTTTGCGCACAATCAGGCTGGAAAACAAATCTATTCGATGCATTTCCAGAAGGATTGGAACGCGGTATGAAAGCCATTGATGCGTTTTGGGACAAGGGTATTGCTAGAGGCAAGACCACTGCTGAACAAAAGCAACGATGGGCAGCAAACCTTCACCCTGTATCCGATATGTCTGAAGCGGTTGCAGATGTAGATTTGGTTATTGAAGCAGTTCCAGAAATCCCTTCTCTAAAACATCAAATCTTCGCAGACCTCGGTAAGATGACTAAGGCCGACTGTATCCTTGGAACAAATACTTCTTCTCTTTCCATAGAAGCGATTGCTCAAGCCTCTGGAAGGCCTGAAAATGTAATTGGTATGCACTTTTTCAATCCAGTTCCAATTATGAAACTACTTGAATTAGTCAAACATGATCATTGTTCTGAACAGACTATTGAATTCGCACAAGCTGCAGGGATGGCTATGGGTAAGACCACTATTTTGGTCAAGGATATTCCAGGATTTGCAACATCGAGACTCGGCGTTGTTCTGGGCAACGAAGCGATTCGAATGCTAGCGGATGGAGTTGCTAGTGCAAAGGACATCGATACTGCAATGGTACTGGGATACAAACATCCAATGGGACCACTTGCACTTACAGATCTTGTAGGGCTAGATGTACGTAGAGATATTCTGCTAAATCTAAAACAATCATTCAATGATGACTCTTACACCCCTCACCCACTTCTTGAGAAGTTGGTTGCTGAAGGTAGGTTGGGCAAAAAATCCGGAAAGGGAATCTATGACTGGTCATCGGGTTCTGCAGAAGAAACTGAACTACCCTGAATTTTGTAACGAATCAATTTCTTGACTCGTTCCACGCTAAGTCTAACAAATGCTGAATTTTTTTGACATCATCTTTGACCCTTGTCGGGTCAACTATTGGCCAATTAGCAATTTTTGCTTTCTCAATTAATCCATCTTGTATTTTTCTGATACGAGAGAATGAAGCGATGTATCTATCCGCTCGCCTATACGAATGTGCATCTCTACTTTTCAGCATCTTCTTGTGATCTACTTCTGTATCAACACACATCACAACTCCGACTGCTATTCCACCGGATTCTCTCCATGCCCGCAATAATCTCTCAGTTGGCAAAATGTGAACTCCTTCGATTAAGAGATCTATTCCTTCGCGGCGGGCTCTGCCTATTGTCGCAGCAATCCCAGGTTCAACCGAATTACATGTTTCTAACCAATCTAGTACTGGGTCGCCAGAATCACCCTTTGAAAAGGATGAACGATGTAAGGGTGAATTGCTCTCATCATCGTCACATGCTCGCATTATTTCCCTGATAGCATCGGTGCTTA
Source organism: Candidatus Poseidoniaceae archaeon (assembly GCA_028821785.1). Classification (GTDB taxonomy): domain Archaea; phylum Thermoplasmatota; class Poseidoniia; order Poseidoniales; family Poseidoniaceae; genus MGIIa-L1. Next base: position 11,886 of record JAPKFC010000022.1, on the reverse strand, counting down.
ACAGACGAGAAAATTTTGATTCATGTGCCAAACGAACTGAGGCTGTTGACTTTCCAACTCCTGTTGCACCTGCGATGACCAGCAAACGAGGAGCATTGCCCGATATGGTCCGAGCGCTGGTTTGAGCCAAGCCAACGGTACGAGTCATAACATGACGTAAAAGTGCCCGCTTCAAGAACTCTCGCTAAACAAAATGCTAGATATTCTCTTTTTCAGTGAAGAATGTTCAACCGATGTGCCTTTCAATGGCCGCCATCTCGGTTAACACATGAGCGCAGAACAAATGCTAATTGCCGGACAATGGGTTGATTCTGAAAATGGACAAACTGCTGATATTTTGAATCCTGCTAATGGAGAAGTAATCGCTACAACTCCAAAGGCGACTCTCGCAGATGTTGAGCGATGTGTTACCGCTTCTCGCGCCGCATTTAACAATCCCGAATGGAAGAATATCGACCCTGCTCAACGTGGAAGAATCCTCAATAAAATGGCTGCTGCAACATATGCAAATGCCAAGACGTTGGCCGTTCTCGAATCAACAAATAATGGAAAAACATTTCGTGAAGCATTATCTGAAATTAGATTTGGTGCTTGGACTCTAGAATATTTTGCTGGTCTTGCCGATAAGAATGAAGGCTCAACTATTCCAGTCCCTGGGAATAGATTGAATTACACATTAAGACAACCATTAGGCGTCACTGCACATATTATTCCATGGAATTTCCCATTGCAACTCGCTATTCGTTCAATCGCACCTGCACTGGCTTCAGGATGCACAGTAATAGCAAAACCAGCATCTTGGACACCTCTATCCCTAATCGCTTGGACAAAGGCAATGCAGGAAGCAGATGTTGGACTACCAACAGATGTACTGCAGGTTATCACAGGCTCTGGTGGACTGATTGGTGATGCTCTTGTTGGGCATAATGGTGTTGACGGAGTTGTCCTCACCGGCGGTGTTCCAACCGGTCAAGCAGTAATGGCAAAGGCCAGCGATAATCTAACTCCTGTCACTCTAGAACTTGGTGGAAAGGGTGCAAATATTGTATTCTCTGATGCTAATCTAAGATATGCTGCAAAAGCAATCTGTTTTGGGATTTTTATGAATGCTGGACAAATGTGTTGGGCTGGTTCTCGTCTAATCGTACACGAAGATGTGCATGATGAATTGGTCGAAGCGGTTTGTGCTGAAGTTTCCAAATGGACTGTTGGAGAAGGTATGGCAGAAGGTGTTCGCATCGGAAGTCTAGTTCACAAAAGCCACCGTGCTGAAGTTTTAGACAAACTATCTCGAGGACTTGCCCAAGGTGGCGAAGTGGTACTCGGCGGAAATGCTGTGGAAGGAGAAGGGGCTTTCATGGAAGCAACTGTGATCACTGGAGTTTCAACTGATAATTTATTATTCCAAGAAGAATTGTTCGGACCTGTACTTTCTGTAACAAAGTTCAGTGAAGACTCGGATGCTCTGACTATGGCTAACGACACTCCATTTGGATTGCTCAATGGCATATGGACACAAAATCTTAGCAGAGCCCACAGCTTTGCAAGAGATTTGCAATGTGGTATGGTTTCAATCAATGAATATCCAATCACTTTCCCGCAAACAGCTTTCACCGGTTGGAAGCAATCTGGAATTGGTATTGAGCAAAGCAAAGATGCAATGAGATTTTACACCAAGGTAAAGAATGTCAACATCAAACTTTGAGGTGATTAATTGCCAATAGAGAATAGCGATTTAGGAGATGGAATACGTCTCATAAAAATGTCTGGAAAAACAGCAGCACAATCCTTTTCCCGGGAGTTTCTGCCAGAAATTGCCAATGCCATTAAATCTGCACTATCTGATAATCAAGTAAAAGCAATCATCCTAACCGGAGAGGGTAAATTCTTCTCAGCAGGTGCAAATATTGATGACTTCAAGAAATCAATAGATGAAGGAAATGCTACGGAATTAATACGTGAATTAACTGGAATATTGCATCCATTGATTGTTAGAATGCGCCAATCGGCAACCATTTGTGTTGCTGCTCTTAACGGAGCAAGTGCCGGTGGTGGCCTTGGTTTAGCACTTGCCTGTGATGCCCGAATAGCATCACCTCAAGCAAAGATGGCCGCCTCATATTCTGGAATGGGTTTGTCACCGGATGGTGGTACGACTTGGCTGCTTCCACGTTTGGTGACAGATCAAGTAGCAAGACGTTTCTTTTTAGAAAATGAAATTTGGAGTGCTCATCAAGCAGCACAATTAGGAGCAATAGATGCTATTGTTGAAGATGATGAATTGATTACTGCTGCTCAACAACTAGCAAAACGTTGGAGTAGTTGGGGAGCACATAGCAAAGAATCTATCAAACATCTATTAGATGTGCAATCGATAAATGATTTTGAAACACATCTCAAACATGAAAGAACATTGATAGAAGCAGCGGGACAAACTGCTGAATTCAAAGAAGGAGTTAGTGCATTCCTAGAAAAGAGAGAAGCAAAGTTCGACTGATTAGGCTGCAATTGTATAGTTGACTTGCGTAGTTAACATTGAATTACCATCAGAAACTCCTAATTCACCCGTAATGCGGATATTTTGCCCATCTATATCGGTAACTGTTAATCCAATTAATTTGACTTCAACACCTCTAATTTCCCCATGGTGTAAAAGATCATCATGAACACTTTGAACGGCATATTGACAGGCTTCTATTCTATCTAGTCCGCCGTCGATCCAATTCTCAGTTCTTTGTTCAGTTAGACCCGGCATTACGTCTATTACATCATGAGTAGTGACAATAACAGCATCACTTGAAGAGTCATAAGGAATTGTCATTCCTGCGACTTTAACGCCAAAAATAGCCATTGATAACAAAGACATCAACAATACAACACCTGTTGCCAATAGCATCTGAGCCGCATCACGTTGTTCATCATGGGCAATACGCTTGCTATACTGCATCATGCACCACCTCCGCGGGCCCATACATCCATTGTAACCGTCCATGCTACTGAATCAACAGCAATCAATTTGTGAACTGTAACCGTTCCTCCGGCTGGAGTTCCTACTTGTCCATGTGGTGAGGATACGCCACTATCGCGAGCCAACCAACAATTGGCCTCTTTACCATTAGCAATTGCACTTTGTAATAATTCACAAGCACTATCTAAATCATCAGCATCCAATAGTTCATGTAATCTGCTTTCACCATTGTTGATGGCATCTAATCCCAACCCATACTGAATCGCATCATTACCCGTCAATTCTAAACTGGAATCTTTGGCTATGGATGGTGAGTCTGGTACTTGAATTTGAATCAAAAATGTTGCACTCATGAAAAATAACCAGAACAGAGTTAGCATCTCAAGAATATGAATCTGAGCAACTTCATCGTCCCTCATTGAGATCACCCGAAGTATAACGAAGAAGGAATGAATGTACCTGAAGACGGATTCAGTCCAGGGGTTGAAGTTACACCGATTAGGTCTGGTGAGAATGCAATGAAATTGAAGACTACCAAAGCGACTAAAATCATATATCCTGAATGCTTGAAACCTGTGGAGAATCTACCAGTGGCCATAAGTCCAGCCATTGTTCCATTTCCAAGGGCTTGCATTGTCACACCATAATAGAAAATTGTAACGAAAAATAGTGGGTCAATATTACGGATAGTCATGTTTCCAATAGTAGAACCACCACTACTTTCATCACCATTATTAGAACCTGCAATCGCGGGAATAAAGACCTTAGCAAGAACTACGATAACACCTAAGAAAACGAAATATGAAGTCCAGATAACCGCGATATACGAACCGATAGCACGCTTTCTTTCACCTTCTAAGAACTTCAATTCTCTTGAGTCATTTGCAGCAGTTACTAGGATATCGGATATTTTTCCACCAGCTCTATCCGCTTCAGCAATCAATGCAATCGCACGCTTTACCAATGGTGTGCCGACTCTATCCGCGAATTGAACAATAACATCACTAAACTTGACACCCCAAGATAATTGGTCTGACATTTTCTTGACTTCGTCATTTAGGGCACCATATTCTGACCTTGCCAGCGTTTGAACTGCAACCGTCATCGACAAACCACCTTTCCAGTACTCTGCTAAATCTCTAAGGAAATCTGGGAATTTTTCTTCTACACGGTTCTTCTCTTCTTCGACCTTCTCCCAATAATAGGACGCAGGGAATATCAAGAAAAAGAATGTAAATCCAAAGAAATTAAGGAAAATAAATGGATGGATATTTCCCCCTAGCAGTGATGGTCCAAGCCAATACGATTTGTTATTCATATTGGTAGGTATTCCATCATAATAATGAACGGTCATATCAAAATTGAATTCTGAAAGATATTTTCCTTCTTCATTTGAGAATATAACCAACTCATATCGAGTATCTGGGTCTATACTCTGAAGGTTGATTTCACATACCTCATTATCCTTTCCAGTTGTTCCATTGAAGTGTTCAACGACATCAGAATACTGATCTCTAATCGCAACGGTATATTCTGTAGGGCTTTCGGCCAAGACCGAACAGTTAAGCCACAATGGTTGTTGCAAAACAGTCCCTCCGGTGGCTTCTTTTTCAACACCGGGTACATCGAAGTTTTTACCTCGTTTAGTAATTCCATTCCACTCATCAGAAACCCAAGTAACACGATCCGGTTCGTCTTGTAGAATTGCACATGAATTGTTAGCTGCATAACTCGGCTTTTGATTGGTGTTGAAATGCTGACCCATTGCTTCTCCTGTGACAGGGTCCTGCGCTGTTGCTCCACAATACAAATTTGTAAACATTGGCTCACCATTAGCAGTAGGTACGAATCCGGAATTGGCAACCCACATTACACCACAACTCAGACCAATAATAATTGAAAACGCTATTATGGTGTATAATTTTACCAAGGTAGTATCATCCTTAGGGAAGTCTAATTTAACGGTGATTTTGTTCTTCTTCTTTTTCGCCATACATTCACCCCCTCACATGTCTTGTTCCTTACTGCTAGTCCAAACTAATATCGCATATGCTATGTGAATCATCGGAATGAATCCTAGAACGATTCCATATAGCATTCCTTCAGACATTTGTGCACCTGAACCAGATACCCAGAACATAATGACAAGCATCACGATCAGGAACAGAGGCATAGCAACTGCGACAACAATATATGATTCAGCAAGTAATGCAATCGATTCAAGGAACATCCCTAGTCGAGTCCTATTTTCACGCATATAGTGCTCTGCTCTATTTAGGAAGAACAACTTCAATTGGCCTCCAGCGGTTAGAGTCCCTACCATGCCTTGGAAAAATTCAGTTAGCCAAACCGAAGGAGCCCTGTCAACACTCAGTTTCATCGCTGTAATCAGGTCGTATCCAAGCAAGGTAACATCGCGATATACCATCGCAGCATCATCTGACACATCCAAATAAATCTCTTTATTCATTGCTAAAGAACGAAAAATCTTGGAGGGGGTCGCGTTTGCTGCTGCCATTGCGGCTGTATATGATGCAGCATATGGAAGATATTTTTCAATCATATCTCCTCTTCGCGCTGCTTCTCTTGCAGGAGCGCCTTTATTGTGCTTATATCCGAAATATGGGACTAATAACCCTCCAACAATAACAATCATCGTTGCCGCGTTTGAAGGGAATACCTGGTAAGCGAAATCAGGACAACCATTACCGGGTTTTGAAGAATCCATTAATTCAGGATACCAATACTCCCACTCATAGCAGGGTAGTTCACTTGCAGGGTCTTGAATTCCTTCCCAATATGCTATTACACCTATATCTGGGATGAAAAAGATTGCAACAAAGGCCCATGATATCGCCATTATCGCAAATGATGTAACGATTGTCGTTGCTAGGAAGACTTCCGGCATAATCGGCATTGAAGCCTGGAGTAAGTTTTTTGACAATTCCTTGTCATTTCTTGCTTTTGATTTGAGAACGCCGCCCAGAATACGGTTACAGATTCTTTGCCATGCTGTCAAATCCACTTTCTCTCACCTCAATGATTCAACGAAGTCCATCAACACGAGCAAGGATTTCTTTTGGACGGACATAGTATTCCGTTACTAATTGTGCCACTTGATCGGCTTTACGAATATCGTTCAAAACCATCCATTCCAAAATTCGCTTTCTTGTTCGAAGCTCTCTCCTCATCTCTTCTTGACTGAAATTGATTTTGACCATGATTTTTTCTAAGACATATGACTTTCCAGAGAAGATATAATCATCTGTGTTTACATCCCAGCGGAATACTTCATTGGTGATGATTTCCATTGAGTTCGGATCAATACCCACAATCTCAACTACTTGCTTTGTACGTCGTACACGGCGGCCATTAATACGGGTCTGAATTTGAATACTACAAGCCTCCAAAGCCGGAATTAATACACGCGGAATGTCAATAGGTTTGTTTTCTAAACGATGGACTAGTGATGGAACTGAGTCTGCGTGAACTGTAGAGTAAGCACAGTGCCCAGTAGCCATTGCTTGGAATAGAACATAAGCCTCAGCACCACGAATCTCTCCAACAATAATATATTCTGGCCGTTCACGAAGAGCTGCCTTTAACAACTGGAATTCTCCGATTTCACCATCTTTATTTTCACCACCAAAACCTTGTCTTGTTAAACCAGGAACCCAGTTTGGTTGAGGAATGTTAACTTCACGAGTAGATTCAATTGATACAATCTTCATCTGCCATGGGATAAAAATACACATCGCATTCAAAGTTGTAGTCTTACCAGATGCTGTACCACCTACGAATAGCATTGGGATTTCATTTTGGAAACATACCCAAAGATAAGCCGCCATCAGGGAAGACATTGTTCTAAACGCAACAATATCGGCTGGAGAGAACGGGTCATCCTTGAATCTTCTAATACAGAATGCTGAACCGCGTGTTGATATTTCTCTTCCCAATTTCATTACAATACGAGAACCATCCATCAGCGTAGCATCTAACAAAGGTTCTGCAACTGAAATATGCTTACCACAACGTTGTGCCAATTTAATTACATAGGATTCTAATTCTTGATCTGTTTCCCAAACACAAGTAGTCTCAATAGATTCGAACTTTCTGTGGTATGCGAAAATAGGCACATTGGTTCCATCCAATGAAATATCTTCAACGTTAATATCGTGCATCAACATATCCATTTTCCCATAACCGATCAAATCTCTGCGCAGATAATAGAACATTTTGGACTTAGATTTTTTATTGATTTTCATTCCGTAGGATTTGATGACCTTGTCGAGTGCTGTTCTCAGATAAGCATCGGGATCAGCATCGATTTCTTCGATGTTTGCAGTAAGAGAACGGATGAAAATATCCATGATTTCTTCGCGCTGTTCTTGTTCTTTCTTAGTCAACGGAGGTTCGATGATTTGGTAGAGAATGTTTAAGGTTTGTTTGTCGCGAACGATACGAGCAAATGCGTGAGGTGGTATCACTGGATATTTGTCCAATTCGTCATATTGAGCACGTTGTTGTGCGCGCTTACGCTTGCCCCCTCCTTTTCCTTTCTTCCTCGCCATGAACTCAGCCCCCTTGAAGCAATTTGCTCACGCCTCATCCCCGACTATAACACTTCGGTGGAAATCACCCCTAAAACGGGCCACCTCCAATTATTTTTGGTTTGCCGAATGGTTACAATTGAAAGTGTTGGAGGTGATGTTTGCAATAGCAAACTATTCCTGTATTTGTTTAAGCCAATTCCGGCATTTGTTAACAAATTCAACTATATCCCCATCGTTATCAATCACATAATCCGCTTGCTCGATGAGTTTGTCTAGGCCCCACCCAATTTCGCGTTCATCCCTAATCTTCAATGAATCTCTATCTCCATCTTCCGCTCTACCGCGCGTTTGAATTCTGTGAAAACGAACTTCTACATCTGCAGTTACTGCCACTGTTGAAAATCGATCTTGCCAATGGGCAAAAAAAACATCATATTCTGCAACACCCCGTAATCCTTCAATCAAGACAATATTGTTGTTTTCCAAAAGGTCATCAACGGCGCTACAGAGCCGTACTGCGAGGACATCATCTCCAAATTGTTGCCTTAATTGTTGAGCAACTTCTCCAAAAACTTCAGGGTATTCTTCGATGTTGCGTTTCTTTACTTCTGCGCGAACCATATCGCCCATAGATAATACTGGAATTCCAGATTCTGCAAGTACTGCAGCGAATTCCCCCTTGCCACTGGCAGGGAGGCCACAGACTGCGATAACCCGACCCATGTTGCCAAGGTGGCAACCGCCACACATCAAGATAGCCCTTTCAAATCAGCAAGAGGGCCAATATTTGCTAGTCACTTGTGTTGCCACTTTGCTTGATGACGACCAATAAAAGCCGAAACTCCAATCTCTTTGTCCTCACTGTCAAACAGACTTGCAAATGCTTCTGCTTCTATGGCGACTCCTTCTTCTAATCCAGTGCTGAGAGCAGTCCTAATCGTCTGCTTTGCCACCTTCAGAGTATGAGTGGATTTAGTGCCAATTTTCTTTGCAATATCCATGGTAAATTGATACAATTGTTCTGGCTCAACAACATGGTTTACCAAACCCCATTTTAGAGCATCAGCAGAATTGATCATCTCACCGGTCATTACCATCTCCATGGTTTTACCATATCCAACCAAATTAACCAAACGTTGAGTTGCACCATAGCCAGGAATGAGTCCAAGATTAATCTCAGGTGTGCCGAATCTTGAACGGTCGCTAGCGACACGAATATCGCATGAACAAGCGACTTCACAGCCGCCACCTAATGCAAAACCATCGACCATTGCGATGGTTGGTTTAGTAATATTCCATAATGCTTCCACTGCATTTTCTGCAAACATTTTTCTAATGTCTTCACTCTTTTTGCCAACGAATTCAGTAATATCTGCACCTGCAACAAAGGCATTTGGTTTCGCCCTTTTACCCTCTTCGGCTTCCTTTGGTTGCGCCCCAGTAATGACTACGACTCTAATTGAATCGGTATTTTCAACCCAAGAAACCATGTCTTTTAGACTAGACATTACTTCTGCATTTAACGCATTTAATTTATCGGGCCGGTCGATAGTAACAAAGGCAATTGAGCCCAAATCTTCAGAATCGTCAACTGCAATTTCTTCGATGCGAAGTACATCGCTTTGAGGTGCGGCCATAGTAATGCCAACAGACTTCAGTTCATCATTTCACCGCTTGAAATATTATTTCCGACCCCATCTTACAAAAAAATCTCACCGCCGGTAATAAATGCACCCGAATTTAAGCAAGGATAGAAAACTAAAGGCGAATAGGAGGGCGTATGGGTGATGATTCAATGCCTCTGGTCAAAGCTATTGACATGGCAAAAAAATATGGTGATTTCATCGCACTTCATCCATTAAATGTTGAAGTGCATGCAGGAGAATTCTTCGGAGTATTTGGACCCAATGGTGCGGGAAAATCAACATTTATCAAACTACTAACAGGTCAACTAAGAGCAAGTAAAGGCGAGATTGAAGTTCTTGGAGTCAATGCTAGAACGGACCCTCAAAAACTGAAAGCGAATATTGGAATTGTTCCTGAATCTGAATCGCCACCTTCTTTCTTAACCCCTGCTGAATTCTTAGAATTCGTTGCAAGGTTACGTGGCGTTGATGACATTGCTGGAAAGGTTGAATATTGGCTTGATTGGTTTGGTATGGAAGAAAAAAGAGATACTATGTGTAAGGATCTGTCAAAAGGACAACGGCAAAAAGTAATGCTTGCGACCGCATTTATTCACAAACCAAAATTGCTTTTCCTCGATGAACCATTTGCTAACCTCGACCCGATTTATCAACGTAAATGTAGGGAGTGGTTACTACAACATGTCAAGGATGGTGGAACCATTTTCCTTTGCTCCCACGTTCTTGAAATGGCGGAAAGAATGTGTAACCGCATGGCGATTATCAATCATGGTAAAGTTCTCGCTGCTGGCACTATTAAGGGGTTAAAAATAGACCCATCCGAAACTCTTGAAGATGTATTCATTCGCCTTGTAGGTCATTCGATTGAAGATGCTGAGCGGTTGGAAGATGAAGGAGTAACAAATTCCGAGGAGGAATGAAAATGTCGACCATCATCACTACTCGGGATTGGTCGGAGTTAGTTGATGATGCGAGTGACTTTTCTGAACCTGTAAAACTTGGAACGACAAATCTTGGCCTTAAATTACTTGAGCCGTTGAAGGGATTTGCTGCATTCAAAACTACATTTTTGGTTATGTTTAAGGAAGAAAAGAGAAAGAGTCTAGAATTCGCTAATAGGCGCCACATGATGCTTTTTCCATTGATGTTAGCATTAATTACTATGGTTACTACCATCGGATTACAATTCTTGGTCGGCGATTCCGCAGCACAAGTTTCCAATATTGAACAAAAAACATTCTCTTGGGGAGAATTGAGATTTGCTTTACACTTACCATTGCTGATGTTCAGTTTAGGAATGGGGACTTTTGCATTCATGGGCCAAGATGCAATTATACATCGCTCTGGAACCAAGAATTTCTTACTCGCTGCACCGGCATTACAACCTCTTCCGAACTCTGTAGCACACTTTGCATATTTCATCAAAGATTTACTATTCTATGTGATGCTGATTTTGACACCAGTTCTTGCTGGAATGGGGCTTGGAATTCTTATTGACAATTACACATCGATCAACACTCCGCTACTTTGGTCAAGTCTACCATGGACTTGGATTGCGATGATTACAACGCTGGCTCAGGGGCTTGCAGTTTCATTCTTAGCCAGTTCTTTGTGGATGAGAGGACGGCCTTATACGATAATTGGTCCAATCATTATCGTCGCAATTGGGATTACTGTGGGATTGGGCAAGGTAGATTCACATTATTTCTTATGGGGCTTAGCAGCGCAAACAACCCAAAATTTCACTTTCGTAATTATTGGATTAGGGGCTTCAATAGTAATCGGACTCATTGCAAGTGCATTGATTACGGATGATTTTGATGTGGCTGTTGTCGAAAGAGGAGATTTGTTAGGCCCTATTTACAATCGTCTTGGCTTCTTGGGCAAAGGAGAACTTAGACTAATCGTTGCCAAGGAATTTGTTGATTTGATCCGTTCAGGTGCAATAAAAAAGATGACTGTATCCTATGCAATTCCATTAGCAGTATTACTGGGAATGGCATGGCTTGTCGACTTCGCAGAAGCACCCATTCCGATTAATTTGCTATCCTATGCACCGTTCTTGGGATTCTTTGGTTTCAACTTTTATTCCTGGTTAACAATATTAGATTCTCCAGATTTCATGAATGGTCTTCCACTTCGGGTACCTCAATTAATACGAGCAAAGGTAGTGGTATATTTCCTCGCTACTTCTTGGATATCTCTAATATTCATTGTCACAATGGCATGGAGATTAGATGAATGGGCCAACCTACCAACCAGTATTGTTGTAATGTTTGCCAACTCGATATACATCGTTGCATTGACTGCTTTCTTGATGGGATTAAGGCCAAACCGAGCAATCTTTGATGCCTCGGTAATGATTTGGTTTTGGATCGGTTCTGTCATTCCACTACTCGCATTATTCCTACTATCCTTTACTCAAGGAGACGTCTCACTTTACGGTAACTGGTGGGAGAGGACGAGTCAAGATGGATTGGCAGCAACTTCCCAGATTTACGACCAGTCGGTAGTTCAGCAAGGATTCATGGGCATGCTTACTGTATCCGTTTTATTACTAATAGCAAGCGCACTGCTATGGAAATTAATGGATAAGAGATGGAGAACAGCTCCCTTTGAAAATTGAGGCATCTCTAATTATTTAGCCTCAAGGCTGGGGCGTTTCCATTTCTAGGTTTAAATATCTCTAAAAACATGCTAAAATATCGTGTAATTAGGT
>JAPKFC010000021.1 GCA_028821785.1 Candidatus Poseidoniaceae archaeon | reverse complement strand
GTACGAAACAGAAGGCTCACCATACTATTCAACAGCCCGATTATGGGATGATGGAATTATCGATCCTAGAGATACAAGAGATGTATTGGGATTGTGTTTGGCAGCAGCGAGAAATGCGCCATTGCCTAATGATAAATTCGGTGTATTCCGAATGTGATAATGCAATTAGAAAATTAAAAATGCAATTGGAGTTTTAACCATGATAAATATGCAAAATCCCCCGCAAACGCAATTGATCAGTTTAGAGATTTCAGGTTCTGCCTGCCGCATCACACTAAACCGTGAAGACAAGTTCAATGCACTTAACGTTCAAATGATAAGCGAATTGTGTCAAATTTTGCAATGGACAGCACAAAGAAGCGCTGGTGCTTTGGATTCACTGGTTGATGAAAATGGTCAACAATTCCTAAGAACATTGGTACTCAGTGGTGCAGGAAGTCATTTTTGTGCAGGTGCAGATATCAACATGATGCGAGATGCAGGTGCTAATAGTGCGGAAGAAAACCGTGCAGATTCTGAAAGACTTGACAGTTTATTCAACGGACTTTGGTCTCACCCGTGTTTTACTATCGCCGCAGTTCAAGGAGTAGCACTTGGGGGCGGCGCTGGATTGATCGCTTGCTGTGACCATGTAATCGCTAACAACAATATCAAAATCGCTTTATCTGAAGGGAAATTAGGAATTCTCCCAGCGGTAATAGGACCTTATGTCTACAGACGATTAGGTTCTGCTTGCTTCCGAAGACTGGCTATGATGGCCAGCCGTATAGATGGCGAAGAAGCGTTGCGCACTGGATTTATTGAAAGGTTGGTCGACAGTGAAGAGCAAATGATTGCAGAGGTTGACAAAGTAATCGCTGAAGTTCTAACCACTGGACCATGCGCAGTAACATTAGCAAAAGAATTGACATTAGAGTTTGATAGATTTACCGAGAGTGATGCGGAATTGAGAGATTGGACTCTTAATTTTACTAGCAAAATGCGTGCATCAAACGAAGGACAGGAAGGCCTTTCTTCTTTCCTTGACAAGCGCCCAGCCAATTGGAAGCCAGATAGCGAATAAGCGATTTCAAATTGTAAGAGGTGAAACGGATGGCCAACAAACTGAGTAAAGTTCTGGTGGCAAACCGTGGTGAAATCGCTTGCCGTATTCTCCGTGCTTGTAGTGAGGCTGGAATTGCATCAGTAGCGATATATGCTAGCAATGATGCAAAATCACTGTTCGTTGAATTAGCTGATGAAGCGGTACAACTCAGTGGAGATACGATAGCTCAAACCTATCTTGACCAACAACAGATTTTACGAATAGCAGCAGCAACAGGCTCTGATGCAATTCATCCAGGCTTTGGCTTCTTATCAGAAAGAGCAGACTTTGCTCAAGCAGTAGGCGATGCAGGAATCCAATGGGTCGGACCAAGTCCGGATGCAATCACCAAAATGGGTGACAAGATGACTGCCAGAATCACCATGCGTAATGCTGGAGTGCCGGTGATTCCTGGTGAAGAAATCGAAGAGATTGAAGAACAAGCCGCTTTGATAGCAATTGAAGATGCCAGCCATAGAGTCGGATATCCACTTCTTCTCAAAGCATCAAGTGGTGGTGGTGGTAAAGGAATGCGGGCTGTTCATGATCCGAGCGAATTGATTTCATCTGCCCAAGGTGCTCGGAGAGAAGCGATTGCAGCATTCGGTGATGGCCGAGTCTATATCGAGAGATTGCTAACCGGTTCTAAGCACGTTGAGATTCAAATTCTTGCCGATAGGCATGGCAGAACGATTCACCTTGGAGAACGAGAGTGTAGTGTTCAAAGAAGACATCAGAAAGTATTCGAAGAAGCGCCATGTGCAACGATGACTGTACAAATAAGAGATGCGATGGGAAGTGCAGCTGTTGCAGCAGCACAAGCAGTTGATTACGAAGGTGCAGGTACTGTTGAGTTCTTATTAGCACCTAATGGTGAATTCTTTTTCCTTGAAATGAATACTCGAATTCAAGTTGAACATCCGGTTACAGAATTGGTTACAGGCGTTGACTTGGTTAGAGAGCAATTGAGGATTGCAGCCGGTGAACCGATGTCATGTGGAGATTTGATGATACGAGGTCACTCCATTGAAGTGCGATTATATGCAGAAGATGCGGCCAATAATTTCCTTCCAGCGATTGGTAAATTAGCAGTATTCTCACCCCCTGAGGGTCCAGGTGTTCGTTTGGATACCGGTGTTAGAGAGGGAGATGAAGTCACTCCAAATTATGATCCAATGCTTGCAAAACTAATCGTTTGGGCACCAAGTCGCCCTGAAGCATTACAGAGAATGAGAAGAGCACTGGACGAATTTGTAGTTCTAGGAACTACTACCAATATCAGATTCTTGCGAGAGTTGTGTGACCAATCAGAGGTGGTTAACGGAACAACCGATACCACGACAATCGACAGATTGTGGCCAAATGGATGGTCTTCTAATGTTTCACAATCAATTCAAAGCGCTGCACTATTAGTTGCTTCTTGTGCAGAAGTAAATGGTCTACAGCGCAGAACTTCTTCCGATTCCAATCAAGTCACAACTGAAGGACCAGTCAGCCCATTTACAACTTTGAACAGGAGGTTTCCTTGATGCAGAACCAGTTCAAAACAGAGGATGGCTTAGTCGAAGTAACTATTTCTAAGCAAGGAGATTCATGGAATTTCGAAGGACAATCGTGCCAGATTCTCAATGATGGCAGATTACAAGTAACAACTGCAGATGGTTCTGTGCATCTTGCAAAAGCAGCCAAGGTCGGCGATGTTTGGTGGGTTCACCTTAGTGGTCACACCTTCAAATTGGAAAGGATTGAACCAGGGGCTAATGCCAGTGAAGAACAAGGTGGATTAACAGCACCAATGCCAGGAAAAGTTCTCGAAGTAATGGTTTCAGTTGGTCAACAAGTGAGTGCTGGTACTACTTTGATGATCCTTGAAGCGATGAAGATGGAACATAAAATCGTTGCATCGGAAGACGGAATAATCACTGCGATTAATTTCAATGCTGGTGACCAAGTTGAGCAGGGTGTAACGCTTCTTGACTTGGAAGAATAATAGCAAATGAATTTGTCTTTATGATTCGATTCACTTACGTTAAAATAGCATCGTTTTGAAATAAGAATTAATTTGTGCTTTAGTTATGGCGACAAATAATTTGACATTAGTAATGATATTAATTATCGGCTTGAGTGGAATCGGAAATGTTTTGACGGTTTCCAATAATATGCAAATTGAAGAAGAATATACTCAATTGGACCAGGACAAATCAACAGTTGATGATATGAATCAGCAATTAAATGATGAGATAGGAGTTTTACAAGATGAGAGAGAAGATATTTTGATTGTACTTCGCTATTGGCGGATGGAGTACACCCAATCAGAAGTAAATGTCAGCGCACTAAACTTGCAGATAGATGAGATTAAAATACAATTATCAGATAATTTGACTGCTTTAAGTCAATTACAAATGGACTTGAATGATTCTCTTTCAACTTCTAGTGAGCAAAGTGATGCTTTGAACGCATCTATTGAAAGTTTACAAAACGACATGGTATCGCTGAATGCTGCAATCGTTTCTCTCAACAGTTCGCTACTAGATTTACAACAACAATTGTCTGCTAATAATGCTACCATCGCAGATTTACAACAACAATTGTCTGCTAATAATGCTGCTATCGTAGTTTTACAATCTCAAAGCGATTATTATCAAAACCTCACTACTACTTTATCTGGTAATATAACGGTACTTGAGGGGCAGATAGAGCAACTTGAGAATGCGCAACTTACCTGTTCAAGTAACACAAAAGAAATGAATGGCAAGTGTATCTCTAAGGATATCGTTTGGACATACTTACCCTTCCAGTACGGATTTAATATTGCTGCATCTCAGAGCTCAAATGGTTTTGTCAGCCACAATGCTGGCATGCTAAATGCTGTTGATTTCCCTACCCCAGAAAACACTACTATAGTTGCGGCAATTTCAGGAATAGTAGTTCAAGTGGTTGAGAACTTTTCCACTGGCTGCCCCACATCAGCCTGTGAAAACGAATCAAATTTCATCGTTATTGATCATGGAGATTCCACTTTTGCTATGTATGCACATTTGACTGTAAATGGATCACTTGTCGAAGTTGGCGATAGTGTTGATGCTGGACAAAACATCGCTTTGAGTGGAAATACCGGTTGGAGTACAGGACCACATCTTCACTTTGAGATTAAAGATTTGACAGGTAACTCAATGCCATTATTGTTTTATGAATTTGAAAACATTAGTGGCGGTTCGCCATTTTGGGGCATTAGTGCTACATCTGAAAATATCTATGTCAATTCAGGATTGACATTTGATTATTCATCATGCCAAAGCAATCAATTCATTACGATGGGAATTCAGTTGAATTCTTCTATTCCTTGCTCTGTAGCAGAATTGGATAGAGTCTATGTCTTAACTGGGCAAACCTTTAGCCCACAACAAAGGTTTGGAGTTGCTCAATACGATGTCGATGATTCTCAATGGGTTTACACTTGTTATGCTGCAAATGCAGATGGAACTTTCACTATTGACCTCGAGTGGGATTCTACTACTTTCACTGAGAGTAGTTATCTGATGATATACTCGGCCGATGCGAATTGCTATTCATACCAATCTTGGTATAATTCGATTGGCCTATGGTTGATTTGAAGCATCAGCAGCCTTGTCTTTATGATTAGATTGATTCACAGGTATGCCATTTTAGGGAAAATCCGCACTCTTTGTTTGAGACTATTCTTCAGGGGCTGAATACCAGCGTCCTTGGAATGAATTATCAGTATTGTCAATATGAATGAATAGATTTAATGAAGTCCAAACAAGAGTATTGAAACCATCTCCTAAGTTATCCTCTCCACCTGCTTTAGTGACCATGAAGTCAAGGTTATCTGTACCAGAATGCCATTCTTGCCAGAATGAAATATCTCCACCAGCACTAAAGAAGTTGAATGTTGCATAATCATGAGTAAAGAATGAACAATGGTCACTAGCACACGATTCAGCACTCTCCCAATGAATGTCATTCTGACTTGTATCTTGGAAACTCATCTCATCCTCAACAACAACTCTTAGCCACTCATTCATTTGGCTCAAATTCCCTTCATCAGCACCAGCAGTTGCAATCCCTAAATCATAAGGACCATAACCAGGAGGTGGAACAATTGGGTAGTTTAATGAAACCATATCAAAATTCATGTAGGCCTTAACATTCTGACCTTCTGCTAGATGATTAACAAATGCTGCAGAACCAAGCAAACCTTCTTCTTCACATGCCCACAAAGCTGCTGCGACTGTATGGTCCCATTCACGACTGGCTATTGCTTGAGCAACTTCCATACTTACAGTTGAACCACTGGTGTCATCATTAGCACCTTCACTAGTACCGCCACCAGGTGGTGTAAATGCATAAGCGACATCAAAATGACCGCCCAGTAATATGATTTGATCTGGATATAACAGTCCATATTTGTAACCTACAACATTGATTTGGTTCGGGTCATCCTCGTAGTGGGTAACGACTACTTCATCAAAACCATAGGTTTCCCAAATTGCTGCAATTCCATTTGCAGCAGCCTCATAATTTGCCCCACCATCATGGATAGATGCACTTGCACACCATCGGTTATTCCAATCGGTAGTCAACATATCAATCGTATCAAAGGCACGACGTCCATCGACTAACATCATTTCACTTGAATCCTCTACAATGAGTGTTGCATTCCAAACAACTTCATCGTCAACAGTACTAACGGAAAGTGCTAATTCACTTTGTTCAGTATCTATTATCAATAATTCAATAGTTGATACAGTGGAGGAATAAGTCCAGTTCATTGCATCTCTAAAGACATTATATTCATCAACAAAGAACATTCCAGCAGAGCGATGCACTTTGAAATCAACATTTGATTCAACTTCTAAGAAGTATGGTTGGCCGCGTATTGCAACCAATGTTTGTTCTTCACTAATCGTAATATCAGCAATGACTTCGTTTGCAGAATCTTGTCCAAAGCAACCAGAGAGTGGAGCTAATAGGAATAATGATACTAGAAATAAGGCCTGAAATCCGCGCATATTTTCACCTATCTATTTGTTAGCCCCAATTACATGGTTCTAGAGTTTCTTGACCACCCATATATGGTCGTAAAACTTGAGGAATACTAACTCGACCATCTGCTAATTGCATCTGTTCCATAATCGCAACCAATGCACGAGATGTTGCCACAGCAGTTGAATTTAGAGTGTGTGCAATAGGTTGGCCAGCATGGCCTGGTTGGCCATAGCGAATGTTCAATCTATTGGCTTGATAATCAGTACAGTTTGAACAAGAGACGATTTCTTTGTATTGGTTTGCACCTGGAATCCATGCTTCAAGATCGTACTTTCTTGCCGCAACAGTACCCATATCGCCGGTGCAGATATTGACCACTTCGTAATGAATCGACAAACTATCCCATAAGTCGATACAATTTTGCAATAATTCTTCTTGCATTTGCCATGATTGCTCTGGTGTTGCGAAAACGATTTGCTCAACTTTTGTGAATTGATGGACTCGCCAAATCCCTAAATCGGATTGACCGTGTGAACCCACTTCCCTGCGGAAACATGGAGAAACAGCAACCATTTTCAATGGTAATTGTTCTTCAGGGATTGTCTCATTCATGAACATCGCTGTCAATGGGTGTTCTGCAGTGGCTATCATGTAGAATTGTTCAGGTTCAACTCCATACATTACAGTCTCAAAGTCAGCCAAATCAGTTACGCCTTCGTAGGCTTCTCTATTCATCATAGCAGGGGGCTGAACGAAAGTGAAGCCCCTTTGGCGAATGAACTCAACTGAATATTGTTGTAATGCAAATTCTAAGCGAGCCAAGTCACCCTTTAGGAAGAAGAAACGCGAACCAACTATCTTTGCTGCACGTTTCAAATCTACCCATTTATTGATTTCAATTAATTCGTTATGAGTGCGAGGTTCAAAATCAAAAATTGGTTTTTGACCATGAACACTGTGTTGTGTATTACCGCCTTCGTCCTCACCTACTGGTACATCTGGATGAAGGATATTTGGAATTGACATCCTAATCTTATCCCTTTGAGCAAGAGCTTCATCGGTTGCACTTTCTGCTGCACTAATCTCTGTTCCTAAATCTGCAACTTGAGCCTTAATCTTCTCCGCTTCATCACGGTTTCCTGATTTCATCGCTTCTCCAATGCCTCGAGCAGCGGCATTCTTTTGTTGTCTCAGTTGATTGGTTTGATGTTGTAATTCTCTCCACTTAAGGTCTAAATCAATCACTTGTTGAACTTTATCATGGGCGATACCACGCTTATCGTGATCCGCAAATATCAATTGCGGGTTTTCTCTAAACAAAGTAATATCAAGCATTATTTTCACCAACTAATTCCGAAATCTAATAACGATGTTCCTATGAAGAATAATCCTGTGATTAAATATCCTAAGATTGCACCACCATTGAGAAGAGGTAATCCGGCTTGTGCTTTTCCTTGGGCAACGAAATACATCAATGTTGCATATCCGAGTAGGCCACCGACCAATGCTCCCATTGCGACAGGTATTGCTGCAGACTCATCGAGCCATTGAGCGCATGATAGGACTAGCATACCAGGGAAGATAACATCGCCAAGACCCATAAACATCGCTTCTCCACCTTTGTTGGATTTTTTAGTCGTTGTTTGAGCAGATGACTGATCGGGCATTTCTCCACCTTTGTCACTAATCGATGTTTGACCATCCTTGAATGAGTATCCTTTGCTTTGAGGGGCAACTAGCAGAATTGGCAATCGTAAACCAATCATCGTATCGGCTAAGGCAAGCATGTGTTTAGACTTGTAAACCGCCCACGCATCATATATTGCTGCAACTATCATGAAGATGATGATCAGTGAAGGAACGAATGCAACTCCGAGCATTACGATGACTCCAGAGCCAACCAATACTCCAACGGTGTTAACCACATACCATTCACTGTGAACATATAGCAAAATCATCAATGCAATAGCAACGATCAACCCAACCATAAATGGTCCATCATACAGTTGTAATCCGGACAATGTCATCATTTCACCAGTTACTTCTCCATGTTTAGCAGTAGTTCCATCATTGTCGTAAAGTGCTACAAATTGAGAACTGGTATTCGAATCATCAACAAAATAACCAGTTTTGAAATTATCATCAATAGGGAATGAAATTCTGTTAACCAGTGCCTCGCCATGAAGCCAGTGTGCTGTATCACCTGTAGTGATGAGCATGTCTGTATGTCCAGAAACATCCAAGTCGGTTAATCTAGCAGATTGAATTGTTTCAGCGAAATCCATCAAATGCATTTTTGTTTGTTCCACGACTTCAACTTCAGCGGATTGATTCCACTCAAACCCAAGAACATTACCATTATTTTCTCCAATCAGGATAAATCCTGTATCTGCACTAGCATTTTCCATTGTCACATTAGACCATGGCGAATGCCCGAAATCAGAACTTACATAATAGCCGGTAGAATTTCTTACGAATGCAGTTGCAGCAACTTCAACCTGAAGTGAAGGTAATAGGGCGCTATTTGTTTCTGCTAATTCAACAATACATACTTGTGTTATAGTTGTGATTAGTAATCTGTCCTCAGAAATAACTTCAGAATATAGAACTCCATCTGAAATGCCAATGTTGGTTGGTAATGCCCATGATGCTTGATATACCAGTTGTTCTTCAAAAACCCTGTAATGGAATAGAGAATCATCGGTGGAAACCACATACATTGAATCATCAATTAGAACTGCTAAAGAACAAGCAGTGTGCATATTTGGCAGAGGAATTACTCCTTGAACAGGATCTACTAAGTGGCAAGCATATGTCTCAAGTTTTTCACCGCTATCCATGTCGATAGTCCAAATCCAAACACCGTTTGTAAATGTTGCAAGGTTGCCATTTAGTACAACTCTTGTATCGCCCAGATCGTATCCAGGGTTGCGTTGTTGGTCAACCTGCCATACCGGTTCACCGTCAAACGGCTGACCATGCCAATAACTTACAGAATCGTTCCAAGGACCATCGGCTTCCCCAGTCAATTCAGTTGTTAGGAAGCCTTCCATTCCATAATTTACAATATATGATTCGCTGGTATGGGTTGAGGCTTCATCGTATTCAAAAGGTTCAGCATCAAAATCAATTACCAACATATGTGCGAGAGGTACTGTTGTGTACATCAATGCGATTGCTAAAATACCCATTATCCCATATTTGATGACCCAGTCCTTTTTGTATTTGGCCAAAAGTAAAATCATTACGGTAAAAATAAAGATAAAAGCCAATTCCATTGCGATATATTTGACTTGAGTAGCACCTGCTTCTCCAAATGCATGTAGGCCAGCAATATCATACCAAGGTCTGATAAAAAGTGCAATTAGAATGGTAATAACGAACATAAATGCCATTCCAAACATTCCAGGTAACTGGTCTTTTATTGAATCTAAAAACGATTCAGCACGAAGTTCTCTCTCGACTGCAACGAATTCTTCAGAAATATCACGGCCCGTATTGTCGGGTTCATTGTCGTCGCTCATAGCAGATGCGAGTTCGGGCTTGCATATGACTGTCACGCCCACATCATTCCCCCTAAAGGGGGAAAATCTTAGGTTTTATGAATTTCAAAATAGTATAGAAATACTAATTTTGACTTCTCGGGTCTCTTGGCCCATCAGCACTTTGAATCTCAACACCATGTTCACCTAGATAGCCTACACCATTTTCTCCCATGAAGCCACCATCGACGATAACAACCTTTGAAATTCCAGAATGGTGTATTAGTTTAGCGCACATCATGCAAGGTTCGCCGGTAACGATTAGCCATGCACCATTGGTGGGCACTCCATTAGCTGCTGCATTACAAATCAAATTCATTTCAGCATGGTGGCAACCGATTTCAACCCGTGTACCAGATACAACATTTTGGCTATCTCTCAAACATTCTTCGCCACCGCAAAGGCGTCCTCCGCCTCTTGGGCCACCGTTATAGCCATCCATCAAGATTACATTTCTCGCAGGATCAACCAACAGTGCGCCGAATTTTCTGCGAGAGCAATTAGAAGCCTCTGCCAGAGTTAAGCACTGTTGAATCCGGATTGCCAAATGCTTGTCTTTCATACCCTCACCCAATCCTTGCTAACCCTATCCTTGTTTCATCTCTTCGCTAGCAAACTTAGGTCTTCATCGCTATCAAGGTATAACAAACCGAGTATATTTCCTTGTAAATACATGGAGCCAAGGCTGACGACAAGACCGACATCATGCGGCTCTTCATCCTCTATTATCGATAATGCACTTTCGGGATATTCTACTGCGGAGATGTCGCAATCAATCGCCATGAAGTGCGTCATCAATTGTTGAGGTTCAATACCAGGATATCTCCCACCCTGCGGAGCGGTGATGATTATTTGACGAGGTGGATTTTTTTGGCAATATTCAAGCAATGGGGCAATGAATGCGTCCATTTCTTGCTGAGGCGAAGCTGCAAAAACTAGCGACCATGCTTGAATTTTATAACTTTCAATCATATTTGCAACCTCTGGCATTATTCTGGCCATACCGCTTGGGTTATGAGCTCCATCGAGCAAGAATTCATGACCACCTGTTTTTGCAGCAGGAATAAATTGCATACGAGCAGGCCAACGAATGGAGTTCTTTGCCTGCCACACAGTTGACGTGTCCATTCCGGTTCTCTTCAATGTTTGATCGACAAGGATTGCGGCCTCTTGTCGAGTGGTAAGCATCTGTGGAATCTCAACAAAAATTGGTTGAGCCGGAAGTGGTATTTCACCAAGTTCAATGTTTCCAGCGGCTTGACATTCCTCACGCATTGCCGCTTTGATGTCCTCATCTTCAGGGTCGCGAATAATTACTTTGACGCCAGGCCTTGCTATCGCAACCTTCTCCTGCGCTATTTTGCAAATATCAGATCCTAAGATATCGGTGTGCTCAGCCGAAATAGAAGTGATGATACAGGTGTCGGCCGGAGCAGTTCTAGTAGCATCTAGTCTTCCACCCAATCCAGTTTCTAAAATTAATACATCGACATTATGACTAGATGCTGTAACCATCGCACAAAGATATGTGATTTCAAAAAAAGTCAAGTCGATTACAGGAACTTCTTCACTAATCTGTTTGACTTCTGCCAATGCGCTATCCAATAAATCACTGGCGATTGGAATTCCATCAATTCTAATTCTCTCTTCAATTCTGCTAACATGTGGTGATGAGAATAATACGGCTGAATGGCCAGAGAGTTGTACTGAAGCGGCTAATATTGCACAAGTTGTACCCTTTCCATTGCTTCCTGCTACATGGAAAATATGGGTATTATCAAATTTTAGATTCAATCGGTCGAGTGCCTGCTTGGTATTGGGCAAACCCAAAGCCATTCCTTTGGACTTAGAGGAATTTAGCCATTGGCGAACCTCTTCCATAGTCTGCCCCATGTCAAGGCTCATGGGTATATCTCATAGCATCTTTGGCCGACAATCTTTAAATCACTGAAATTATTGCTAATATTAGAGTGCTATTTTCCAATTGCAAAATCAATTTTGCAATTGAACTTTCACTGCCAAAAACGACGAGTTCTTGCATATTCCACTTCTGCTTTATGAATCATATGTAATAGCGAATCTAGGTCATTCGGAGTAACTTTTATCAATACACGTTGAGCAGTAGCTTCTCCAATTCCTCTTCCCATCAAGCATAGAATGGCATCATATCCTCTGTTGGCCACAGTGGTTGCATTTTTCATCATACGCCCCTCATCCTTAGGATCGGTTGAATTAACCCATTCGACAAGCATTTTTTGCATTCCTTCTCTTGCACAAGCCATCATCAGGCCTTTACATTTCAGACATTGTTTGACATCGCCCATCTCTTTGTATCTAGCAACTCTAAATCTTCTAGTCGCTTTACATTTCAAGCAACATAATACAGCTCTTTCATTTTCCAGCCTTAGTTTCAATCTTGCCCTTACTGCAGCATTATCCCAATTTGGTAATAGCATATCGCGGCTATTGTGGTTTGAGATACCCAAAGGACCAGTTGCAGTTATTTCAATATCGATTAAACCAGATTGGATTGCATGAACTATATCTCTTGCACCATCGACATCCATTCTTTCATGGAATAACTTTCCAAGAACTTCTTCCATTACCACAGTACCACGATATTTTTTCAACAGTGATTGGAGATTTATTTTTCTCGGGTCAACACCATGCCTTAGTATCGCAAAAGTTTTGGCAACTTGAGCAAATCTCCATCTTACTTGACGAGAATTTGGCAATGTTACGCTTAGCAGTCCAGTGATTGCATCAGGTGGTGTATCCATCAACCAATTGAGGAAATCACGACCGTTTACACCTGAAACCTGTAATGAGATTCTTGTTGGTTCAACCACTAATCTTCCCCAGCCACCTGATTTTGTACTGGCCATCGCTAGTAGAAATTGGCCAATCGCTTCATTGATTCTTGAGCCATTACAGGAATTGATTACTACAGCATCATCTCTTTCTTCAATGGTTATTTTACGGTCTGTAGGAAGATGGCCAGTTGCTTCAATATGACTACGAATCGCTTCACTGAGCAAACTCATCGCCTCACCATCGATAGGATGGTCGGATAATTTTGAGTCTCGTTCTGCAAAGATTCCGCTAACGTCTAGGCCAACTTGATTTTCAATTTCATCATCGCCTTCATCTTCTAACCCTTCAAGCAAATTCAAGTCCTCAGCAACCAATTGACGAAGGCGACCAATATCTCTGGCAACTTCTTTTGGTACCGGTGGCAATTCTCCAGTCCATTGAGGTGCATGGGCTTGGTCGGTAACCGGAGTTACCAGCAATTCCGACTTTTCAGAGTCTGCGTCTATGATCAACCAGGTTCTTCCAGCCATAACGAAACGCCTTGGAGAACCATCATCATCTTCACCAGAATCGTTCAAACTCAGTACGAAAGCCTCATCGACGCTTCCCAAACTAGAGCGTGTCACAGCATCTCTAACGCGATATTTCTGCTTATCAGGTATCATTGAAAGATGGTTTGTAACCCATTGCCTAGTTCTTCCAGCAGTCGAAATCCAGCCTTTGGAGAATCGTTTGGGAACTATGACCTTAATGTTCTTTATCGCATTAGGAATTTCATCTTCTGGTATTGTGAACAGTGGTCTTTCTTCAGGCAATTCCTCACCCTTCGCCAATGCTTCCATACGTGCGAGTTCATACACAGTTTTTGGCCATCTATACCAAGGAATTTCAACTGGATCGGTACAAATCCTTACAACCCATCCTTCCGATAAGATGGTTGCAATATTTTCTGTATCCTCTTGGCGCCATCGTTCAAATTGACTACTATTGGCAATACTTTCAGTCATCTCTGAAATAGGCACAGCTCCGAAAGAATGAGCCATTAAAACGATTTGATTTGCAGCAACAGAATAGGGCATATCTCTCCATTCAATAGGTTCAATTTTCCCTTCCATTGCTCGTCTAGCAATGACAGCAGCCTCCGCCACATCATCTGCATTCCAAGACAATAAATGGCCTCGGCCCAGTCCACCTAAACGATGGTCTGCTCGACCAACACGCTGTAACATTGAATCAACAGAACGTGGACTTTTCATCTGCACAATGCGGTTGATTGTTCCAACATCTATTCCCAATTCTAAACTGGATGTACAAACCAAACCAGATAGTTTTCCTTCACGTAAATCATCTTCCATTTTTTGACGCGTTGCAGCGGCTAAGGAGCCGTGATGAACTCCAATGGATAGGTCGGGTGCCATACTCGACAATCTGCTAGCAATTGTTTCAGCATCGTTTCTAGAATTGACGAATACCAAACAAGGAGGATCCTTTCTCAAAATTTTATTCAATCTGCGATATGTCGAGTGCTCTCTTGGAGATTGGATTGCTAATTCCATACAACCGATTTCATCTTCAGCGGTTGTAGGTTCTGCTTCTACAGTCAATTTTGTATCTCTATGACCCATGGCAACAACCGCTTTACCTCTTTTTGGTGAAAGCCATTCAGCGACTTGTTGAGGGTTGCCGACAGTAGCAGATAACCCGATTCTCTGAACCGGTTGGCCAGTCATTACCTCCAAACGAGATAGTCCAATATTCAATTGCCAACCTCTTTCACTGGCCGCCAAATCATGAACTTCATCAACGATTACTACCTTGACACTTGTCAATAACTTTCTCAAGTTTTTACCAGTAAACATCAATTGGAATGTTTCCGGAGTTGTTACCAATAGATGTGGTGGATTACGCACTTGTTTTGCTCTTTCACTCTGAGTTGTATCGCCATGCCTCAAGCCTATTCTGAGTCCAACCGCTTCAGCGATTTCAGTCAATCTTCGGTCAACATCCCGATTCAAGGCTCGCAATGGTGTGATGTAGATTACCGCTAAAGGATCCCATTCTTCTTCTAGACAGCGATGTAGAATCGGTAATACTGCTGACAGAGTTTTTCCTGAACCGGTAGGTGCGATAATAATTCTGTCATCGCCCATCATCAGTTCTGGTATCGCTATCTGTTGTACTGGGGTTGGTTTCCAACCCCTAACTTTCAGTGCTTCTACCAATTTTGGATGTAGGGTGGAAAATACATTTGACATACTCTCCCCACCCCTATGGAATAGTCTCAGTGCCTACCCTTCTTGAACAAATCGTTAGTAAAAGAGCCAATAAAATGAAACAAAAATCACTCTTCTTCGAATGCAATATACTCTTTATCAGGCTCAAGTTCCTTTGCTTCTTTATTCGCTTGAGCCAATTCAGGAGAGCGCTGCATCAGTTTGTTGATGAGTGGTTCGATAATAATTGGTGCTATCAAAACTGATGCGATTAAAGTGAATAACCAATAAAACGATGATGTCGGTACATATGCAGTTCCAGGTGAATCATCTCCACTGACCATCAGTTTTACAGTACCGAGCCAAGGTAGTTCTCCACCAGCGACTCCGATAACCCAATCACTTGCTACAGGCCCAACTAGGCCACTTTGGCTATGAACTCCAGATGAGCCATTTACAGCAGAACTACCTTGGTCTACCGAACATTTGTTATTATCTCCTAATGTTAACATTCCTGCGTGTAGAGGTTGCCATTGCCAAACCACTAGATGAGTTTCTACATTGGCGTGACTTGGTCTGTTACAATCATATAATCCTGCTTGAATTCCATCAAATTTGACAGTAATAGATTCAACAGCCAGCTGATCAGTTCCTGGAACATCCCAATTCACAACACAAGTTCCGGCTATTCCTTCAAGCACATCGGTTGAGTATTGGTCATATGTCCCTCCAGTGGGGCAATGGTCCTCATTTGAAGAGTTGCTGTCAGTATCACGCGAAGGCGAATAAGTGTCGTGCGGGATGACTCGGAGAATTGACCTATGGATAATAGGGGTGCCAGGGTCGCCATTTTTCTCATAAATTATCACATCACCCGCCATGCCATGCGAAGCATAACCATGGTGCACTGAGTCTACTTGACTGGCTTCAGCGAATGTCACAATCGTATCATATGGTTGGTTGTGAACTAGGATTAAATCTCCAGCATCAATACTACCAATCTCACCTTCAATATCGTGGATCATAGATGATGATTCAACCACGACCAATGGTGGCATTGAACCGGTATGTGCCCACAGTCCAAGAATAAGAATGGCAATCATTGCAGCAGCAAGAATCAATTCCCTAATCAAGGATTTGAGCGGGTCTTGGTCTGCCACGGGTGTTTCCTCCACCATTAGCGGCGAAGTCCTTTGCTTTGAAGGAATTCTCCCCATGCGACATCATGGCCAGCTCCTAATACTGAAGCGGAAAAGTTTCCATCACTCTTTTGGCGGCGTAATTCTGAGATAGAATCAATTTGTTTTATTTCTTCAAGAGTGTTGACATGACCACGTAATACAAGCATTTCAGGGCCTGATACAATCATGAACATGAATGACAAAACTCCCAAGACAATTGCCAAACCGGTGTGCTGTCCCCAATCAGGATGATCTTGCAAGGTTAAGATCTGGTAGAGACAGAGTAACATGACGATTATGGATGAAAAACAGACAGTGGTCGTAATCGATAAATGTTTACCATGCTGTCCTACCCACCATTTTGTAAATAATCGTATTATCATTGCATCTCGCCTGTTTGGCACAGAACAGTTTTGTTATTGAAGGTTACACAACACCGCATCTGCAATTTGACGCAGAGGGGGATGCTTGAAATGCTTTGGACACTGAGGGCCGAAGGCCCTTGACAGGAGCGACGGTGATTCTGATGCGACTTGCAATATTTCTAACTCTAATTTTCATAACATCTACACTTGCTCCTTTTGCAACTTCAGCAACAACTGAAACGCAGTTTAACGATGGTTCTACATCATATGAAACCACATTTACTGGTAGTGGAACAGGAACCGCAGGTGTGATTTCTATCCCTTATGGTGCCGAAGTTACCGCTACTGAATTTAGATTGACCGGAGAGGCATCAAATACAGCATACACAAATTATACAACCAATGCTCATTATGGTGGCCTTGGAGATGGAACTTGGCAACCTAGCCCTCCTTCTCCATTCACCTATGGAAGCCGTTCCAACATGGATGTAAACTCAAAAACAATGACTCTGAAAGGCATACCTTCAACCAACCATGCTGATTTCACAAGAACATCGACTGTCCAATCTCTTGGTGGCGCACATCAAAACACTACTGGTGGATTCATTGCACTTTCTGATCAAGGCTACAATAGTCCAGGTCTAAAACACTCTGATTTAGCCGTTTCAGGTAATGCTGCGTGGACATATATGGGAGTGGTAGTTCCTATTTCAGAATATGAACTTCACGTTATGAAATACTCCAATACAGGGTTGTATAATACGCCTACTATTCTGCGAATTAACAAGAGCACCGGTGCCTATTTGGGTACTGCCACATTCCAAACCAGTTCTACTAATGGATGTTCTACCTCTTCAAATTATTACATGCATGATGCAACCGTCTACAATGGTGATGTATATACAGCATCATATTCTTATTATGATGTTGTAAAGTGGACAGTCACTAATACAAGTTGGAAATGTTCTCAAGTATGGAGCTATAACCAATATATAACTGGAGTTGATTTTGATGATGATACAGGAAAGATGTATATTTCAACTTATGATTATCAAGGCCAATCCCATTATGTTAAGGAAGTCAACCCTGCATCTCCAACTTCGATAAATGGTTCGTGGTTGATGGGTACTTACCCTTCAATGTATTACTACTATGGTGCAGGATTGGTTGTTAATTATCCAATGGTAACATACAATCTTTACAGCAATCAAGGATACAAGAGCACACATCATCAATATTCATTCAATGGTTTATGGTTGGACTCGATGGGTCAAGTTGAGATAGAAGGCGGTGGCCACTATGGATTAGTTGATGATGGCACAGGTAAAGTAGCCTTTACATGCCACTATTATTCTGCATACTGTCCCTCAGCCCAGTCAAGAAAGATTAATTTCATGGGTGATGGAGATTTATTTGATTCACGTTCATCTACAACGACTTCTGCGACTGTAATTGGAACAACATTCTCTGTAAGCAAGTCTCTTACATCTTTGAAATTGACTTCAGTATTGGCATATGAGCCAACAGGAACTTCAATCGATATCGATATTTCAAACGATGGAGGGGTTACTTGGATACATGCTAATCCTGGTCAAGTGGTGACATTTGCAACTGCAGGATCAATGCTCAAGTGGAGAGCGCATTTGAATGGAACAACATCCAAAACACCAATCTTAGGGGATTTGGCAATTCAATATACTGCAAGTTACCAAAGGAGTGGTTATTTGTATAATTATCAATATGTCAGTGGTACAGTCAATAATGTGGTTGCTGCAACATTAAATTGGAATGAAACTAGACCATCTGGAACTAGCATTAGCGTAAAATTCGGCTTTGACTCTTCAAGCACTTGTTCTGGTTCAATAATTGATACATTCACTTCCCCAGGCCAGACAAAAACAATTACCAGTACTGGTTATTACATGTGTGTTAGAATAATGTTATCAACCTCGAATACAGGTAATTCACCATCAATTACAAATCTGAGTATCCAACGCCATAGCGATGCACCTATGGAGCCTGAAATCCTTCTTGATAATTCTTCAGCATGGAAGCGCTTAGCAAATGATGGAGCATTGATTGGGCCGTTTACTATTTCTGAAAATAGTCCTAGTGATAAAATGGTTAAGAAATTTAATGATTTGATTCCAGATACTGGGGCGGGAATAAAACATATTCAAGTTGATTTAGCTTCTTCTTCAAGTGGAAAACTAATTCTTGATTCATTTTCTGTTACATATACAATGCAAACAGTTAATCTCGATATTTCAATACCGGTAGGCGAAGTATTGCATGAGAGAGTTGAGCCATATGAAGTTGTAACAAGACACGTAATAGGTGAAGATGCGACATCGATGACTAGCGCAACTCTAACCCTATTGACCAATGCGATGGCCAAGAATCCTACCATGACTTGGCAGAATGGCGATGTATTCCCTGAACCAAATGATCCAGAGAATTATATTGAAATCGATGCAAGTTCTTGGAGCGTTGAAAGCAATGGTATTTTGGAGATACACTGGATATTCCATGTCACAAGCGATTTCCCAGATCAACCGGAAGTAAAATTCAAGACAGGATGTTTAGATGATTCTGGTTCCGCTGGTTTTTCACCTCTTGATTTGTTATCAGCTACTGGCTTAAGAGTCAATAGGACATTCGGATTAGGATGGTTGAAGGTTAGAGATAATGATGGAGGATTCACTTCTGATGACACTCCAGATAACTCATGGGTTGCTGCTGGAGAGCAAATCCACTTCCAAGGCGCAATGTGGTTTGCTGATACTGATGATGCACCTAAGGATAGTGCATTTGATGTTAGAATTTCACGCAATGGCTGGGTTGAGAGTACTGCAAGAGATACTACCAATCCAAATGGTTCATTCTTTATCACAATAGATTTACCGAATATTGATGTTCCAGCTGGAATGACATATGAAGTTCAAACATATAACGAGAAGGACCCAACTCATACAATGCAACCGAATGCTGATTGGAGAAGAACATTCAAGGTCGATGCTACTGCACCTGAGAGATTAGATGTTTCACCTAAGAATGACGGATATGAAGCCGCTAGTAAGGACCAAGAGATCAAGGTCTTGGTCAATGATGATGTTGGACACCCAATGTCATTGACATTGATGTATTGGGTTGAAGCAGACCATGACATGAATCGTAATGGAGAAGCGGATTCAAATGAGTACGCCTCCAAGATTGTTTACAATAATACCGTTTCTAAGAACAAGTGGTTCATGACTACGATTGACCATTCCCGTAATGCTAATATGGGCCGTGTTTCTTACTTCTGGGATGGTGGTGATGAAGCAGGAAACCCACTTCATTACACACATATTGATGAAGATGATGAGATATTGACCTTTGAATCAGAAACAGGTTTTGATCATGATGATGCTACATTTAGAACAAGAAAAGACTCAAGCGCAGTTTTCACTGGATTAGATTGGATGGGCCATGAAGATGATGGAGCAGTCTTTTCAGGCATGCAGCAAACAATTACTCTAGGCTTCATCGATGCAAATACAGTTATTGACTTTGAACATATTTCATTGGTCTTTGACTTTGAAGGTCCTAACCCTCTACGAGATATTCAAAGAATTTCATATTCCGGAGTTAACAATACATTCTGGTCTGAAAGCCAATATTTGACAATTCTACAAAGCAGTAACATGTACGAGACAACCAATGATTCTGGATTGCCATGGATTATGCTAACCTTTGACTTCGTAGTCGGCTGGGATTGGCCTGATGAAGAAATGGGTGATGTTGCACTATTATACAAGGAAAGAGGCTCTTCTGATGATTCACGAATACTTCTGTTAGAGCATACCTTTAGAGTTGAAAATGATTTGATGCTCGCTCCAACAAACTTCAATGTAGATGATATCAGTGAGCCAAGAACAGGCCATATTGCTGATGGTTCAAGAGTTCGCAAGGATGACAGATTAGCCTTTACAGGAACTGTTGTTTACGAAGGTAGCGATGTTGCTGCACCACGAGACGTTGGTATTCTTGTCGAAGTATTTGATGGTGAGAAGATATGGTCTGATGGTTCTTTGACATCTGCTGGAGAATACTCGGTTGAGGTTCCGCTTTCAGCGGCATTGACATTGCAATCATCACCAACAAGAACTTGTTTGATTTCAATAACAAATATTCCAGGCCGTGGAGAAGACATGACCGGAACATTGGTTTCAACAACTTTGAGAGTTGTAGTGGATGACGCTTCACCGCGCGTAACACGCCGTATATCCCCATTGAATGTGATTGATATTTCAGCCAATAATGATTTGACCAACATCGCAATTGAATTCCAAGGAACTGAAGATGCAGATCTAACTGGTTCAGAGCAATTGGTACACTGGGTTATGCGGGATTCAACAAGAACAATGACAATCGGTGCAGGCTCAGCAGTACTGGGAATGCAACAAGATGGACAAAACGTCATTTGGACTGGAATAGTTGATTTAACAGACGAAGGGAGAATAATTCCTAAGTCTGGAGATTTCGTTGGATTCTATATCACTGGTTGGGATGCTGCAGGAAATCAATTCCCAGTAGTTTCCAATTCAGAAGCAAGCCCAATTCCAGAATTGGCAAGCGATGATACCGACTTTGAAAGGCAATGGATTAGATTAGGAGCGGTTGGCCCTGAATTACGTGTTAAATCAATTACACTTTCAGACGATCACGTTGCTCCATCATCAAAGATTGATATTACAACTGAGATCATTAACAAAGGTGGAGAAACAGCTGCAGCATTCAAGGTTGCGTTCTTTGCTGGAGATTCTGAGACTCCATTCAAGGTAATGACAATCGTAGGAATTGGTAGCGGTGAAACACGAGAAGTGACCACTACATGGTCCGCAGAAGATGTTTTGTATATTCGTGTGGAAGTTGATTATGGTGATTTAATCGCAGAAGTAAATGATGATGATAACTCAGCAACTCATAGCGTAGATATTGCCTATGGCAAGTATTTGGGTGGACTGGATAGTATTAGAGAAAATCCATTACAGTGGATATTTGCACTAGTTTCAATACTTGTCGTAATGTCCGTTATTTCTATCGCTTCAAGAACCTCTATTGATTATGGTGAAGGAGCCTTCGATGAAGAAGAATCGGACTGGGAAGAAGACGATGAAGACGATTACGATGAAGACGAAGACGATTACGATGAAGACACAGAGTGATCATCACATCTGATTCAATGCCTGCGGCATCGTCAATTCACCAGTTCCTACCTTTGCGGCTAATTCTTTGGAAATAGTCTTGGCACCAGAACTATCGGTTCGGCTTTGATTTTGGATATATCTTATTTGGCCAGCAGTAGGTTTCAGCACACGTTGTTGCCAAACACGTTTACCGCGTAATAATGCGATTCTAACAGCGGAGGTAGAGTGGTTATGCCGTAATAGACCACGAGAGGTTTTTGCCTCATTCACCTCTTCAATATTCCACTGGTTTTCTAAACATTTATTGATAATTCTATCTCGTAATAATGGTGCACCATCACCAATTCTCAAAGTCATATTTTTGAATTCAGCAGCAGTTGTAATAGAATTAACGTGCCCAACAACAAAATCAATCCCTTCAAGTTGCGCAACACCCATCAACACTCCATCCGCCAACCATGCTAAACCTGGGCGTGGTCCAGGGTCTATTCCGATAGATATGTGTTCAATTACCGACAGGCCGTTTCTCAAAATCATTGCTTGAGTGACTGCAGATTCACAACAATCGATATTACAAGCAATTCCTCGACCTTCACCCATCGCATCCTCAACTTCTTCTTCACTGCCAAACCAAATGGTATCTTGACTTGGCAAACTTTGCCCGATTTCAAGTTGAGTAAATGGTAGTCCTTTTTTGCGTAGTGCTTCCATCAAGCGAAAGGCCAATTTGAAATCGGCGCACCTGATAACTACCTTAGACACAAACAATGCTTTCAAAGGAAGGACACAAAGTTATTGATTGGTGGTGTGACTAAGATTTCATTCAAATGGCTGCAATAATGGCCTTTGCAATAGAAGTTATCAATAACGATTGACATTGTTGACAAAATGTGTCGAGTCAGTATGAACGGGAATTGCGGCAAGTCATTGCGGGTGTTCCTGCAGGTGTTGAGGCTGTAATTAAGTCCTGTACAGAACAACAAAAAGAGAAAATGAGATTGGCGATAAAGCGTCCATTTTTGGTTGTTAGAGCGGCAGGTTCAGGAATGGAAGGTACAGGAGATTTACTAGCACTTAGGGGAGATATTTGCTTTCCAATTGAAGTCAAAACTACAAAGGCAAGCAAATTGTATCTCTCGGGTAGAACAATGGATCAATATTTAGCGATGGTAAATGAAGGCCAAAGGTGTAATCTAATGCCATTATATGCTCATAGAAGAAAAGGTATTCGAGGAGATTCGTGGATGATCTTTAGAGTTGAGACAAATAATCTCAAAGGCCGATTGAGGCAATTAGCAAAATCAATACCGCCATTCCCGCGTAATAGAAATGGCACGCCTTATCTCAATTGGCAGGATGGAATGCCACTCCACAAGTTCATTGCACTAGTTTGTTCAAATGCTGCTGAACAAAACCAAACATTACATAATTTGGAAGTCAGAGCAATAAGAACAGATATTGCAGCTCAATTAGATATTAGCAAAATTGTAGAAGAGCAAGTATCAGCGGCAGAGGAAATAAAAAATCAAACTGAAATATTTGCTGAATTAGCAAGACGTCGTAGTCGTTGATTAGAAGTAGGGCACTATCATAATGAATACTAAAATAATAAAGAAAAACATCGACGATAAAGAAGAGGCTTTACTGGCAAAGTGATCCACTTTTAGGGCATGTATATTCCATAACTTCAATTTCTTACCGACACTCTTGACTCCAGAAATAGTGCCATGAAGTAAATCTCTAAACATGTGCCCGCCATCAAATGGAACCATTGGTATTAGGTTGGTAAATCCTAATAAAATGTTGACCCACATTAACCAGAAAAACAAATTAACCAAGAAAACGATTCCCTCAAGTCCGATTAGAGATGCAACCATTCCATCACCCACTTGAAGCAATGATTGCTCAAATGGATGTATCGCCACTCCATTCATCTGGAAAGGAGTCAACATTATTGTAAGTGAATGAATAGGGACTGAGATAGCAGTTTCCAAAGTATTTCCTTGCCATCGTGGCGAGAATGGACCTGCTAACCTATCAATTCCAGCAGTGCCTTCAGACATACCCATCACTCCCAAAAATGGATCGCCAACTTCAACTCCAAGATTTACAAGGCTTTCATTACTCCATCCTAGTTCTGAATAATATTGATGCTTATCAGTTAGATTTACTGTAATAGTCTCTCTAACCCCACTCTCTCGGCGTACCACGATATCTATTCGTTCACCCGATGAATAATTGCCGAGTGTTTCGCGAAAGCCATCAACACCGATTATTTCTTGACCATCGATTGAAATTAATGTATCCCAAGGTTGCATTCCTCCGATATCGGCGCCAGAATCTTTGACGATTTCTCTTACATGAATATGGTCATTTATGGCTACTACTTGAGATGCCAACATTCCCATCATTATCATCAAAACAAATGCAGCAAAGAGATTGGTTGCAGGTCCAGCAGCAAACATTCTCAATCTTTCACGCCTTGGAGCGCGCATTAATTCTTGGTACTGAGGTTCAGCGAATGCGCCTAATGGAAGGGGTCCTAGCATTAACAGGCCAAAAGAACGGACTCTCATCCCATGAGCTCTTGCTATTAATCCGTGCCCGAATTCATGAATTACCAAAGAAACAACGAATGCAATTACACCCCAGCCTAATGGAATAATAGGATTTAGTCCTGGAATTGCAACCATTTCGCTAACACTTGGAGGGTCAATTTCCGGAGGCGATAGTAATGCACCTATGAATGATAATATTACAACTAAAGTAACTGCAAATAGAGCAAGGCTGCATAGCCAAAGTGAAACTTCTCCATATGCTCTCCAAAACCTTCGAGGTTTGGATATCTTTTCTAAGATATTCAATCCTTGTTTTCCTCTAATCATTAAAATAACTTTGAAAACTCTCGAAGAATTCCATCGGTCTAAAATACCACTTTTTTCCCATGACCGTAGAATGATTGCCCAGATGATAATAGTGACCCATACCAATGTCCAGTCGGCATCTATTACCATGAAATCGCCGACATCCATAGACTTGCCAAACCCTCTTCCTCCTTCAATGCTCACACTAAATCTATTGAATAACTCTCTAATTACCAATCACAAAATGTGGGAAAGTTCATGTGCACTCGCCTTGAGCACTAAATGATGGTATCTTACAAGGCCGCAATCGAAGTGTGGTGTGAGGAAAATTGGGGCCAAACCCCTGAAGAGATTTCCGAATGGGTCGCCGATGATGAGATTTCTCAAGTATTCCTTAGATTGACACAAGGGGTGGTAATAGTCGATTTTGTAGTTGATGATGACGGTGATTTGATTTGCCAAGAGCATTTACATATACCGCTAGATCGTTGGAATCCTGGATCGATTCAAGTTCACAGAACTCAAGAGGGTTTGGTTAGATTTAGGCACCGCCAATCTGAAATGTTACTTTCAGCAAGGCTTAGAGCACCTGAATGGGGTAAAGCACTCCTTGAGGAATGGCTAATGTCTCAGCGAGGAGAATCAACTCGGCCCAAAGAGAGATCAGCAAGAATTGCTGCAATAAAAAGAAGCAAACTAAGTATAGAGCGAAATCTTAAATCTGCTTCATTGGAATCAAGTCTAACCGATTTAGAATTAGCTAAGATTGCAATCGCATCAGCCGAAAGACAACTGGAAGGAAGAAATAAGGTTTGAAATTCAACTTAATTTTACTTTGTAACGGTCTCTTCCGTTCGCATATAATGTAATTGAACCATTTGAAGAAACACATATAGCAATACATTCTGCTAGTTGTGAAATCGCCCTAGCAGCGAGGTGCCGTCCTCCTTCACCAGGTTTTGGTACAACTCCTGCCGGAACTTGGATATATCTTCCAGCATCACTTGCAATTCCTTCTCTATTGAATAGAATAGCGCCATCCAACCAAGCGAATTCAGCCATTGACTCATGGTTTGCATGATCTCCAATATCTCTCTTTTCAGTAGGGTGTCCTTTGAATGGGTTTAGAACTAAAGCGGTAGAATATTTTCTCAACGCTGGTAAAGGGCCAATCGCAAACAAGGCTCCAACCGAGTGACCTTCTCTGCCGCGACTTCCAATATGCCTTGCCAACTCCATTAATTTGGTTAAAATTGCTAGTTCAATATTAAATTCGTTAGAAATATTAGCCAATCTGTTGGTGCTGAGAACATTTGTGTCGATTACGATAACTCCCTCAACAGGTTCTGCTAGTACTACTAACAATCTTTCACCTCTCGAGATTCTACCTTCTCCCATGCCTTGTAAAATAAAATCGTGAACATGGTTCAATACCCCCAGTCCTTGAGCCGAAAGGTGTTCTTCCATTTTCGTCGTTTCAATCCCCGCATCAGTTAGTGAATTTTTAATTTTTGATTGACTAGTTAATACAGTCAATGGTAATTCTTTTGGTAAGACTTCAACGACGCTTTTGGCTTTACGGGCACTAGCGGTCACCATCATGACAGCATCAAAACTACGCTGATCCCCTTCGAGGGTACTTTTGACCAAAGCGGGGAGGTCGACCATCAACAACCCTCATTCACTGGTTGTATCTATTCCTGGCATTTGGTCTTCGCCTTCACGATATACAGTTCGTAAATTGTTGATAAAATTCTTTTCTTTAACAACGAGAGTAAATTCATTAAAACCTGGATCCTCTTCACCATCTAATGCATTTAACAGCATTTCAAGTGTTTTGCGTGCACCTTCTCGGTGAGGGTATGAGAAGATTCCCATTGAAACCGGAGGCGATACAATTGTCTTGATCGATTTCATTTCTTTTAGGGTGATGAATAAGTTGACATAAGTCTCAGGGAGAAGTTCTCTTCGGGCATCATCTTGATTCGGTCTTCTACAATCTGGGCCAACGACGTGAATAATATGCTTGTAATTGCTAGATAAATCATATGGCTTTGATACAACATTCTGTGTGACAACACAAGGGGGCTCATTGGTTTTCCTTTTCTCCAAACAAATTTGGCGGGTAAAATCGGTTAAATCCTGCCCTGCTTTTGCATGAATTAAAGCATCCATTCCTTCACGACCGGATAGACGATTATTCGCCGGAGTGATAAGTGCATCAGCGGTATAGTTCCACACCTCTCCACCAACAACTTTCAGAACTCCCCATTTACAGGTTCTAGACATATACAGTTCTGCCATCGGTTCAAGCAGGAGGGGCCTCCCTACATATTAAGTTCGCAATATAATGAATTAATCGGCTCAATATCGCTGTTTTTTACTAAGCAAATATTACGCCGAGAGTCATTTTTTACAATTTTTTCCCGATAGGGCTAAACCTATGAGATACACCCAACAAATGTGAGTCTAACGCGCAGTGCTATATTCTTCGCAATCATCATGATTGCGAATTCTGTACTTGTACCAGTGTTGGATAATGTTGTTAGCGAAAAGGTAGAAATTGTAACTGAAGAAAACCCTTGGACTCTAAAGCAAGCCTTTAACGGGTTTCATGCTAGTACAGGCAGTGATATTTGGAATCAAACGCCATGGCAAAATGTCGCTATTCCCTCGGGATTTGATCTATTGACGGTGATAGATTACTCTGATGTTGGTGTTTTGATAAATAATAACTCCGAGGCCAGCAAAACAATCGGCTGGGCCTTTGTAAATGCAAGAAATATTTCTACGGATAGAATCTTCATTTTCAATGATAGCGAGACTCCAACGGCTGAAACGATTAACCGTGAAAAATTTGAAACTTATTTCATGTTACCATTTTTTGAAATGTTGAACAACAGGTCTCTAGGAAATGCACTCAATTATTTGGTGACAACCAAAGGAATCCCCCTTCGTATTAGCGGAGGAGATGACAAAGCTAGTTTTGATCAAGAATTTAGTTTGCTTGGTGGCCAATATAATGGCAGCATCGGTGCTAATTCGTGGGGTAACCACCAATATGGGCCATTGGCAGGAAAAGAGATGGAAGTTTTTACTAGGCAAGAATATGGATTCTATTTGGTTACTAGGTTAACTGGATATACTGTTGAAACCGCTCTTGGTTTGATAGAAAAAGCAAATAATTCACTTGGACAAAGAGGAACGTTTGTTTTGGATTTGGCTACTAACCGAAACGATTCTGGATACAAATATTGGAATGATGACTTGTATGCTGCAAATACAACCCTGAATGGAAGTTTAGGACTCCCCGTAATATTCGATGAAGAGACAGAATTCATCACCAACATTAGCAATGTGATGGGTTATGCTTCATGGGGCAGCAATGATGGCAACTGGAATCATAATTATTTACCCAATGGGGGATTTGATACCACAGATACATCTTGGTCTAGTGGTTCTAGATACTGGAACGCATCATCACCAACCGTTTCAACTGGTGATGAATTTAGTTGGGGCTATCAGGATATTACAACGCAAGGTGGAAATGGGGCATTAGAGGCTCAAATTTCAACTGAATGCTCACAGGAATCTGGGGATTTATTATCTGGAATATATGCCGAATATTTCGACAATGAAGGTATCAGTTTCAATTCAGCTACGATGCCAGATTTAATCGATAGAGTTCCCGACCATATTCGTATTGAAACTAGCCTGGCATACTCTTCATCGGGTAACTCGTATCCTGGTCTAGATGATCGCTTTAAGAATAATTGGGGCGCGAGATTCAGTGGATTAATCGAAATACCCGAAACAGGAAATTGGACTATGTACCTCAATTCCGATGATGGTTCCGAATTGTGGATTGACGGAGTTAGCGCGATTCAGAATTATGGGTCGCA
>JAPKFC010000076.1 GCA_028821785.1 Candidatus Poseidoniaceae archaeon | reverse complement strand
TGGAGCACCCGGCTGATAACCGGGAGGTCGCAGGTTCAAGTCCTGCCTCGCGCACCAAATTTCATTTGTTATTGTGATTTCAATCATTATCTGATTTTAGATTTTAGAAGTAAAGAACATGAAGGGGCGGCGCTCACCCATACATGAGGCAGCCCCTATGGTAGTCCTATCCGGAAGTAATTCGAGGTTGCTTGCAACCCAACTTGCTGAAACATTGGGATGGGCCCATCATAGCCTTGAAACTAGACGTTTTCCTGACACTGAAGGCTATACTCGTATCCCTGAAGAAATAATAGATGATGTGCGAAGTGAACCAGTAGTATTGGTTTCCAACACATTCCCTGATGCTGGAATTATTGAAACATTGCTAATGTTGGAAGCGATCAATGATGTCCGAAGTGGCAAGATGGAAAACCTACGTGAAATCGGCCCTCAACAATTACCTGATGTCGGCCCAGGAATCCTTCTTGCAATACCGTACTTCGGATATTCTAGACAAGATAAGAGATTCAAACCTGGGGAAGCAATTTCTGCACGTGCTATCGGCCAATTAATGGCATCTCGCTGTGATGGGATTGTCGTTTTTGATTTACATGCCCCTAAGGTACTGGAAGATTTACCAGTTCCTGTGGCGTTTACTTCTGCAATGCCTGAACTCGCTAAGCATTTACAAGATACTGTAGCGCCTGATTTCATCTTGTCACCAGATAAAGGTGCAATCGAGAGGGCCAGTGAAGTTGCAAGAACCATCAATTGTCAATTTAGTTATCTAGAAAAGACCCGAATAGACGCCCATACGATTATTCACAAAGCAAAGGATTTGGATGTTGATGGCAAGAAGGTTGCAATCGTTGATGATATGATCGCTACCGGTGGCACAATTTGTCGTGCGGCTGAAGCACTACGGAGTCAAGGAGCAATCGAAGTTCACGCTGCATGTTCACATGGATTATTCACCGGTGGCGCGATTGCCAGACTACTAAGATATGTAGACGGAGTACATGCTACTGGTAGTTTATCCAACCCTAGAGATGTCATCTCCGGCGGACCTGCTTTAGCACGTGGAGTCAACCAATTAATGGAAACATTAGAGTGGAAAAATTAGGCCTAGTGCGTCTCTTTACAAGCATTTACTAGGTAATTAGTATCGATATTTGGTTTATTGTCTTAACCGTCGCGCTTTAATATGTGAGTATAGGCGCAAGACTGCCTTACATGAGGACGGAGTGATATCCAATGAATGTACACGTTAAATTTGAAACCCCAAGCGAAGTCTCTGATAAAATCTACGAGATGATTACTGCAAACACCAACGGCCGCCTAAAAAGAGGCAGCAATGAAGTGACTAAGACGGCTGAGCGCGGAACCGCTCAATTCATCATTCTTGCAGAAGATGTGAACCCACCAGAACTATTGGCTCACATTCCTCTAATTTGTGAAGAGAAAGGAATTCCATACGGATATGTTCCTTCTCAAGAGTTCCTTGCACAGGAAGCAAACCTTCCAAAAGGTGTCCAAGCAGCATCGATTGCTGTTATGGAAATCACCAAAGGTGCACAAGAAAAATTCAACGAAGTTGTAGAGCTCATCGCAGCCTTAAAGGCGTGAGTCCATTATTATTAGGAGATGGAAATTATGAGCGAAGAACTAGGTGGATGGCCTGCTGAAGTAGTAGAGATTGTCGGTCGTACAGGTATGACCGGAGAAGCTACTCAAGTCAAGGTCCGTGTCAACGATGCGCCAAACCCACGTGACGTGGGTCGCATCATTACTCGAAATGTATTGGGCCCAATTCGCGTTGGCGATTTATTGATGCTCAAGGATACAGGTCGCGAGGCCCGTAAGAT
This sequence comes from Candidatus Poseidoniaceae archaeon, assembly GCA_028821785.1. Lineage (GTDB taxonomy): Archaea > Thermoplasmatota > Poseidoniia > Poseidoniales > Poseidoniaceae > MGIIa-L1. Next base: position 5,076 of record JAPKFC010000076.1, on the reverse strand, counting down.
TGGTGGACGGTGAAGATTATGCCTGAACGCAGAATTTGTACTTTCTCTGGTGAGGAAATCGAACCTGGGACTGGGATGATGTTTATTCGACGTGATGGAAGCATCATGTGGTTCAAGAACTCCAAGGCCCGCAAGAACATGATCAAACTGAAGAGAAATAGCCGTAAGGTAAAGTGGACACGCCACTTTGTCAAGGGCAGTAATTGATTTCTCTCTCTGAGATTATTACCCAGTAGTCCCTTTGGGACACTGTTGCCAACAATTGCATGAATAGATGTTATTGTAATGTTAATTAAGTTTCATTGAGGGATTTGGTTTTAAAGGAGCCGCTGGTGGCTCGCTTTGGTGAACACTATGGAGACTACATACATCATGATCAAACCTGACGGCGTACAACGTGGACTTGTTGGAGAAATTATTGGACGATTTGAGCGCAAAGGACTCAAATTGGTTGCATTGAAATCTGTTGTTCCAAGTAAAGAAACCGCTGAAACTCACTATGAATGTCACGCAGCACGCCCATTCTACGCTGGACTGATCAAGTTCGTAACATCTGGACCTGTAGTCTGTATGGCTTGGACTGGCGTTGATGCAATCGCTGTTGCTCGTACCCTTATTGGAGCAACTAATGGACGTGAAGCAGCACCTGGAACTATTCGAGGTGACTTTGGCATGGACATGGGTTACAATATGATTCACGGCTCTGATGCTGCTGAAACTGCTGCGTTTGAACTAAACCTTTGGTTCCCTGAAGGTCTCATGCAATGGGACAACTTGATGGGCGCTTGGGTCTACGAGTGAAACAAACCAGCTCAACCACCTGCTGGACGGACGGTGAGGAATATGACGGAAGAGCAGGATAACTCAGATTCACTTGAGCCTGATACCGCTGAGCATGCGGTTGAGGAAGTTGAGAAAGGACATAACCGTCAACCAATCGTTTCTGTTTTAGGTCATGTTGACCATGGTAAAACCAGCGTTTTAGATTTAGTTCGCTCTATCGGTAGTGAGCGTCAAGCAAGTGTGATGGATAGAGAGGCTGGAGGAATTACTCAGCATATTGGTGCTACTGAAGTTCCAGCAGATATTCTCAATGAAACCTGTTCAGAGATGATGCAGGGTAATAAATTCAAGTCACCGGGATTGCTTTTCATTGATACTCCCGGCCATCATTCATTCGTTTCACTTCGTAATAGAGGTGGTTCAGTATCCGATATCGCAATACTGGTCATTGATATCATGGAAGGGTTACAACCGCAGACTATTGAATCGTTGAAGGTATTACGCGATTCAAAAACTCCCTTTGTAATCGCTGGTAACAAAATAGACCGGATTCATGGATGGATGTGTGAAAAGGACCGCTCTTTTATTGAATCGTTAAAAAATCAACGCAGCGATGTAATCGATTTGTTCGAAGCCAGATATTGGAAATTGCTTGGTCAGTTTGCTGAACATGGTTTCAATATTGAAAGATATGACCTGATCAAAGATTTCCGTAATAACGTCGCACTAGTTCCTATGAGTGCTAAAGAAGGCGAAGGACTTCAAGATTTGTTGACGGTCACTGTTGGTTTGGCTGAGCGATTTTTAGAGGAGAGATTAACTGATACTTTGGGCTCAACCCAAGCCACTGTTCTTGAGGTTAGAGAAGAAATAGGAATGGGCAAAACCATTGATATCATTCTTTACCGTGGTGGATTAAAGGTTGGAGACAAGATAATGCTGGCTGGTCCTGATGGTCCATATCAAACACATATCAAGGGATTGAAGCGTCCCAAGGGCATGTCTGAAATGCGTGACGCAGGTAAGCGTTGGGTCAATTACGATGGCGTGGAGGCTGCTTGCGGAGTCAAAATTGTTGCACCGAATATGGAAGGTACAATTCCTGGAACTACTCTTCACATCGCAAATACAGAAGAAGAGATAAAAATTGCTAAGCAAGCAATACGGGATGAATGGAGAGGTGTTTTCAATCAAATGCCAATTATGTGTACTCAATGTAGTGAAGTATTCTCTCGAACTGACTTCAAGACCCACGTCAAAGAGGAAGGTCCTTGTCAGGATGCTGAAGAAGAAAAGAAAGGAATTGTCATCAAGGCTGATACTGTTGGTGGTTTAGAAGCACTCGCATTTGAATTGTTCAAATTGAAGATTCCTGTTCGCAGAGCAACGGTTGGAGTAGTAAATAAAAAAGATATTTTGATGGCACAGAGTGCTCAAGATCCATTATACAAAATAATTTTAGGTTTTTCTACCAAAGCAAATTCCGAAGTTACTGATGGTTTGAAATCGGGAGACTCTGAAATTAACTTCATCAGTGGTGAGATAATTTACCACGTCTTAGATGAATATGAAGAGTGGAGAGAGAAATTACAGGCTGAAATTGAGGCTGAATTGAGAGAATCCTTGGTTTATCCAGGACATCTCCTCTATCTTAGAGACCACACATTTAGAGCGAAAGGTCCAGCGATTGTCGGAATGAGAGTTGTTGGTGGAAGAGTTCACATCGGTCAGAAAATTATGAAGTTAGATGGAACTCCTGTTGGTCAAATCAAATCATTGCGGACGCGTGACGGAGATGATGTCAAAGAAGGCTCTACTGGCGATGAGTTAGCTGTTGCAGTCCATGGGCCAACCGTTGGAAGACATATCGAGGAATTGGATGAATTCTATGTCGATGTCCCTGAATCTCATGCAAAGCGATTGAAGAATATAGAATTAGATCCTAAAGAACAGGAAATCTTTGAACAGTTAATCAAATTACACCGCAAAGAGAATCACTTCTGGGGAAGATGATTGACAGTATTAGATAAATCGTCCAACCAATACTCCAATGATTGCTGCTGCAATGATTTTGAGTATTAATGACCTTTTTGTGATTACAAGATTACTTGCTAAGTCAACCCACTGTGTGTTACTATCATGCGAAAACCTGGTATCAACGTCTTGCCAAATATTGCTTGGAGGCTTACGCTCAAATACAGATTCGTAAAACTGTAAAGTTTCAATGTAATGTTGTCTATACTTCATTTCATCTTCCATTCCACCGATTGTAGGGCCATGATGCAACTCTTTACCAAGTAAATTAGGACAAAATCTACCCCAATAATCACTGGTATATGTCAAATGTAAGTGCCATGCTTGGTCAACATCTTTTGATGGAGTACAGACTTGATCGCCATGAGTGCACAAATATGCGAATCGTTTGTATTCTTCAACCACGTAATCAGCATAACCGTGACTCCAGCCATTTTCGTGAGCCAATCTATGATTGAATGTTAATTCAATATCTTTTGGGCCAATATGATACTCCAGTAATCGGCGATGTGAGTCAACAGGAATTATTCCTTCAACCGGTGCATCAAGAATCTCAACTTCCATTATCGCACCTTCACTATTCAGAAATCTCCACCGCCGCCGCAACCGCCACCGCCGCAACCGCCGCCACCGCCACCGCCGCCACAACTACTGCCACCACTACTGCCACTGGTGTCTCTGCGTTCTTGGTAACCATACAGATTATTGCCATATTCATCAACTCCTGAAATTGAAACTTGCCAACGGTTGGAAACTATCACTGCTGTGGTCATTCCCATCAGCACCATGCCAGAAGACGACCGCTGGCCGTTAATTTTGCTCCACCCTTTGGTTCCAGGACCTTCTGGCATTGGTGGTATTGTTTTGTTCACAAGCCATGCCATTGGTAAAAATGGTCCAATCGGGTTATCTCTACGTGATAAAAATGTCATCAGTAAAGCTACGCTGCAGAAAATGATACCAATGATCAAAGGGAATGTGAAATCATCAACAGTAAGTGCGGAGAAAATATCACCCGATATCCCAATCACTATTATTATGAATACTATTGGAATCACAAATAGTGGTAAAGAATACTGCCCAAAAGATGAGTATTTGGAAAATGCTTCATATTTCTTTAATTCGGCCAAATCACTATCCACTTCGGCATAGTCTAATGGTAATTCATGGGAAATTCCAAACTCATCAGCCCTAGTATTTATTCCAATATTGGCCTTATCAAATTCTTCTTGTAATTTCTCTAGTTCACGAACCTTCGCCAGTGAACCCTTTACATATTTCTTGGCGGTTGACATAGCCTTCTCATGTTCAATCAATTCCTTTCTATAGTCACTGGCTTCCAAAACAGTATTTAATTGAGTTAGAAACTCCATTTGGAAGGTACCAGATTCTTTTTTCTCCAAATGCTCCATTACCTTCATTCCTCTTGCCTTTGCCATTTCTTGAGTGATTCTTAGTGATGCCTTTCTTGCTTCTTTACCATCGTTCTTATGAGGCTTCATTCTCATGTAGGAAAAAGATACAAGAGCAATAGATATCATCAATGGAATTAAAATTACCGCTAATGTCGCATAAACGGGGACCATTGGAACATCTTCAATAATATATTCCGCATTGTTAATCGCCAGCCATGTCCCCTGTAGCCAATCATCCGCCGCAAGATACGGCTTCACTTCATTTTCATATACATAACCAGACCTTTGTTGATTGGGGACTTCGTGATCTGGCATTACGAATCTGAATTTTCGATCTTGTTCTGAAAAGGTAATTAATAGGGCTTTTTCTTCATTTCCTTCCATGTTATAGTGTTGGAACATTTGTCTAGCATAACCCTCATCTCCCATGAAATAGTCACGGCCTTCATCCACTCCATAATCAGCCATTGATTCGATTGTAACGACTCGTACAAGTGTATTTGTCCGATTCCTAATATCGGATAATTCGCTACTCATCTCCATTTCAGTTTGATTGTCCAATACATCTGCCGCATCAAGAACATACCATTCTCCAGCTGGTTCTTCTGGGAAAGATGCTTGGGCGGTGGGTAAGATAAAAATTAGAACTACAGCCAATAAAGCAGCTCTTGATAATCGATTCATGCCTCCACCTTCTCAACATCCCCATAAACATTGCCCCGCCCCCAAAAAAAAATCGTTAAATATGGCGCTATGTTGCGTTCGCGGTTGGTTTTTACAATGAGATTAAACGACATAATTACCGCGCACATTCATATACGGAAAGGTAGGGACGCAATATGTC
>JAPKFC010000075.1 GCA_028821785.1 Candidatus Poseidoniaceae archaeon | reverse complement strand
CTGCGGAAGGAGTTAACATGTTGTTTGCAAAATCAAAAACTGTAGCAGAAGATGATTTGAAATTCATTCTATTACCTTCGATAATAATTCTTGCAACAGTGATGATGTTTGCACTAAAGGATTTGCAAATTACAGCAGCCACTCTTGGAGGTGTTGGATTAGTGATTTGTGCAGAAGCGGGTTTGCTATCAGCACTTGGCTTTACTTTTTCAATAATTGACATTATTGCATTACCAATAATATTAGCAGTAGCTGTTGATGGTGCGTTTTGGTATTGTAAGTCCTCAAGAACACGAGAGGAAGTACGAAGTATGTTACTTATGGCATTAGGTACTACACTTGCAGCAATTTCATTGTCCCTGTTTTCACCAATAAAGGCGCAACGTTCTCTAGCATTGGTAATGGCGATTGGGATAGTTCTCGATTGGATAATTACCCGCTATGTGCTAGAAGATTTTTATTTGAAAAGACGTGCTGAAATTGATAAATATTCTAAGTTACCTGAACCGATTAAATCGAATCCTACATTCTCGTGGAGTTGGCCTGTTGCACTACTATTGTTGGCTTCAATTGCAGTTGTTTCTCCACCCGGAGTTGAGGTATTTGATGTTGAACAATTTCTTCCTGAAAACGATCCCATGTTAGATGATTTAGTAGAACTGCAATCGAAGTATGTACTAGCCTCAAGTACAATTGCTTGGGTTGTTGTTGATGTTGAGGGTGATTCAGAAGAGGACCTCAATAACATTCTCAATTTACAAAAACAATTAGGAAACCATCCGAGTGTTATTTCTTTTGAAACTGGATTGTTGCGAACTCCAATAATATTGGGAATACAAAATATAGATAGTGGCTTAGAATCGCCTACTATTGATTCTGTTTCGGATGCTAGTCATAGTTCAGCCTTTGTTGGAGATACGCGCCTTCAACGTAATGGAGTGACTACTGGAGTTGCAATTGCAGTTTTGATAGATGGGCAAAATGCTGATGCAGCATTACAGTTTCTTGATGATGTTGAAAAATTGCTAGAGGTAAATGGATTCGTAGGGGAAGTGGGGGGCGATCTCCCTGTAGGTGCATCAATAGCACGCTCATTTGAAGACACAAGAGTTACTCAGATTGTTGCTGCTGGATGTGCGGTTTTTGCAGTGTCTGCTGCTGTTACTCGTTCACCTAAGCGTGCGGCAAGAATTGCAATTGGAACAATTGCCATTGGAGTTGCCGTTGATGGAATGGCAAGTATTGTAGGTGAAAGAGGAGTGATTACAGCACCAGTAGTTCTCCTAGGAATGGGTTTTGCTGCCGACTATCTTTCTCATGCTAGTGTAGAACATATTCCAACGCGCAAGGATACATTTGCAAGATGGGGGGCTGCAATAACATCGATTTCAGTGTTTATTTTGCTCGGACTTACATCTTTCCCACCGGCAAGAAACACCGGCAATCTGTTATCTCTAAGCATTATTTTCTCTGTAATCCTAGCCAGTTGTTTAGCAATTACGCACAACATCAATCAACAAAGTGATTCTGAGGAATAATCAGTTTCTTTTCCAATTCGTTGTCAAAGAGATTCAATGACCATAGCAATCCCTTGACCGCCACCAATACATGCTGTTGCGACACCGTACTTGCCACCACTACGCTTCAATTCGTACGCCAGAGTTAGAACAAGACGTGTGCCTGTTGCCGCAAGAGGATGACCTAAGCCAACTGCTCCACCGTTAACATTGACTTTCTCAATATTTAATCCTAGGTCCTTAACACATGCAACTGCCTGTCCAGCGAATGCTTCGTTGATTTCCCAACGGTCGATATCTTCGATTGTAAGTCCTGCTTTCTCTAAAGCTAAGCGGCTACTAGGAACGGGTCCATATGCCATAATTGCTGGCTCAAGTCCAACGATTCCCCAAGAGACTATTCTAGCAAGTGGTGAATCACCATCTGCTTTTGCCTTCGATGCTGATTTGATTACAACTGCTGCTGCACCATCAACTACACCGCTCGCATTTCCAGCAGTTACCAGGCTTTCTGGGCCAAATGCTGTTCTGAGACCTGCTAAGGATTCAGCAGTACTGCCTCGTACAACGTGGTCTTCATCTTTGAATGTGACATCATTTACAGACACAATCTCCTGTTCCCAGACTCCGTTATCAATCGATGCTGCTGTTCTAGCATGAGACAGCGCAGCAAATTCATCGGTTTCTTCACGAGTTACTCCTTTGCGCTTACAGATCTCATCACTGGTTTGCGCCATGAACGAGCCACACATTCCGTCAAGAAGGTTGGTAAATAGATAATCTTCCATGTCTTTTTCTAATTCAACACCTGCTTTTGGAGGTCTTGCCAGCCTGTAGGTATCACGCATTCCACGAAGCACATGAGGTGCTTGGGATAGGTTCTCCATTCCGCCAGCGACCACAGTTTGTGCTTCATTGAGCATTATCATTTGCGCACCTGAAACAATTGATTGTACACCACTACCACAGATTCGAGAAAGAGTTAGCATTGGTACTTCTTGTGGTATTCCAGCACCTAATCCTGCATGCCTCGCACCAAAGATTGCTTGGTCGCAGGTTTGCAGTGCATATCCCATTACTACATGGTCAACAGATTCGGCAGAAGTTCCGGTTTTTTCTAGCGCTCCCTTGATTGCGATTTCACCAAGTTTTAGTGCGCTTACATCCTTGAGAAGCCCACCAGGTTGCCCGTCTCCACGCTTGCCGCCTTGCCATTCACAAAAGGGAGTGCGAGCCCCGCCGATAATTACAACATCTTCACTCATAAACTGGCCCAGAAGGGGTCAGGTCAAAAACTCAACCTATGTAGCAATTATAGCAATTCAATCATTATCGCTTTCTCTTCCAGGGAATTTATCTGGCTTTGATTGCCATATCATCCAAGTCCCAGTTGCAGTTGCGATTAATCTTCCAGACTGTGTTCTAATTTCACCAGAAAGGTGAGCTACATTTCTTCCTCTACGAGTAACACTTCCAACAGCCTCTAATCTTTCACCTATTCTTCCAGCATCAATAAATGAAACATTTAGTTGAGTTGTTGCACACCATTCTTCCTTTAACAAACCAGAAACTAATGCACCACCGCAAGCCATGTCCAACATTACTGTAAACAGTCCACCATGAGCAACTCCACCTTTATTACAATGGAATTCTTCAACATCGACAAAGACACTACAATGGCCTGGTGACCATTGACCTCTTTGAATCGATAATGATTTTGCCATACCCGATAAATTCGGAGGTTGTGAGAAAATATCTTCTTCCATAACTACACCTCAACAAGTGATTCAATTTCAAATCACTGGGCAATAACACCCACAACTTTGACCATTATTCTTTTATTGCGCATTCCATCGAACTCTGCATAGTGTATTTGCTCCCAAGTTCCTAAATGTAATTGCCCATTTTTAACCGCCATTGTAACTTGTTGACCGAGAAGTTGCCGCTTTAGGTGGGCATCACCATTATCTTCACCTGTTCTATGATGGTGATATTCTTCCCCATCTTTACCATCTGCTCCATAAAATGGTGCTATTTTTCCTAACCAATTCATAATATCATGATGCAATCCAGATTCAAGATCATTAACATAGCAAGATGCTGTAATATGCATTGGATTGACCAATACAATACCATCGGTGATTCCAGATTGCTTTATGACATTCTGCACGTCTTGAGTAATGCACATTATCTCATATCTTTTGTCTGTATTTATCCATAACTCTTCAACATATGTTGCTGCGGTTCCCGTAACTAAAGTTCCCATATTAATGAAAAATCAGCGACGACTGATGATATTTTCCATCTCTTATCTATGATGATGGAAACAAACTAGAATCGTCTAATCCACCATTGGCTGACATAAGTGGAATCGCAACAATCAATCCGCATATTCCATAACAGACTGCTGAAACTGCAATAACCGCAGCACCAATAATGCCCATGATTCCCTGAGTGGCATCGTATTCTTCCTGCGTGAGATTGCCATTATCAAGTTCTTCTTGCATAATATCTTCCAAAACTAAAGTCGATGCTGATGCAACGATAAAACCAACCAATACAGTAATTAGAACTAATTGAACTCCTCTTCTTTGGTATTCGGTCATCCAATAACCACCCAAAACAGAAGCGGCGCTTCCCGCCAAACCAAGAATTGCAAGTACAAGTGGAATCACTACTGAGGAATATGACAGGGAATCAACAATTGACGATAGCCCAGATAGTACTCCTAAACAACCTGAAATTATTACCAATATTCCAATGACTTTTGCTGCACCAGATGGTTGTTGCACCATTATTACTTGACCTGGCATTCCACCGGCTTGGCCGAGAACTGAAGGTTGTTCACTTACATTACCCATCATTACTGCTTCTGGTTGCTTGTGGTCGGGTTGTTGTCCTGCCCATGGGTCTGGCTGCATGTTACTGTGTAGGATGATTCGGTCTTTTAATACTCGCTCATTATCAAGATACAGGACTGAAATCTCCATTGGTGGTGTTGAAGAAGGAGTGCCTCTTGGATTGTACTAGGGGAGGAGCATTATGGTTGACATCTTAGTTGTTTACAAGAAGAACTTTGAAGCAGTTCATGATGAAAGCCTCAACCAAATTAGCACTGTCTTGGATGAAATCAGTAAACAAAGAGGGTTGAGGGTTGATATTAGAGCAAGAGAGAGAGTTCGTCGAGCTGATTTTATCGGCCGCGACTTGGTAATCGTTTTAGGTGGTGATGGAACATTAACCAGCATATCTCACAACATTGATGCAAATACTCCTGTAATGGGAGTCAATTCCCATCCAAGAGATGATGATGAGGATGGAAGTTTTGGATTCTATATGGATTCAAGCATTCATACATTTGCTGATGATATTCAAGCAGCACTAGATGGTAAGGCAATCGTCAATGATTTACCACGTTTACAGGCAATTATCGACACTACATCTGGTAATCGTTTTACAACAGATCCTGCTATGAATGATTTACTGATTGCAAATACACATCAGTATGCTCCAAGCAGGTATCACCTACGAAGAGGAGAAGACAAATTGGTCCAGCACAGTAGTGGATTGATATTTTCTACTTGGCTAGGAAAAGGTGCATGGTTAAGTCATGCTGCAAATGAACAAGAATACAACCACATATCAGACTCTATAGAATCTGATGAAACTGATTCTCACTACTTTATGCTAGCAAGAGATATACCTCATTCGCAAAGAAAGGACAGCCCTTGGGCATCTTTAGCTTGGACATCTGAAACGACCACATTAACATCTGATATGCATAGAGGAATGATTGTTCCTGATGGCTGGGATGAAGTTCATTTCAATAGAGGTGCTACGATTACAGTTAATTTAGAAGCACCAAGAATTAGACTATTGACATTTAGGCAATCGATGATACAGCGACTTAATACTTACCAAAGTTGATAGTAAGCCTATAGAAACTATAGAATATTTTAACCACAGTCTTCAAAAACGGAGTGACTCACGATGGGTTGGGTGAAGTGATGTTATCTTCGATTCTTGAGACTGTTGAATCATACGGTATTTGGGCTATGATTGGATTCTGTTTTGCCCTATTGATCGCTGCACTTATTTTAACGAAATATTGTATTGCACGCCCGTGGTACCGTATTGTCAGATCAACTGCAGCAGAATGGGATGACTTATTATTTGATTCATTTTCTAAGAGATTATATTTGTTTGTTATTGTAGGCAGTATAAATCTCTCAGTAAATTGGATTATTGCTGCTGATAGCGAACATATTGTAACCTTAAATCCAATCTTCTCAGTAGCATATATTCTGCTCTCAACTTCACTAGCCAGTGTAATCGTGAAATATATTACTCCAGCAGTAGCAGAGCGTTTTTCCAAGAAATCTAGTGTCACTGTTTCGGGTGGAAATCCAATTATTTCCTTCTTTTTAAGAACTGTAATTTGGTTCGCAGGTTTGAATCTGGCAGTGAAGGAAATGAATTGGGATTTATCTGGACTTTTCGCATCTCTTGCTGTCTTTTCCTTAATTCTTGGAATCGCAATGCAGCAGACAATTGGTAACATAATGAACTCATTTATGCTCGCTGTAGACCGACCTTTCGAAGTAGGAGATCGTATTGAGGTTGAAGGGTTAACCGGGTCAGTAGTTTCAGTAGGTGTATTGTCTACCAAGATACTAACGTATGAAGAAACTCTTGTAGTAATTCCAAATAATAAATTGGTTGAAACTACACTCATAAACCATGCCCGTGGTGGCGGTGATGGAAAAGCTCGCAGAATATCATTAGTTATTGAAATTGGAGTTGACTATCGCGAAGATATTGGCCACGTCAAGTACACGCTGCTTGAGTTAGCAAAAAGATGCCCATATGTCATTAGCAATCCAAGCCCAAGAGTGCTATTAACCGAATTAGGGGATTTCTCAAAGACTTTCAAAGTAATTAGTTGGGTTGAAGATTATACCGATGAGTGGATTGCAAGAGATTGGTTGCTCAAAGAAATTGATGAGAGATTCATTGAAGAGGAAATTGTCATACCATTCCCTACCGCTGTGGAATTGACAGAAAGGTCAGGTGAAAACCGCCCTAGTGCTAAGAAAGCGCAGCGACAAATTACTGCTAAGGCCAAGATGGTTAAGGAAGATAATAAAATACGAAAAGAGCGCGAAGAGGCAAAAACTCGGGTAGTAGAAATTGATGAAATACTGAAGACGACTTCAGCACAAAAGAGAGAAGTGCCTGTACTCGAGGATGAAAAGCGAACATTGGAGAATAAATTAGCAATGTTTGAAGTCGATGACGACTGATGAGTTCAAGCACCTATTCAAACGATATTAGAAGCGTTGGTGAAATATTGGTAATATTAATGCTGGTGAAAGTAATATAACTCCGCGCGAAGTGCATCATCTATGTCTTCGGCCAGTCCACGAAATGCTTTCATGATTGCAGCCATTATGATACTGGTTAGTCAAAGCGCTTTTGTATTCGATTTGTTTGATGATTCTGGGCTTGAAAATGAATCTGAAATCTTTGAATCTGGTAGTGGTTCTGGAGGAGTTTCATTATCACCTGCTTCTACAACTGTAACGCTAACCAACAATACAGCAATGTCACCAATCACATACCAGTACTACTCAGGAAGTGGGATGGAAAACGGTGTGCCTGTAGGAATAATGCTCGGTGGTGGAGAATACCAAAACATGGAGCATGCTATCGATAGTAATGACAAACATCACTTGATTAGCTACAACGGTCGAGTATCTACTGGCCTATACTACACCACCAACAGTGGTGGATCTTGGACATCTACAATGGTAGATTCCGGAGGGTATGGCCTCGGATATAAGAGTGATATTGAAGTCGATTCTAAT
>JAPKFC010000074.1 GCA_028821785.1 Candidatus Poseidoniaceae archaeon | reverse complement strand
CACCCCAACGCAAATCTTTGTGCGCAGTTACGAATAAGTTTCCTTGACTGTCGATTGAAAGACTTGGTTCATATCCGACCCCGTAGCCTTCGTAACCAGCATCTTGACCGTTATCAGGATCTATACATTCCTCATGACGTGGCATGTATTCAGGCTCATCCCAAGTGAAGTAAACTTGTTCTCCTTGAAATTCCGAACCATCGGCATCAGTCGCCTTATCTCCTGTCGTTAAAGCAGGACCTAATATCGCAGCGAGTAATAAAAATATGAATGAAATTGCAACTGTAGAACCTAATGCAATATTCAATTCATTGCTTGAACTTTCCGTTTCTGGATTGAGAGTCCCAACCAGCACAGCATCTATGCCCTGTTCTGACATGAATGGGGCTCGCACCGCTTACCTTTGGTTCTATGCTTAGGATTTTTGTTCCGGCAAATCGCCCTTTGATGAATCTGGATTTGAATCTCTACCGCCCCATGGCGTTAATGTCCTGTTTATTCCTAAACGGCGAGCGAATAAAAATTTAAAATTTTTCCAACCATCTCCCCATGTATGAATTTCCGCTTCGCCGACTCTAGGCCGATAAGGTACTGAAATCTCAATGGCCTTTTGTTTTCCGAGATATCTACGAGCAAGGATTTTGATTTCCTCTGATAGTGGCATACCATCATTGGTTGGCCTCATTCTGTCATCATTGAAAATGGACTTTCGGAATACCCACATTCCAGTTTGTGAATCTTTTAGACCATACCCGAATAACATACGGGCTGTGAAAGATAATCCCCAATTTCCAAAGCCATGTAGTCCTGACATTGAACCATCTTCTGCTAGACTCAAACGATCACATGAGATGAAATCCAACTCATCATCGAGTAATCTCTTTACCAATTGTGGGACAACTTCTGCTGGATAAGTACAATCTGCATCCATTGTGACAATGATTTCGTTAGAAGCTACATCAAAACCAGTTCTATATGCTCGTCCATATCCCTTTCTGTCTTCCAAATGGACTCTAATTCCTTTTTCTAGACCAATTTCTCTGGTTCTATCAGTTGAGTTACCATCAACTATCATTATTTCCAAATCTTTACACCAACCCCTTGGGATTGCGTCAACTGTTGGACCCAGTGCCTCTTCTTCATTGCGGGTAGGAAGAATAACAGTTACAGTCACTGGAAGAACTTCGCTCATATACTGCCCACAAGAGTAACCCCCTTGAAGGCATTGGAGAGATAATATGCTACATAGGCACTCTTGGATAGGTGATATTGAAACGCTAAACAATTGTGGAAGGGTTGATGCACATAGCGATGATATCAGGTGAATACCCTCCCAGATGGGGTGGTATTGGCTCTGTGGTATTCCATCTCGCTGGACATTTGGCAGCATTAGGGCATCAAATTACAATTATTACAAGAAAACATAGCGGTATCGCACCCGTTCAGCAAGGAGTTGCAATAATTGAAGTACCTTGGTTAAAGTTACCAATGGCATTTACTCGTTCTTATGGAAAACACGCATTGAAAGCATTAACTCGTTTGAACAAAATTGAAAAGGTCGATATTGTACACACATTGCTGCCACTTGTTTCTTGGACAAGAAAGGAATATAGGTTTGTTGAAAACAATATTGCACCAGTAGTTTCTGCATTAAACGGTTCATGGATCGGTGAAAAAGAAGGAATGAAACTTGCAGCAAAGCATCGTGAGGCTGCGACTTGGAAGAATCCAAACGACTTGGCAATACTAACAACTGGGTCTTGGTATGCTAGATATGAAAGGGCAGGAATTCTTGAATCATCAGTATCTGTTGCAATAAGTAATTCAACGAAACAAGAATTTGAGCGCTGGTATAATCCTAAACAAGATTGGCGCTGTGAAACAATCCTTTACGGTGTTGACCATCTTGTGTTTAGGCCATTGAATCATGACGATGAAGATGAGCAATTAGCCCATGAAAAATTACGTCATGAATACGATGCAGCGGACGAAGATTCTCTGTCCGGAAGACCGAGTAAGACTACTCCACTATTATTGGCAGTAGGCCGCCTAGTTGCCCGAAAAGGGCATCTTACATTATTGCGCTCAATGCCACAAATACTTGCAAAACATCCAGGTGCGAGACTGTGTATTATCGGAAGAGGGCATATGAGAAAAACACTGCTTAAGCAAGCCAAAAAACTAGGTGTTGGTCATGCTGTTTTCATCAAAGGTGGAATGTCATTTGAGAACCTTGCACAACATTTCAGAAGTGCTGATTTAGTTGTTTATCCGAGTTATTATGAAGGTCAGGGATTGATTCCTCTTGAATCATTAGCCAGTGGAACACCAGTTGTAACCGTTAATCAGGCACCATTAACTGAGATGATCGATGAAACTGTAGGACGATTATTTGAATGTGGTAATCCAAGTGATTTGGCAAGAGCTGTCAATGCTGCCTTAGATGACCCTGAAGGCAGAGTTAGCCAAGCAGAACTTGGACGAGAGCGTGTTTTATCCAAATATACATATGACCATAATGCAGCCGATTATGAAGCGATTTATCGCTCACTATTGTGAGTTCTGGATTCAAATATTGTCCCAATCAAGTTCAACCTTTTGTTTTGGTTCCTGTTCAAGCATGGCTTCTTCAATGTCTAGAATTGCTGCTTCTTCTGCTTCAACTTCATGCGCACTATCAGTTAATCCGCTTTCCAATTTAGGTACTGCTTTTTCAGTATCAGATTGGGTAGATGTGGTTTTCTTATTTTTCCCAAAGGCATCCCATGATTCGATCATGTCTAATTCTGCAATCTTCTTACGACGTGCACTAGCTATGAATCCAATTAATCCAAACACAACTACCAAAGTGGTTGCTGCGATTACAAATTTCATCACTCTACCATCTTCTTGTCCTGCATTTACTACTATAGTTTTAGAGACTTCATCAAACGACGCATCCACACTATCACCATCGGTGGCAATTACTTTCAAATTAGGCCTACCGGCATCGTTTGCTGTAAGTTCAACTGTACCAACCCAGATATTATCCGCTCCCGAATATGACATATTGATATCCCAAAATTGTATTCCATGAGTCAATGTTGCTCTGACATTATCAGTTGTTCCGTCTTCATCTACCATTACGATTGAAATACTAAATTGTGTTTTAACTCCAGCTGTTAATGAGTCTGGTGTAATTATCAAAGAATTAGCATCTAATTTTGGTAAACTGGACTGGATGGTGACATTTACGTGTATCTCGTCCCATCCACCTCTAGAATCTTCAACATAGAGTGATAGATGATGCTCTCCCGGTGGTAGAGAATAAGTGTCTAATGAATTGGTTGAAATTACTTCTGGCCAAGTTGCACCGAGAGCCCAATATCTCCATTCACGAACCACCATATCATCATCAGCATCGGTGGATTCTTCCTCTAATAAAATCGAATTACCTGCAGCGATTGACAATCTGTTTTCAGGGCTAATCAACACGGCTTGTGGGTCTGATTGATCTACTGTCAAAGTGATAAAATCAGTTCTTATTTTATTGGTGGAATCGGTTAATGTAATCTCTATCGTATGAGTTCCAAATGGAAGCATGGTGGTGTGGGTTACAAATGGATCTACATCTTCTAGAATCGGGTCATCAAGCAAATTACTGCGAATTGACATAACGAACTCATCTCCATCGTAATCTACTGATTGTTTAGCATCCCAATTGACTACTTGTGATGACTTTAGCATATCTCCATCACTTGGAGTAACCAAGCCTAGTACAGGTGCTGATTGTGTTACTTCAACAACTATTGTCATTAGTTGTGGAGAATGGATTCCATCATCTATGCTCAAGGTAATGTTGTGTGTTGCTGCACTTAATCTCCCAGTAAAAATCAACCAATCTTCGCCTTCAGGAGTGAGTCTTCCGTCAATATCACTTTCCCATGTTACAACTAAGAATTCTGAACCTGCTGCAGGCTGATTATCAGCACAATGCCAATCACCAACTGGGAATGTACCACACCATGCATCAAAATCACCAGAACCATTTGCAGAAAACCAAATCAATTCTGATGAATCATATGTTAATGAATCAAGTGGCGTATCGATAACTGAACGTGGAAGTGAGTTTTCAACGTCAACAAGCATAGTAGTTACTCTCGTTGAATTGATATGTTCAGGACGGTCATCGACAACTCTCATTTCTATAGAGTGGATGCCTCGTGAAAGGAAACCTGTCCACACTTTACCTGCCTCCGTATTGTTCCATGATAGTTGCCCGTCAAGGTTTGACCAGTATTCGATTTCCAAAGTATCTCCTTCTGGGTCAACGGTTGCGGTTCCATCAAGCGTAACTTCATTCTCACTGGCATTTCCAAGACGAGTTAATGTGAACTCAGGTTCCGGAACTTCATTGTACAATTCTACTGGAATTGTGTACGTGGATGGGTTGTTAATGCCATCAAAGGCGTAGATCACCAAATCAAAAGTAGAAGGAACAGTTTCAGCCATTGAAAGGTTCATCCAAATCTCAGATGGACAACCGCTTGTTTGTCCTGGGCCCTGTTGGTACGAACGTGTCATCCAACACGATAGCGTATCGCCTTCTGGATCAAAGGTTCCGGTCAGGTTGAAGACAACATGTTGAGTTCGAGGAATGACGAGTTCAGACCATGGCGTCATTGCAGGTGTGACATCAAAGATGATGACCGGTGCTTGATTAGATAATTCAATTACTCTTTGTTCACTTACACAAGACACAGATGGTCCACCGGGTCCAGCATCGTCACAGATTTCAAGCGTGATAGTATGGATGCCATCTGAGAGACTGCAGGACCATGAATCATTTGAATTTACAGGAAAGGCATCGATTTGGGTTAGGTCACCAAAGCCCGGGTTGGGACAGGATGCCAGTATATCGCCATCTAGGTCACTTGTCCATGAGAAAGCAAGTTCATCATCATCGAGGTCCCATGAACTTGAAGCATTAAACAAAACCTCGCCTTGTGAAGGATAAACAGAACTATCCACTGGGGTAGACCAAATTAAGAATGGCGCTTGGTTATCCAATGGAAGTATGCATGGTGCTACTTTATCACTATCTAAAGTTACAGTTGTGCTATTACTAATGCTATCATAAGCACATTCTATGGTAACTACTGTTGCTGCGCTGACTCCAACATTTGACCAACGACGGCTAATGAAATCGGGTAAGAAGAGAGTCCCTAAATCATTTGTATATTCATCGATAGATGGCTCAAACTGGTCAAATGTTAGATTTACATATGCATTTGGAATACCATTGGAATTATTGTTTAATACCCAAATGGTTATGTCCCATGCTTCATCAATAGTTGCTCCAGTAGCCATTACCGCTTGTGCTATTGCAACATTATTTGGCTGGTGTAAGTGCATATCTGAAGAAGCATCTAGCGTTAGGATTGTCGTACCTGTAGAATCAGATAATCCTGACCAATTCACTTGAGAATTGGTCATTGTTATCGAACCTGTACAATCGTTTGTTATGACATTACCAATGCCGGAAAGGCTCGGATGATCACTTAAATCCAAACAACCAGAACCTGAGAAATAACTTCGACTAAGACTTGATAGACGATTACCATTATGGTCGGCGTTCCAATAAATACCTGTGTGATTTCCACTCATTGAAAGCATGTCTATCTCACCAGCCGCTTGCTCAATATACAGAGCAGGGCCGCTTTGAGGACCACTTCTTTCTGTATCAATTTGAATATTTAGAAGATGGAATTGTCCACCTTGCTGTCCTATTGTCAATCCCCCATTATCAATGTACACTGGGTCATATGACTCGTTATTATCGAATACATTGATATTTTCAAGCCAAAGGTCTACTGAATCCTCTACATGGATTCCCGAGCCTTGATTATTAGAGGAATCACAATCCCTACAGCGCACATCTCCTGATACAGATTCAATGTCATTTGCCTTTGTGAATACTAAACCTGCAGTTTGTTGAGGATTGCTGGAACTTCCTGCGATCCCGTTGAATTGGCTTGTTACATTTTGCAAAGTCACATAGCGAGAATCATGTACATGTACGCCTGCATATGAATTGTTTTCAGCAATAATATCTTCAACCACCACTGTTGCAGAATCTATGTACAAGCCTTGCTTTGAATTATTGTGTAAATACCAGTCACTTCCTTGCATAGCACCGCCTGAACTGGAATATATTGCAGAACCTGACGAACCTGAAATCTCCAAGCCATCGAAGTTGGGAGCAAAATATGAAGAACGTATTGCAAGGCCTGAATCATGCGGTCCTTGACCCGTATCCCCGGAATCACGAATTACTAAATCTCGGAATGTTGTTGAAGAGTCAACGAAATATAAACGAACACCTACTGTTGTAGATTGATCTACTAATGTATTCTCAAACCATGCACCTGTAGCGTTAACCTCTATCGCAGCATAAGCAATATTGCCGGTCAGCGCGCCAGGTCCTCCAGTTCCAGTAACGGTTAAATCAGTAAAATCTGCAGTTTCATAATTTGTAAAATTAGTATGATTTTGTTTATCAACATATACGCCTCTATACATGGAATTAGAGATGTCGGCCCTCTTTACAACAGCTCTGGTATTACCGGAATCATCCACATGCCTAATGACAATTCCATTATCTGACTTGTCGATTGTAATATCGGTTAACAGAGGTACGCTATCCTCGACCCATACTCCAGCAGCCATCACCCAACTTGAACCTGAAACATTATCCATTGTGATATTTCTAAAAATACCACCTGAAGCCCCCCATATGTTGATCCCTCTTGTTAGAATGTCACTAAAATGAGCCCCAATCATAATCGGTGTTGAACCTGCCCCAACTGAAACTCCTAATCCAAATCTCCAATCGCTTTGCCATGGTAAATCTCTTCCTGCTTGATTAATAAATAAATCATAAATTTGAGGTGCTGCATTATTGAACATGTCAATCCCCACCCGGTCTGGATTAACTATTGTCAAATTGTGAATAATTGGATTTCCACCAAACATAGTGATGCCATATAATGCGTCTTCAATGGTTAAATTGTCAATAACCGAGCCTCTACCCGTCGAACTGCTATTGAATTGGATTCCTTCATGATCACCTAAACTGTTAGCCGACATTACAACGGGGCATACATTTGTCCCTTCTATCGTTAGACGGCCATCTACATAAATACGAACATTTTCATCCATCTTAACTATTGTACATGCACTGATAATCAATTCATCTTGTACTGAAATTGTGTACGATGAAGTCAAAGTTTGAGTTCCCGACCAAGTGGTTTGGGCTCTAGCAGAAACTTGTTCTGGATACTCGTCAGTAAAATTTGATTGGGAATAATCGGTGTTGTTAAACATCGATGAAAATGGAGTGGCTAACAACATCAATAGCAC
>JAPKFC010000020.1 GCA_028821785.1 Candidatus Poseidoniaceae archaeon | reverse complement strand
GGTGACCAATTTGCTGTTTATGTTTTTGAGAGATTACTGGCTCCTGAAATCACACGTAAGCAATTAGATGAAATGGGCAATGGTGAGTTGACATTGAATGGATTGAATCGAGCATTTATTCGTGGCAATCTCTCTTACAGATTTCTTGTGACTGAGACATACGCAGAAGCGATGAGTATTGAAAATCAGTTGAAATCTGGTCGTGTTGATAACTATCCAAAACCCTACCTGAACCCAACATAATACGAAGGCTACTGTTTGATGAAAATCATACTATTTCCAGTACAGAATTCCACTTATTTGAGGAACCTTTGCGGAATATGTTTTCATGGAAATCACGTTGTTGGTAATGGGCAGTGCGGGCAATTCTACCGCGATGATCATAGCAGCCATAAGCGGTATGAACTGGAACCATCACTTTGCTTAAATCAATACTTGGCCCGGTTGCAGAAGGCATTTCTTGGATTACCACCTCTGTATTTCCGTCATAGGTAACCATCTCTTTGGTAGGGCATTCAAATGGCTGACCAATGTGTAAACGGATTGAACCCTCGGCTGGTTTTACTGGTTTCCATCTACCTCTTTGACCATTGTCAAGCCAATTCACCATAGCTTTCATTTGTTCAATTGTGGCCATTGCAATATGAGATAATTCCCACCAACCAGTACTTCTTGCTAAAGTCACATGGTGCACTCCTGGTATCATATCACGATTGTCTAAGGCATCTGCATAAGTACGGCATAATCCCTCAAGGCGAATAGTAAAAACAGGTAATACTCCAATTCTAAGGTCTTGTAATCGATATGGATTTGCTAGTTCTCCTAACAACAAAAATGGTCTGCGCTCACTCATTGCTGCACCATCATGTTTAGCGATCAATTGTTCAATTGGAGCAGTATCACTTGCAAAGGAACAAAGATATGATTGCAACTCTGCACCTTCTAAATTGAGAGTAGTGTCCATTTCAGCCACTGTGCAAGTTAAATCAATAACTTCATTCGGAGTAAAAAGGATTGCATTGTCTGGTAGAGAGACCGGAGAAGAGGCCGGAGAATAAGGCCACAGCCGAGGGGATGAATCGCTCATAACTAGCCGGGGTTTCTTCTCCATCAAGAACTATCGCTTATGCGGTGAAGGTTGCTTCATGCAAGCATTGTGGACAAGTCACCTTGATAGGACGTGTCGAAGGAATACCTAGTCTAACTCCGCAAGCGGGACATAATATCGCTTGGTCAATTTGTGTTCGGCGTTGTTTTGCTCCTTCTGTCGGATCATATTCAAAATGAAGGTTATTCTTCTCGATTAGTTGGGGTGAAGATGTTGTGCTCTGTTGTGAATTTATTGATGCAAAGGGATCTTCTTTGTGGTTCTGTGAAATATTGCCTCTTCCACCCGAAGGGTCGTATTCTGCTGCAGCATTATAACCGTCTGCTGGCGCTACAGGAATTGAGGTAGATAGCGCCGCAAGTTGCCTTTGGACCTCACTTTCATCAATGCCATATTGTCTTGCAAGTTGGTCCATTTGCAGCATTTGTTCATAGCCAGAAAGGGATGCCAATGCGGTTAATTCAGCAGCAGGTATTGCACTCATAGTAGTTCGTAGTAGCATACTACCTTTCAGTCTTGACCTATGTTGTGTAAACACATCTCCCCGTAATTAGGGAACCGATTAACATGTTGTGGAAAATAACATATCACCGAAGGCCTTTAAGCGGAAGGGCGAGCGCCGGCGCTCAATAGGTGATATGATGATGAAGTCGGCAGCCCCAGTACGTTTCACTCGCGAAGTAATCGCAAAGATGTCTGCAAAGGAGCGTTCTATGTTCGCGCGCTCTATTACTTGCGGTGAAACTATGATTGAAGCGCATACATTATTCGCAATGGATTCTGTTGCAGAAGTTCTGGAACAAATCACTCAGAACAATTGGGACCACGTGTTCATCATCAATGAAGATGGAGTGCCTATGGGTCGAATTCATGCGGTTGATATTCTGAAACTAATAGCGCGGAAGACTGTCAATCGTTCAGTTGCATGGATGCATGCAGTACCTGCACAGCAGTTGGTAAATGTTCCACCTATGACCGTTAGGAAGAAGACTCCTCTTCTCAAGGCTGGCGCTCTGATGCTAGCACACGATCTCAATCAAATCGCTGTTGTAGATGATGATGGTACAATAATTGGCGTAGTAGGGCACCATACTATGGCAAGGCATATGCCTAAGTTCATCATTTGATTAGAACAATAACTGTTCAAATTCCCCAATAACGGTCGGATAGAGCCTGTTTGGATTTTAATGCCCTAACGATAGTCATTGTAACCCATAATAATCCAACCCACATTATCGGCGTTGATAAGTCATTTATTATGTTGTAGAATCCTAATTCATAACCTGTTGTATTTGAATCTCCTAAGACATCTATGGATATTGTCAAACCTACATCGACGAATGAATAAACAACCATGGCAAACATACTGAGAACGACCAATCGTCCAGAGAAAGAACCTCTCTTAAGTCTCAGCAGCATGAATCCTGCAATAGAAGTTAGGAATGCTACGATAATCCAGGCCAGTGATGCGTGAATTACTTCAAGCCAAAGTACTGAATTAATAGTCGCTTGAGACATTCCCTCACTATATTGGCGCCATCCTTCAGCTACAGCAAATATCGCACTGAATAGGGTTGAAAACCAAAGTAGAGTTGACAGCATTGCGGCGTCAGCGTTTTCTCTCATTTCTTGAATTACACGGTTTACAGTTGATTCAATTCCCGCACCCTTACTAAAAATATACAATCCAATGGCTAGCGGTAAGGCACCGATAACAAAGCCACCGATTTGATTTGGAAGCATTATTCCGAGACCGATGATAGCCAATACTAAGCCGAATGGAATCATAATTCTACCTCTCCATTTAGGGTCTTCAAGTGCCTTGACGATGTAGTAATAGGTCCCTTCGATTCCTTTGGACTGCTTGACTATTATCTTTTCAACATGGTTGATTCTCACTTGTGATTGAATGATTGGAAGAACTGATTCATCTTCAGCGCCATCTGTAACTAGGATTGCCTCATCGGGTTGGAATGCTGCAACTACTTCCTCTAATTGGGCTGCGATCGCTCTATCTGAGCGCATTCCAACTTTCTCATCACCAGTTAATATCGCCACTTCAACTTCATCCTCTTCAGAATTAGCTTCCTTTAGAGTATCGTGCTGTCTCAAAGCACCAAGAATTGCATTGGTATCGCTTTCTTCAGGGTCAGCAATCCCCAACTTCAAAGCAGCAGTAAGAACCTGACGGCGCCCAATAACCGGTCCACGAATCGACGTTTTATTCCCAAGATCATTGTCTCGGTCAACTGTCAATACTAGAATTCGGGTCATGGCTATTCACCTGTGGCTGATACAACCTATCTGCTCCTCCAATTCAAAACCTTCGCGCGAATGCTATGTTAATAAGCCCTTTTTGCCGAAATAAAGGGATATCAATCAGCCTTTTCAGCATCTTTTGGGCCTTCATTAGGTAATGGCTTATCATCTTCTGAATTGTTTTGAGGTATTCCACTTGCAATTTCAACCACCTTATTTTTAGCATTTCTTCGTTGAGTCGCTCTGATATATTTGAGCGGATGGTCTAACCATGGCTGGTCACATAACCGGTCATCACCAGGTAACACAGGACAATTGTGGTTTACTTTCAATTTACCACATCCAGCCGGAGTGTATGCATGTTCGTAGACATGTGAAACCTGATAGTTGGTCGTGCTTTCACTGAAATCGGGTGCGCCGCGGAAGAAATTGACAGTAGACTCAGTAGGTAATCCGATTGTGGCAGAGATAGAAGCAAGAAATAATCTACCGAAGTGGTTAACATTTACTCCGCTAGATAAATCTGAGACAATCTTTTTCATACAAGGCGGCCATTCACTTTCTTCTGCACCAACCAATGCAATTGCCTCACTTGTTTTACTAGACATTAGGTTTCGCAACATTCCAACCGGTTCTGCTAATCTAATCGCCAAATCGGTTGTAACATCCTGCATCTTTTCCAAAGCCTCAGCCTCAACTCCTCGCTTAATTCTCTCTCTCAGTAATCGAGCAAGTTTAGCCGAAGAGCCGTATTGGGTTTCGTCAAAAAGAGTAATCCAGCCATTGCTGATATCACAATTCGGCAATCTCCATCTTGCACCGGTTATCTTGGGGCATATTTCAATGAAATCAGAAAGTCCAATCTTCCACAATGGGCCGGAAGATGATTTTCGCATTTCTCTAATCCCACCACTAGCATTAACCATCATTGGAGTGTTTAGACCATGATTATCCTCCGACTTAATTTGTGAGATATATGTTCGCGCAATGATGTCTAATGAGGCTTTATCTTTGATCAGTAATTGTTCAGCACGCGCAGCTTCAGCCTGTGCCCAGCGCGCAATCAGTCTTTCGTCCTCACTGGCACAAACTACTAATCTTGCATAATAAAATGAAAATGCTTCTATGATTCTTCCTTCCTCGGTATATATGTCACCACCGATAACCTCTACGCCCTCCTTAGAATTAATTGAATCAACTAATCTAATTCTTGCTCTTTGTCTTGCCTTTTCCATCCACACGCCATCGAGTAGTTCATCCAAATCAATTTCGTTATCAATGGCCATTTGTTTAATCCATCCCGCCGCCTGAGGTAAGAATGGATAACGTGCAAAGGTAACCTCGTCCGAGATTTCCGGATAGGAGGTCGGCACTGGCATGATACTCCATGGAGGGTGACAGCATATGAACTTCAATCAAAAAGATGTATTCTTGAAGGGCTGCCTATTCACCTTGGCATGGGCGGTGCTGAAGACAACCCTCTCATTGCGATACAAGACGAAGTACGGACCCATTTTGGCTGGGAGTTACAAGCGGATATTGATAGCGCTAAATCAATGAAACTAGCATTTGATGGGAATGAACCTTTTGGACTTAGCAAGTGGAATAGCGATGAGAGAAATCAAGCGCTGGGTGATTTACAAATTAAATTGCTAAAGGCTACTGCGGTGGTTTTTGTAGGTGCGGCAGTAGAATCTCAAGAACTTGAAGATATGGTCGCTGATGGAGTGGTTTTCATCGCTGCAGATGGAGCTGTAGGCGCTTTACCCCCACGGGCGAATTTGGCTTGCATCGTTAGTGATTTCGATGGCGCAGCGCATTTAGAACTAGCAGCAAAAAGTGGTGCCACAATTATTGCACATGCGCATGGAGATAACATGGAGGCTTGGAAAGAATGTGTTGAAACATGGTCTCATTTCTCCAATCCCCCTGCATTGGTTTTAAGTCACCAAACTCCACATTATTTTGAAGGAATGCACAATTGGGGCGGATTTACTGATGGTGACAGAGCCTTGTCCATGGCGCACTCTTTAGGAGTAAATTTTGATGATGTATACTTGGTCGGCTACACCCTATCCCGCGTTGGACAATGGTCGGGTAAAACTCAAGAGAGTCTGAAATTAGAAAAATTACAATGGATGGCAACCGTTGTTCAGATGTTGGGGTTAGAACAGCAAATAGATTGAACATCAATACATCATTTTGAAGAACAGTATGCTCACAGGGGATTTTTATGGCCCAAGCGAAGAAGTTCAATCCGTTGTTATGGGTTGTTGCATTAGTTATCATCAACGGTGCTTGGTATAGCGTTGCTGGCGGCGAGGCTAAACACGAGATTAACGATCAAGAACATTCAACAGAGGACAGAACTATTGAGATATCCAGTGTATTTGGTTTGGATAAAGAAATCAGCGTCACATTTTCTGTCCAGTTTTTTAAAGTAAGTTCTAATTCAGATAATGCTTCTTGGAAAATAACAGATGAGAAGGGGAAATTAATCGCAAATTGGCAAGGTTCGATTGACCAAGTACAGGGTTGGGAGGGGGAATTAAGTCCAGGCACATATATCATCAATACCACTATGGATGAAGGACTTCTAACCGAACAAAATCTATACATCAAGCCGTTTGAAAACCTACGTTTAGAAGGGCATTTATTACTTTCACTGGGATTAATAATTTTAGCATTCTTAGAACCTATTGTAAAGAAGAATGTCGCCAAAATAATTCCAAAACAATATCCACAAACTCCTAAATTGAAGAAAAATCCATTCAAAACTAACGACGAGGGTATGCCAGAAAATGATCAAATCCACGATAATGATGACCCGTGGCGCTCACCAACAATCGACTGAAATTCACAGGAAATCGGCTAATGACATCTGTTTTGCACGATCGTTCTTGAATAGTGAATCTGTACTATCTGATAACCATTCAACATTTTGCCTGGTATAGTTATCAACACCATAAGTTGCAATAACGTGCTTTGTGACCTTAATGTATTTCCTAACAGCACCTTCTGAAACTGTAAGGGCTAATTTTCCACCACATTGGTCACCTTCCGATTTCATTACACCTACTGCCGATAACCCTCTTCCTGTTGCCTTCCTTAGTTGAATGCACTTACCAGCAACTGGCAATCTTCTGTATGAATGTGCGCACTTTAAACATCGTACTTTTTGTCTTGCGAACGCATTCATATTACCTCTTAAATCTGGTAAAAAGTGAGAACGAATTACGCTTGAGGCAACTGTTCTCACATTGACTGCTCTCAATTTATGACCAAGGTCTAGTTGGCCATTCATTTTGTCGATCATGGTGTCTAGAGTTTTGTATGCACAAAGGGCTGGCCCCTCATCTATTGAATGGCACCCATGCGTATAGCCATAGCCTCTTACAGCGGCTACTGAACCAAGCCTTCTTTCAGCAAAGTCAACCCTATCAGCAATGGTTTTCGGATGGGGTTGGTTCAATGTTGCTTCATAGAAATCACGTTCATAGAACCAACCTGTATCAACATTCAAGGCCTCTTTGTCTACTTCAGTAGGATTTAATCTAGTGGTTAGAACCAAAGGCGCATCCATTAGACCGCCACGGTTTGCAGGAAGGATTTCTCTACTAAAATTGAGTAAACCATCCATCAATAGCATTATTGCATCTTCATCTCCATCACAATTTCTTCGCTTTGAAGCGTGGAAAAGTGGGTGTGCATACCCTCCTGAACAATCAGTCCAACCAATAATTCTTGACAATACTCCACCGGATGTGTGTGGAGCTAAGGCACAAATCAAGTGACCTACTAAATCAGCGGGAGTATCTACATTGTAAAATGGTTCCATTTTGTAATGGCGCACCAATACTTCGTCGATGAATTTTGCAGCCTTGACGAAGAAATCACCGCCACTTTTAGCGACGATGAAATCCTGTGGAAAAATCTCTAACATCTGTTCATCATCAGATAGTTTCTTGCCATGGCAATCATGATTATACCCTAGTTCTTTCAAAGTTCTCCATGGCACTCCGATTTCCCTAGGTGTGAAATGTGTAATAGGTACATCCGACATATCGTACCTAATGGTGCCATCACGGAAAACTGGTAAATTATATTTAGCACGTAAAATGCCTTTTTCAATCGCCTCCGGTGTTTGGTCTCTACTGGCGATTTTTTTCATGCATTTGATTTGGCGAGGAATTCTATCCAAACCCAATTTCACCCTCGCATCTTCAATCAGTGTTGTAAGATTGATATTTTGTAACTCTCCGCGTCTACGCTTCTTTTTTCCATCTGCGGGTTTCATTAGAGTTCTTCCACCACAAGTCAATCCCGCCTCTTCTTTTCCATCTTGGTTGAGAATTCGATGATGACAGATTACCATCGGAGATATTTTTTCACATTTTGTGCAAATTCGTTTACCCATTTGTACGCTGATCGTATTCTTTTCCATTGCATTTGCTAACAATCTTTGATTACCACCATGTAATTCAATTGGAAATAGAGTATGAGTTCGTGGATTCATTACACGTGGTGCTGCTTTCTCTGGCCGACCCATTCTGCAACCGATTCTAATGGGTGCGCTGTGCTCCCACCTCAAGTCAGAAATTTTTCTAATCTCAATCAATATTCCATCAACTGCATGGTCATCTTCGTGGATTTGTGATGCCAGATATCCTTTGGGGTCATCTGGCCCATTGTCAATCACTTTGTCAGAAGCCGCTATTCCGACATTGTCTGTTTCCGTAATACCGAGGCCTCGTTGTCTTGCATCAGTTTCAGCTGCGATTCTAACCACTGCTTTTTCTTGGGCTAACTTTTTTTGTCTTGCTCTTTCACTTACCAGCACCGTATGTGCATCTCTTAATTCCTCAATCCGTTGTGAAAAGCGAGTTTGTGCATCCTTAATGCGCAAAGGGGAGTCTCCTTCACTGGAGAATCCAAATCCTTCCAACATTGCTGGCCAGCCGGTTGTTATTACGAGGTCGTCTCCATCGTGATGATGCGGCAGACCTAGAATCATTGCACTCGCTTTGGCAAAACCGTGCTGGATGTATGCCCATCCTTCGGGCATCTCATCAGCGAATATTGGTGTTTCTAGTTTCACACTAAGCCCCGGTATTGATTCGGAAGCAAAGTCTGGCAATAATTCAGGTTGTAAAATATCCATTGCTTTAGCATCCCATCCTTTAACGCCATCAACGATTCTAAGCTGTCTTGATTCTGGTAATGGCATTGCATTCAATGTTTCTTCGGATTCTACTGCACTGCCATTTGTAGTTCCGAATGGCTCGATAATAGATTCATCAATCATGTTGATCAGTGATGGAACCCATTCGAGTGGGAGGTCTAAGAACCAAGGATTATGTGGAGGTGGTAATGATGTTTTGAAGCGAAGAGCGATATCTCTTGTTTCGTCCCAGTTAAGTTGTATCTTTGTTAATGCACTATGCCAATTCCTGCGAATATGAAATTGAGCGTTTTCATCTTCACTATCCTCTGGATGTATTCCAGGTATTCCGGCAGGTAATTTGGATTCGTTTAGATTGGATAATTCAATGAATTCATCAATTGCTTTTTGAGTAGACAATTCTTCAATCAAATCACTTGCCCACCAATCGATACAATATCCTGCTGGAACCAAATTATTGTTGTTTTCCATAAATTCGCCATACCCGAGAACCAATTCACCATTATCCCAAACCATCGAAACTTTATCACTAATCGCTCGATAGGATTTTGCATCATCAACTCGTAAAAACCGGCCATCTCGTAAGACAATCCACGGGCCATCAGTATCATCTGATGGCGTTATTGCACATGCTTTGCCTGGCCGTTCAATCTTCATCTGCGTTCCAATGGTGATGAAATCGTCCATCGCCAACATACACGCGGTGTTAACCGATGCAGCTGCAAGACCCGATGGCCTTGATCTACCATATCTAAGGCGGAATCCACCCGGTTGTAATGGGGCGCCAAATACTGGCCTTCCAGCAATAATATCTCTCATGAATTTCGTAATTGGAGCAACCTTTCTTGATTTGAATTTGTTAGCAGAGTCGGCGTCATCATCGTCTTTACCTCTACTAGCAAATTTAGAAATAAATTCCCAGCCTGGAATTTTCATTCTTTCGGTATGCTTCTGTATTTTCGGGGCCTTCAGACACATTCCTTCCCCGATAACAAGAAGAACACCACCGCGAATTCGTGCTTCATCTATATTTCTAACACGGCCATAACCTGCACATTCAATACTTTCAGTTGATTCCCCATTAATCATTATCGGGCATGCTTTGACAATCTCTTCAATTTCATTGGGTGTAGGACGGTATTGCAAGTTCCCTCTGTATAATCCGAATTCCTCTTTTACACGTTCTACCTCCGGTTGCGTTGGAATATAATGTCCGACATTTAATTCACGCCTAATCATATCTGCAATTAGTACAGCAAGTGCTTGTGCGGTTCCACCTGCTGCACGGATTGGTCCAGCAAAATGAACGGATACGAATTGTGAGCCGTCGAGATTATTCAATAATCTAACCTCGGAAATACCCTCGAGGGGTGCAACTAAAACAGCCTCGGTAAGAATTGCTAAACCGACTCGTAACCCCACATCAATTGCAGTTTGTAGGTCGTGTCCTTTAGCCCTAAATCCTCTCGCCACAGATTGCGCCATCAAGATAGAAGTGGTCTCTCTGTCATGAATAGCAAGCAATTCTCTGATATCGTCAGCAACCTCGTAACTATCCAAGTGTTCGATAAGTAACTTTTCAGTTCTCCCGGCGAGGTCTGCCGCCCTAGGAATTTCGACAAAATCACGATGATCCATTCCCAATGACCTTGCGGATTCGGCGATGATATATGCTTCGTCAGCCCTCTCATCAAGCCAGTTTTGGTATGATTCCATTTCTTGTTCCAAACGTTCGATATCAATACCAAGAAGAGGATTATGCCCTCTTAACTTTGTATTGACCCCAACATCACCCATAGCAATCCAAGCACACTAATGGCCGACCCTTTATGATAAAGTCGGTTCAATAATTTCAATTTCGTTATACAGATACTAAAGCAAACTTCATGTTCATCGGATGAGAGGATTGGTTGATGACGGTCCATTCAGCGCTAAGAGACCACCCCAGTTGGGGCAAACTTGTCGAATATATTCGCGAACTAGCCTTCCTTGATGGTGGAAGTGATGATGCTTTCACGCTTGCCAGTGGTCGGTCGTCTAGGTGGTTTTTTGATACAAAGCCAGTAATGATGCACCCAGAATGCTCGCATTTACTTGGAGAATTGTTCAATGCTAGAATTGATGAACTGGGTGCTGATTTCGTAGGTGGGTTGGAACTGGGTGCAGTACCACTAACTGCAATTGTCATTACCTCTTCAGATGCAGATTGTCCACGACGAGGATTCATGGTAAGAAAGGAACCGAAAGGAAGAGGTGGAAGAAAGACCAATAATCCACCTGGTATTGAAGGTTCATCGCTCGCTGGGGGTGGAAGAATCGTAATTCTTGAAGATGTTACAACAACTGGTGGTTCATCGATAAAGGCAGTACAAATGATTCATCAGGCAACTGATTGCGAAGTGGTCGCAGTCATCAGTATTGTCGATAGAGAGGAAGGGGCAGTGGACGCATTTGCAGCAGCTGGAATTCATTTTGAAAGCATCATGACACGAAGCGATGTCGCAGGCCAATAATTGTATTATTAGTCAATATTTAGACGGGGAGAGGGGAAATTTGTACACAGTTCTTCGACCATCAGAAGTTGAATCCTCAACTTTAACTGAATCTGCACCAGATACGACCTCAGCAGAAAAAATTGTATTCTATCATGCCGAGCAAGGCAAACCTCTTGCAACACCTTGGCAAGTTGCTCTAACTCGCTCCAAGATGATCAATGATTCAAGCCTTGGTAAAGGAATTATTCTCGATTGTGCTTGTGGAAGCGGAATCCAATTAGCGGCTCATGCCCTTCTTCTTCAAAGAGCCGCTCTCGGCATAGAATTAGAGCCGCGGCGTGCGTTAGCAAGTGCAGTAAATTTGCAAACTATAGCACTATCATCGGGACAGCAAGATAGTCGGAGAATGGCTGAAACGAGGGTTCTTTGCGGTGATGGTAGAGATGGAAAAAGCGCATTAGAAACTCTACAAAATGATTTGAATCTACAACAAATGCCAGAGATTGCATTATTGCATTTAGACCCTGCAAGGCCAAGAAATAGTCGTAGCCATGGTCTTGATGAAATGGCACCACGCTTGGATGAAATCTTCACTGGATGGGCTCCTTACCTTTCGCAGGGAAAACGTGGTCCTTCTCTACTGCTTGACCTCTCGCCACGCCTTAGCCATCAACAAAGATTGCAAGTTGAGGAGATGGTTGATTCTGTTTGGCCGCAAATTGAGCGGACATGGATTTGGACTTCACGCGGTCGCGGGCGAGTGGACAGATTGGCACTTTGGCTCGGTTCCATTTCAATTCCAAACGTCGCTCGACGATTTGTTAGAATTTCGCCAAATTTGCAAGAAGAACCGCTGATTATAGATGGCGGTGAGCCAATATCAGCGGGAGATGGAGTACCTGTCAAATCAAGACGCCCACCGAGAAAAGGCGAGAGAGTAAGTCTGCTAGATTCTGCATTAGTAGAGAGTGGTTTAGCGGAGGTTTGGCTCAAAGAAGTTACAAAATCTGAGGCAATACACTGGGGCGTAGTCGAAGGTAGAAGGCCGCAGATTCATCACGACCACCCGCTGCGATTAGAAGATAAAAACCACCTTTTGGTACAAGCCACGGGTAAAATAGTAGCTCTCGCCCATACCAACCTGACATTGGATGATGTCGACGCTTTGGTCAAGATCGCTTTGGAGCATGATATTCGGAAATTGACAGTGCGAGTTTCACTCGAACCCGCGGTCCAACCAAAGGTGCAAGGGGCCATCGATCGGCAGTTGGCCAGAAGGCATGGCAAGAGAACTGCGTTCGTCGTTCAACAACCTGGAGACGAGATGCTTTTGCTGTGTATTTTAGAGTGAAAGGGGAACAAAAACGCACGGGTTTTTTTTCATAGGTCGGCAACTGCGGCAAGGTTTTGAATTATACATTGTTTTTAGGAAATAATGTTGTCTCAAAAAGACTACAAACTAATCCAATAATTTAACGCCTAAAAAACGGTGTTTTCAAGGCTCAGTGTCGCGGATAGTGTATCGCGGTTTTGATATAGGGGTGGTTGGTCGGAGGCTTGCTTAACACTATGTGTTGAGGACATTGAGGTGAACTGGAATGGCACGACCAAAGGATGCAGAACTAGGAGATGATTTTTCCTATATCTTGCGAATGGCAGATACAGACATGGATGGCCTCAAGCCGTTAGCAACCGCATTGACATCCGTCAAGGGTGTTGGTAACCGTACAGCAGTTCAAATCTGCAGAACCACAGGATTCGATCCAGCAAGAGCTGCTGGGTTCCTAACCACAGAAGAACAAGAAACTCTACGTTTAGCAATTGAAGGATATGCAGTGACTGTCCCTCTATGGATGCTTAACCGCCAAAGAGACATCGAAACAGGAGATGAACTTCACCTGACTGGCCAAGCGGTCAAACTTACTCTAAAAGATGACATCAGTCGTCTTCGTACCATGAAGTGCTACCGTGGTGTTCGCCACGCTAGCGGAAACAAAGTTCGTGGACAACGCGGTCGTTCAAACGGCCGTGGTGGACTAACTCTAGGAGTTAGCCGAAAGAAGTGATATGGAGGGATAAGTTATGGGAGAGCCAAAATTCGCACGTCCAAAATTCGACACACCTTCCCACCCGTGGAAGAAAGCTCGTATTGAAGAAGAACATTCCATCCGTGATAACCACGGACTCAAAACCATGCGTGAAATCTGGAAGGCTAAGTCTCAACTTCGCCGCCATCGCCGTCAAGCAATGCGCTTGATCGGTACGGTCGATACCACTGAAGGGCACGGTATGAGGGAAATGAATGACCTTTTGGCTTCACTACATAACAAGGGACTTGTTGCAACAGGAGCAATTCTGGATGACGTCCTAACCCTTGGAACAGAAGATATTCTGAACCGACGCCTCCAAGCTCAAGTTTACTACAAGGGTCTTGCAACCACAATGAAGCAAGCACGTCAACTTGTAACCCATGGACAGATTTGTATTGGTGAC
The DNA here is from genome assembly GCA_028821785.1 of Candidatus Poseidoniaceae archaeon. GTDB lineage: Archaea > Thermoplasmatota > Poseidoniia > Poseidoniales > Poseidoniaceae > MGIIa-L1. The sequence goes on along the minus strand of JAPKFC010000020.1, from coordinate 16,876 downwards.
CAAAAAGTCACAATCCCTTCTTACCCTGTTTCTCGTGATGAAGAAGAATTAGTTCGCTATCACCCTGGCTCCACACTCAACAACCCAGATCACCAAATCCGTAAGATGATCGAAGGACGCCGTGAAATGGCCGAGTATGCATCTGAAGAAGTTGACCCAGAGGCAACTCAAGAATTTGCTACCGAAGTCGTTGAAGGGGCAAAAGCAGCACCTTCCGCAGAAACAGCACCTCCCGCAGAAGCAGCACCTTCCACAGAAACAACTGGCGGTGATGAATGATGACTCGTAAGGCAATTGTAAACATTTTCAGTTCATACAACAATATTCTAATGACTGCAACCGATTTAACCGGTGCTGAAACAATTACCACCTGTACTGGTGGTCAAGTTGTCAAGTCTTCCAAGGACAGTGGCGGTCAATTCGCAGCAACTCGTGCTGCAGAGAAAATGGCTGATGCTTTGAAAGACAAGGAATTTACTCAACTAATCGTAAAGTATCGCGCACCTGGTGGCAATAAAGCCAACAACACAGGACCTGGTGCACAAGCAGCAATTCGTGCGTTTACTCGTGCTGGAATGACAGTAGTAAGAATTGAAGATGTCACTCCAATCGCTCACGATGGCACAAAGGCGAAGGGCGGCCGTCGTGGTCGTCGTGTCTGATTCAAGAGGTGTACAAAGATGAAAGCAGAAATCATAAACGGCTGGCCACAAGGCAACTCTATCCGAATCCTATTGACAGAAACATCAACTGCGCAGGTCAATTCGGTTCGCCGAGCATTGATTGCAGATGTTCCTAAGTTGGCAATTACTCGTGTTGATTTCGCACAAGGAATTAACCAAGATAATACAACAGGTGAGGTTTATGAATCTGTTAATACCCTTCCAGATGAAGTAATTGCGCACAGACTTGCAATGATACCTATTCCAACACATCCTGAAGAAGGAATTGTGTTCCCTGAAGATTGTGTAAATTGTAAGGATATGATAGAGAAGGACAAAGGATGTCCTAGTTGCCAGATTTTATATTCTCTGAAAATCCAAGGCAACCCTAAGGATTCCGATGATGAATTAAAGTATGTTTACGCAAGTGATCTAAGCGTTATTTCAGACCCAATGTTTGGACTTAAGGAAGAACACCAACGTATTCCAATTACCTTACTTTCTAAGGGACAATACCTACAATTTTACGCATTCGCAACTCTCGGTCGCGGACGTGACCACGCAAAGTGGTCACCTGTAGCAGCAGTTGCTTTCCGCCCACAGATGAAAGCAATTTTGAACAAGCCGAAGAAGGCAAAAGTATTGTTTGACTTGGATTTGAAAACCTCAGATGGAAAACCAATCAATGCTAAGTTGTTTGGAAAGGACAAGGTTATCTCAGATATTAACCTTGTATTTGATTTGGAGCAAGCAATTCATCAAGTTGGAGCTGGAACTGGCCGTGATGCTGCCTTTGATGATGCAATCACTTTTGAAAAGATTGAAGATTCATTCGTATTCACTTTTGAAACCGATGGAGCATTAACTCCGGTTCAAGCATTCAATGGAGCAATGCAGGAATTGAAGGGCCGCTTTGAGAATCTCTCAAACGATATTGAAAAAGCAATCGCTTAATCATAATATCCAACGAGAACTATACCACGCATCGACATTGATGCGAGTATTCATCAACATAGTTTAGTCTGCTATCTCTGTTGGGGCTGTAATATGGTTAGCAAGAGGTGCGGAGGTCATGTCACTCTCTTATTCTCTATTTGCAAAGATAGTAAACTACCCCGTAACCAAGGCAGCCGTGGTGCCGGATTCAATGTCACCGATGGAGTTGAAGCCACAGTTCGCCACCTGTGGACAAATAAGCCAGCCTCGGCCACCCGATACTCTGCAGGCTCTACCTTGGATGACAAGATCGGCAACATCAAGCAGGGTGATCTCAGAATCAACGTTACTTCAATAGATGGAACGGAACTACAAAATGGAACTGCAATCTATCTTGAATTAATTGAAGGGTTAAGGTATGCAAGATTATTGGACAGAGCTGATGCATACGAAATAAACGTACAATTGGAATTGCCGACTAGCCAAGGGTTTGGTATGTCAGCAGCTGGACTTGTCGCAGTTGCTTTAGCCTTTCACCAATTAACTGAAAAAGGAAACATTGAGCAATATTACCGCTTAGCCCACCGAATTGAAAGAATTCATAGTGGAGGGTTAGGAGATGTTTTGGGAATTTATGCAGGAGGAGTGGAATTGCGATTAACCGCCGGCGCCCCTGTATCTCCTGGCAGGGCAGTAGGTTTTCCTTGTAATCAAAAAATACTTTTAGCGTGGATTCCGCAAGAATCTCGCCACACTAGTGAATATATCGACGACCCAATATGGCAACAAACAATTACATCGGCTGGTGAAGAAGCAGTAAATCTCTTACAGCAAGGTGATTGGAACCATGAAAAATGGCCGCAGTTATTGCAATGTTCAGAAGAGTTTTCCACTGCATCAGGAATGTTGGACGAACCGGTTAGAAATGCATTTTTAAATAATACACAACAAGAAATTACTAGCTTAGGATTCGATGCAATCATGTCAACAAGATTGTGCATGCTTGGTGTTTCGTTGTGTGTATTGCCAAAAGAATTATCTAAACCTCTCGCTATTGAACAATTAGAACAATTAGCACAACAATTGAGAGAAAGAGGCATGGGTGTTAAAATCACCAGCATCGATAGTTAATCGTATCCTTCTGGTGATAGACCAGAAAGGTCTAGTGGACTTGCATCAAGTAGTGTGCAACCCGGCATGCAAAGATTTTCACTGAATCCGTGCCGATAGACAACGGCCCCACTGCCCCACTCCTTGATGTAACGGGACATTTGCGATGCCATCTTTTTGCGCTGGAATTTTACATCTGCACCATAGAAATGTTTGGCATCTATCCAAGCGACTGGGTTGCCATTGATTTCAACGTGGTCGAGGAACAAAATATCTGGAGTGGCAACAGGTCTACCGTGTTGGGCGGATTGTTCGCGAACCATTTCTGGTTGGCGGCGAAGTTTCACGCCCTGTTGTTCAAACCAATCCGAGAGAATATCTTCGAACTTGTCTGCTTTGACTTGAACTTCGGATTGGTCTACATTTGAGACTCTATCCGCTGCTTCAGCCTCTTCAAATTCCTTTCTTTCACGCTCTGGTAATTTGCTCGGTGAGCGCAAACTTTCCTTGATTTTAGATTTAGACCATCTCAATTCTCCTAATACGATTCTAAAAATATTCATCGGAGGAAAATCAAATCGTTTTGAAAGATCTACAACACTAACCCCTTCTTTGTATAGGTTCGCTAATGCCTTGCTGCGCGATTGTAATCTTCCGTGCCCATAAACAGTTTTTTGCTGCAATAAAGCAGAACGAAGTGATAGCGCTTGGTCCAGACTCATGTCGTGATTCTTAACAATTTGAGCAAGTTCTTCCACTCTTTCATCATCCAACCAACCGAATTCCCCCTTGCGGATGACCTCACCAGCCATTGCCGCCTCTGCCTTTAGAGCAACAGGTAGCACCTTCCATTCAAATGAGAAATGGTTTGGCTCCTCCATATCATCTGGGAATGCGAGCGGTTTGGGTTTGGTTGTGAACCGATTATTCGCTTGTGAATTCATTTGTTTTATTTCAGCAACATTTTTGCTCATTATGACACTTTTTTGAGTAGTGCCATAGCGTTTCGATGAGGCACTGTTACCGCGATTGGAATTATGATTTCTCTTCCGGTTTGAGTTTGACTTAGCCGAATCTCTACTGCGGTCTTCGCTCATATCTGTGGCTTTGCGCCCACACTCCATGAAGACTCCCCATTATTACCACTAAAACGAACAAAAAAGTGAAATCATAGAAAAGACGGTTTGATAAGTTCGTCGTTCTTGCAACAAGTATGCGGTCTGTAACTATTTGTATTATAATTGCCTTTTTGATGTTCTCTGTATCTCAATTATCGATGATTGGAAACGATGTTGATGCTGCTTCAATCGAAAGTGGCAAAGATACTACATTACAGCAATTCCAAAACTCATATTCATCCGAAAATAACTCTTCACTAGGATGGTTTGCGCAAGCAGTTGGCCCTTATGAGGATTTCATAATGGATTCTGTCAGTTTCCAAAATGGCACTACGGCAGTAGTTGGCTCCTTCCAAGACTATATTGATTTCAGTTTTGATTTCACCGGACCTCAATCTACTAATGGCCAGATGGATGTTGATTTTTTTATAGCATGGCTTGATGAAAATGGTACATGGCTTGCAAATGTTGGCGGCGGTAGTCAAGGATTTGATAAGCTTAATTCTATTGAGAAACTTTCTTCTGGAGATATTATTGTATCTGGGACCTATTGTTATAACACGGTTGAAGATGAATGTAGTATGACTCTTGGAGGGCTTAATCCACTAAATAAATTAGAAGATAATGATGATGGTAATGCATTCCTTGCTCGTATGTCTTCGGATGGAGTTTGGCAATGGGTCACCCAAATAGAATCGCAACGTGAAGTATACGAGTTTTCTTTGGTTGTTACTCCACAAGATGAGATACACCTAGGTGTAATATTTACTGGAATGGTCGACTTCAACGGCCAACTAATTCCTGGTGGCGACCAACCTAATTTATTAATTGCAATTTATGATGATCAGGGTCAAGCAATTGCCTCTCTCAGTAGCATATCTCCACAAGGAATTGGATTTATCGGGGAACTTTGTGCAGATGATGTTGGCAACACCTATGCAGTACTAACTTACACTGAAGAGATCATGTTTGACCAAATAATGCTCAATGGAACTGGATATGCTGATATCGCTATTGCACGTTATGATGCTGCAGGATGGGACTGGGCACTGAGTGCGGGTGGTTCAGAAGAAGACATGGCATGGGATTGTGATGGTACTGATTCTGGCGTAATCGTTGTAGGAGAGTTTCAAGGCAATGCTAGCTTTGGTAATTTTTCTACCGAATCAAGTCAATGGGTTGATGGATTTATTGCGTCTTTGAGTTCCGAAGGGGAATGGCAATCACTTCAGAAAGTTAGCGGAGTTGGCAGTGATAAGGTTAGTTCGGTACTGGTAAACCAATACGATGAAATTACAATCGCAGGAATCACTTCGGGTGACTTGACCTTTGGACAAGATACTCTTCTAGATTTAGATGGTAACACAGATGTTTATCATTTTGACGTATTTGTTGCACATGCTGATGCAAACTTAAGTTGGCAATGGGCCATCAATGCAGGAGGGCAAGGTAACGAAGAGGTGAATTCGCTGAATTCCGGACCAAACGGCTCTCCGATGCTCACTATTCAATTGAATGATGATGGTTTATTCGGCGGATATCAAGCAGTTCAGCAAAGTTCAATGGATATTGGAGTTTGGTTTTATGAAACTGATTTGGATGGAGATGGTATTGTTGATGGCACTGATAATTGTCCACGCGATAGTAATCCTTTGCAAGAAAACTACGACCAAGATAATGCTGGAGATTTATGTGATATAGATGATGATAATGATGGAGTCGCTGATGTCACTGATGATTGCCCATATGGAATTACACAATGGCAAAGCAACCCTTCAACCGATCATGACGGCGATGGCTGTCAAGACTCCAGTGAAGATTATGATGATGATGAAGATGGTATTTTTGATAGTAATGACCTTTGTCCTTTGGGACCTATAGGGTGGATTTCTAGCCCCGAAGTAGATATTGAAGGAGATGGCTGTGCAGACATGGATACTGATGAAGATGGATTTGTTGACCAGATGGACAACTGTCCAATGACATACAATCCACTTCAAACAGATTTAGATGCTGACCAACTAGGAGATGTTTGTGATGATGATGAGGATGGCGATGGTATTCAAATCCCTCAGGACCTTTGCCCACACGACCCTATATTTTGGATATCAGATCTACTGAATGACCATGATTCAGATGGGTGCCAAGATTCAGTTAATGATTACAATGATGACGCAGATGCAATATTGGATATCAATGACGATTGCCCTATCGGACATATTGATTGGGGAAATAATGCTAGTAATTTCGACCATGATAGTGATGGCTGTCATGACCAATTAGAGGATGATGATGATGATAATGATGGGTTTGTTGATGATGATGACAATTGCCCTAATGGAATAATTGGAATCTCACAAGTCGGTCAAGATGAAGATTTGGATGGCTGTATTGATTCTGTTGAAGATGATGATGATGATGGCGATGGTGTTGCAGATTTAGTCGACCAATGTCCGAGAACACCTAAACTAACTATGGTTTCTGGTTCCGGTTGCAGCCAATATCAATTAGATGATGACTTAGATGGTGTTGTTAACGCTGAGGATATTTGTCTAAACAGTAAACCGGGTATTGCTGTTGATGAGCAGGGCTGTGAGAAATTAATCTCTGAACAAACCCCACCACAATCAATGGATGATGAATCCCTATTCAATTTGACTAATTTCTTCTTTTTATTAGCCCTTCTAATGGGAATTATTGCAGTATACATCTCCAATATGAAACCAAAGATGCGCAATGCAGCAATAGCACCGCCTGTCAATCCAATGGACTCCCAAGAATCTATGGCCGAAGTGAAAACATTGGAAGCTGCAAGTCTTCAAGCACTTCAAGATGCAAGTTCGGCTGAAGAGTGATTCAATTGTAAACCACAGCTGGGCCAAGAGGCATTGCTGATGCTGCGCGTTGAGTGGTATCTTCTGTAGATTCGCCGCTGACGAAAACTATGCTTTCAAGGCCTAAATCGGTAGCGATAAATTCGCTTCGCGATTGTAATACTTCTAATTCATTCAACTCGCTCAAAATAACAGCGCGTGATTCATCGTCCCACTTGAATAATTGCGGGAGCATTTTCTTGCCCCAATAACCCATAATCTCGCCTTTTCTTTGACCTTGACAGATATCCATTTGCGATAAGATCGGGATGAATGATTTTGGATTTCCTCCCGCGATGATGAAATCTAATGCGGTCTTGGCTAATTCACGTTTCCACTGTGGACTGATTACCACTATTGCTGTGCGCGCTCCATTATCCAAATGACGCTCGGCAATAGTTTTGATTTTTCTAGCCGATTCTAAGAAAGAACGCGTGTATGCTTCTGCATCTAAAACAGATTGGGATTGCTTGCTTACATCTCCTGGATGCTGGTATTGAGAGGCGGATACTAAGTCTGTATGGCCTAATAGTTGGCCCCAATCTTCAGCCATATGTGGTGTTGAAATTGAAATTAAATGAGTCCATACTTCGAGTAATTCGCGGCCAACAATTGGATTCAATCCACCCCGACGAATATACCAATTGATATCTTTTGTAATTTCATAATGTGAAATCTCAACAGCACGGCGTAAATCGTATGCATCCATTGCTCGTTGGAATTCACAACTACGCTGACAGATTCTTGCTCGCATCCACTCGTCCATTGGTGATTCATTTCCATCCCATGAGAGGATCGTTTCAGGCATATTGCGTAAAGATTGGATAACTCTGTTATTTGATTCTAAGGCACTGTCAGACCAATCCATTCCAGCAGTTGGATTGGCGGCGAAGAGAATGAATAACCGAACTGTATCTGCACCAACTTTCTCGATCATGTCTTCGGGAGAAACTGTATTACCGTGTGATTTACTCATTTTTGCACTACGCTCCCCTAGTTCTGAGTTACATTGCGGGCATGGAGAACCAGCATGATCAACCGATAGCGTGATGGCGCAAGTGTTACACCAAGGTGCACCCTTGTTTACCATTCCTTGGCATAATAACTCATTGAATGGTTCATCGATATCATGAAGTCCTAAGTCACGTAATGCTTTTGTCATAAAACGAGCATAAATCAAATGCATTTGTGCATGCTCAATACCACCGCAATAGAAATCTACATTCATCCAATGGTTAGCAACAGCCTTTTCAAAACATTTTTCGTCATTTAAGGCGTCAGTGTATCGCAAGTAATACCAAGAAGAATCCATGAATGTGTCCATTGTATCGGTTTCTCTTCTTGCATCTTTACCACACTTAGGACAATCTGCAGCCAAGAATGATTCGGAGGTCTCTAGTGGATTACCATGTCCAAAGGTAACATCTCTTGGCAATTCAACTGGAAGGTCGGATTCAGGAACAGGAACAGCGCCACAGTCGGTACAGTGGATTACTGGAATCGGAGTACCCCAATAGCGCTGACGAGAAACCAACCAAGGTCTGATTTTCCATTGAACTAAACCTTCTCCCTTATCGTTTTCTTCAAGTTTGGAAATAACAGCTCGTTTTGCTTCTTCTCCATATAATCCATCAAAACCGTCTAATCCCGAATTGACCATCCAGCCTAATTCGGTTTTTGCGTTATTTAATTCATCTTCACAACTTGCATTTTCTTGCATAACAAGGACTTGCTTAATTGGAATATTATATTGTTTAGCGAAAGCGAAATCACGTTCATCGTGGCCTGGAACAGCCATAACCGCTCCTGTTCCATAGGTGGCGATGACAAAGTTCCCCACCCATATCGGAATTAATTCACCAGTCAGTGGGTGGATGGCATTTCTTCCCAAAGGCACTCCTTTCTTGACTTTCAAAATCTTCTCTCTATCAAAATCAGACATCGAGGCGACTTCATTTTTCAATTGTTTCCAACCTTCTTCATATTGAGTTCCTTCGACGAGGGTTTGTGATAGAGGATGTTCGGGTGCAAGAGTAACAAATGTAACTCCGAATAATGTGTCGGGTCTTGTCGTGAACACTGTTATTTTTTCATCACTACCTTCGATAGCAAATTCAATTTCAGCGCCTTCTGAACGGCCCAACCAATCCTGCTGTAGAGATTTGACATTGGCAGGGAAGGAAATAGTTTCCAATCCATCTAATAATTCCTGAGCGTATTTTGGAGTATCCAAAAACCATTGGCTCATGTCCTTTTGCTTCACATTACTAGCACAGCGCCAGCAGCGTCCATTTTTGACTTGTTCATTAGCCAATACAGTCTCACATGAATCACACCAATTGACCGGTGCATATTTCTGGTAAGCCAATCCATTTTCCAAGAATTTGGTGAAAAACCATTGATTCCATTTGTAATACCTTGGATCATGGCTCATTAACATGCGTCGCCAATCATAAGAGAACCCCATTCGCTTAATTTGCTCGGTTATACTTTCCATGTTTTTTTGAGTTATGTCGTGGGGATGTATTCCTTCTTTTATCGCTGCATTTTCAGCCGGCATACCGAATGAGTCGAAACCGATTGGATATAGGACATCGAAGCCCATCATTCTCTTATATCGGGCTACTGCATCGCCAATTGAATAATTTCTAACATGACCCATGTGCATTTTTCCAGAAGGATACGGGTACATTTCTAGGCAGTAAAATGGAGGTTTTTGAGTATCTAAATCTGTCTCAAATACATGGTTATCCGCCCATTTTTGCTGCCAAGCAACTTCATCACTTGGAGAAAATTCGTCGGACATGCAAAACACCCGCCCCCATAGGGGGCGAGTCTGCGACTGATACCACATTCTTGAATGCGACTCTTGATGAGGTGTATCCGATGTGCCTTATCTATGGGTAGAGAAATCTCCGTGCGCTGTCCGGTGAGGATAGATTTGGCAGGGGGCTGGAGTGATGTTCCTGCTTATTGCAATATCAAAAGTGGAGAAGTGGTCAATGTTGCAATAAATCACTATGTAACTGCAAAAAAGGTGATCGACCAAAATAGAAGAATGACAGTTCAGTATTCAACCGAAATGCCAATTGGTTCTGGTTTAGGAACTTCAGGGGCGATGAATGTAGCTTTGTTAGCCGCTATTGCTGGAGAGGGAAGGGAACTTGGAGAAATAGCAGAGTTGGCCTTTCAATTTGAATCTCTATTAGGAAATACTGGTGGACGCCAAGATCAATGGGCTAGCACATTTGGCGGCATTAATCATTTGACATTTAGAGGTGATAAGGTGGAGATTAAACGATTGCATCCCTCGATAGAATTCTGCACATGGCTACAAACGCATCTGCTATTATTTGATACCAGCATCCAACATGTTTCTGGAGAGATACATGACAATATTTGGAAACAATTTCACGACCACAATGAACTGGTAATACAAGGATTGGACATGATAAGAGATGCTGGTTTATCGATGGCTTCAGCCATACATGACGAAGATATTTCACAAGTTATTAATTCAATGAGAATGGTGATGTTAGGGATTGATCTAATCGATGAAAAATTACATGATCCGTTTCGTGATGTTCTAACTCCTTTAGAAGAAATTGGTTCCGTGCTGGCTTGGAAAGCAATGGGTGCTGGAGGAGGAGGGATTGTCGGGGTATTGGTTGAAGGTGGAGAGCATGCAAAATCTTCACTAATACAAGCGACCGAGTCTGCAGGATGGACACAATTACAATGGGAAATTGAATACTCGGGGATTAATCAACAATAGTGAGTTAATTTTCCTTTGAAAAATCATCATTTGTTTCCAATAAGAAAATTGCTTCTCGGGTCAATTTGTATCTATTTCGCATGCCCATCTTTCTCTTTTCAACAAGTCCAAACTTCTGTAAAGTTCGCAAATGATGTGAAACTAACTGTTGTGACTTTTCTAATCTATCTGCCAATTCAGATTGTGTTGGGAAATCACCTAGGGTCCCGTCGTTATCCAGCAGAGAGAGTATCTTGCCCTGCAGACTATTTGGGTCTGGAGATAATGGTGGAACTGGCAATAGGTCATTGCTCATATGTGGTTGAAGTTGATTTGTTAACGGGTAGAAACGAACTAAGCGACCATCCTTTCTACGCCAAATACTCTCTTCGTTTTCTAGGATGCGGAGATGGTGGGTGATTTGCCCATTGGACATCTCCAGGGCACCCATTAGAGCACGGAAGTGGCAACCAGGGTTTGCGGTTAAGTATCCCATAAGACGTCCTCGTTGGAATCTTCCATCAGTAGTCTCATGTGTCTTACCAATTAGCCCAAGGAACCATAATCCTGCAGCCGTTGATGGTATTCGTATTGATTCAGTGTTAAGAGTAACCAATACTAACATCGACAATATTGAAGTCGTTGAAGCGATGATAAGAATGGTAGGTGCAATTGTAATTACTTCTTCTTGAACTGCAACTGCGATCGTTTTATCTTCCTCAGCATCCCCTATTACAGCAAGATGTTCAGGGCTCTCACTTTCAACGCTTGTAACTTGTATACTTGCAACATTGAAGTTTCTACATTCCGGTGCTACTTCTGTGTTTTGAACTTGATAAGCGCCACTCCATCCTTGTTGAGGCGCCCACCCACCTACACCGCGGCTGAGTAGAATTTGTCCTTCTTCATTGGAATTGAAAATCCAACAGGTTCCGCTTTCGGTAATTACTCCGCTCCAGAAACCAGTCAATACTCTCGAATCGAGTGTTTGTTGGGTTTCTGTGTTATCCACTGTAACACTTTGTTGTGATTCAGAAAGAGGCCATGAAAATTCAATTTGGGCTAAACTAATTGGGTTGGTTTGCAATTCTAATTTGAGTACATAATCTCCATCTGGAAGATCATTTTGCATCATATCAATCATCTCAATGCCACCGATATTCATTGTAGTAGGTTTATCAAATCCTTCATACTTTAGAAGTGTTAATCGTCCATCTCTATCATCACAAAGTGAACGTTGGCGATGTACTTCCTGTCCTGAATCGTCATAAATATTCGCGGAGATAGCACACGTTCCAACCCATCTCAATTCTACTTCACTAATTTTTGGAAGTAGGTCAAGGGTTACGTCTAAATTATTATTAGAAGAACTAATATGAGTTATGAGTTCTATATCTAGAGGAGAGGCGCAATCAGTAGCACTCACTCTTTCGTATGTCATTTGATGAGAAGAAGCCGCATAATATTCTGGTATTTCCACTATCATGTTGTATGTACCAGAAGGCACTTCACAACCCTGTAAATCTGTGAAAGACCAATCGACTAATCCGAATACGAGTTGTTCATTGCTACTGAGCACATTGTCAACTTCAATTTCGCTACATGTTTTGGTCATCCTTGAATCAAAGACCACTCTGCCGCGGTCGTCTATTATCCACATTTCTGCCTTGCAGGTATTTGTGAATGTCAGCACTCTTTCGCTTTCACCGATATTGGTTAGTAACAAAGATGATTCAAATATCTCGCCTTCTGAGAATAGATTGTCATTTGTCTGGAGAACAATATCGGTTTGCAAGCCATTAGCCATTTCTTCAATACCGACAATACCGCTTTGCGAAATATCAACAGTGATGCTCTGGCTGAGAGATTTACCGACATTGAATACTTCAATATTCAAGTCACCACTATCTGTTTGTGAAGCAGGGATTAAGATGCTACCCAACAAGATTTGTTCCCCCGCAGTAATATTGTTGCGGCTAGAAAAGCATGGTAATTGAAGCGTTGTAATGTCGCCAATTTGTGAAATTAATTTACAAGCGGATTCACCAGGGAGTGTAACAGCATCTTTAGTCGGGTTATACAATGAAACGCCAAGTATCAAATTTTGATCATCGAGTATTACCTGTTGGCGATTACTGATGGTCAATATCAATTCTAATTGTTGTGGGGTATCGATTGAAGTTTGAATTTCCACTTCTACTGCATCGCTCAAATCAGTAGTAGGGTGAACTGCTTTGACCGTATAAAATCCAGAAGGTGCATAAGTCCCTGTCGAGTCCTTCAAATCCCAATCCATTCCAGTGAATTGTTTTATCTCGCCACTTTCAAAATCAATATTTTGTGATTGGCCTCGGCAAGAATCGGATTCATCGTAAACCAACTCTTGATTTGAGTTTAAGACTTGAATAATTACATTGCATGAAGGGTCGTTTACAATGCTTTGCGATGCCCCATCATTAACGATGTTGGCAGAGAGTGAAATGATGTCTCCTTGCTGGTACCAATCTTTAGCGCTAGCTTCATCAATTTGTATTTCGAGGTGCACTTGACTGCCTTCAGAAGTAACAGCTGTACTGAACGCGGAGATTACCAGCAGCGCCAGCAGCAGCAAGACTTGCGGTTGCATCAACCTCCCCATAGGGGAGACAGTATCGCTCATCACTTGAAAGGCCAGCGGTGCATGGCATGTGTGAATCCGATGCTAAATCATCCACCGAAAGTAGTCCTTGATACTGAGGAAATCATTGTACTGCAAGCCCAATTAGGTGAATGGGCCAACCTAAATCACCTGCTAATATGTAAAAAAACTAAAGATGCTGTAATCGTTGATCCATTCGATGGTAAATATTGGCACGACGTATGCAATAAAAATGGCTGGAGTTTAGGTTCTGCTTGGCTAACGCACAGCCATTGGGACCATACCAAAGGAGTTGAAGAAGCTCAACAAATTGGCGGGGAAAATTTCAAAATTTATGTTCACCAAAATGAAATGCAACGCGGCTGGCAAGGCCCGCATACCAATTTGTTCACCTGTGCTGAAATGAGTAGTGAGAAAGTGATGGTTGGTCAACTAAATTTTACGGCACATTGTACACCAGGTCACACGCCAGGACATATCACTTTCATTGGTCATGGTTTGGTTTTATCAGGTGATTGTTTATTCCTTGGAAGATGTGGTCGCTGTGATTTATTCGGAGGAAGTGCGAATAAACAAAGGCAAACCTTACGCTATTTACGAGAAATTCTTACAACTTTAAACTCAAGCGATATTGTACTGCCAGGTCATCAATATGTGTTGCAGGATGGGACATTACCGTCGATGATGGACGTTGGAACCCTATTACTATCAAACTCTGCGATATTGGCTATTGATGATGACCAAGCATGGGATTCACTCGATTTCCTTGCCTTTGATGATAGCATGGCTGAGAAGGCTAAACGCCAAAGAACAAGAAACTCATAGTCCCAAATTATCTAGGTCTAGCATTGATGGAATCGCAGCATCTTGTTGTGTTTGCTGGTCCGCCTCATGTTGCTTCCATTGCGGAATTGCGGCATCTCGGACTTGCGATGGTAGTGCTAATCCATTCCATCCCAATTCTCTCGCTTTGTCGAGATCACCTTCGTTAACATAATGCTCTATCCAAGTTTGTCGGCGTTCTTCTTCTTCAGCGAACGCATCATTGATCAATTTCTCTTCTGCCCTATCGCGTCCGAGTTTCTTCTTTCCGGCTGCCTTAGCGACTTGTGCGACAAATATCAGAGCCAATAGGAAGACAATCACTCCACCCATCATCGTCAATAACTCAGTATCCACTCCTAGAGTCGATTCATCTAAGTTATCGCTGTTAATGCTCGGATCTGTCTTTATTGCGCAATCTTGGCCGAATGCACCGCTTGAAATTTCAGGGTCCCATGGGCATGGGTCCTTTGAATTTTGAATGCCATCATTGTCGGAATCAGGACAACCCCAATCCAAATCGAAGGATGGGTCTCCAATTGATGTTCCTGCTTCTTTACGGCATCCATCCGGTTGCCATGAAGCAATAATCGGTAACGGACCGTCTCCATCTGGATCATAGTTTGCTTCGTCACCATATCCGTCACCATCAAAGTCATTCCATTGCGATGGATGAAGAGGGAAGGTGTCTGGTTGGTAGAAACTTGACGCATTATCTCCCCAGCCATCTCCGTCCATATCCGACCATTGGTCGGAGATTTCAGGGAATGCATCTCCTCTTTGCTCTCTTATATTCAATAAAACTCCTGGATAGTCGAGATCTTCAATTGTGGTATTTTCATAGAAGTAATTGTCTCCCCATCCGTCTCCATCAGTATCCATCCATTGTTCGTAGTCTTCAGGGAATGCATCATCAACATCTGCCCATCCGTCCAAATCTGCATCGGGGCAGCCATGTCGATTGTTCTCGTATGATTTTCCAGCGACATCAACGCAGTCATCGCCGCTTGGAACAAGGGTGTTGTCGCCATAACCATCGCCATCGGAATCTGCCCATTGGAATGGGTCGTTAGGGAAAGCATCTTCAGGGTCTGTGAATCCGTCTAAATCAGTATCTGGGCATCCTCTTGTGACCGGGTTTGTTGAACTTCCATCCTTTAATGGACATACATCTCCGTTGACTCCCTCAAGATTATCTCCATATCCATCGCCATCAGTATCAGCCCATTGTGTAGCATCATTGGAGAATTTATCTCCATTAAATCCGCCAGGGTTATCGCCATATCCATCACCGTCGGTATCTTTCCATTGGGATGTATCATCTGGGAATGCATCTGGATTAGAGCCATTTGGATTATCTCCTCGCCCATCACCATCTCTATCAGCCCACTGGCTTGAATCATCAGGGAATGGGTCGCCAGCATTGGAATAACCATCGCCATCGCGGTCTGAACAACCAACACGATCTACTGTTGATGTTCCAGCCTCATTAGGGCATTCGTCAGCATTATTTCCAGTTTCGTTAGAACCATATCCGTCATTATCTTCATCACACCACTGTGTCGAGTCATTAGGGAATGCGTCTGCACCGTAACAATCCGTTCTGGCTAGCCAGTTACTATCTGGGTCGGACCATCCGTCGCCATCAGTGTCCAAACACCCTAAGCGGTCAAATTCGGAATCTCCCCAAATCGTCGGGCAGCCATCAGGACGATCGCTTAAGGGGTTATCTCCAACCCAGTCGCCATCAGTGTCCAGCCACTGAGTTCTATCCAATGGGAAAGTATCAATTTTTTCTGCTACAGAAGCCAAATCACCTGGCCATTCTGTAGGCCTAATAGTCAGCCAAGAAACATTAACGAAATTGTCACCCCAGCCATCGCCATCGGTATCGTTCCACTGAGTATTATCATTCGGGAATGAATCTCCTGTTTGATTAAATCTTAATAGGTTAGATGAATTTACTAAGTAATGAGTTCCTTCAAAGTTGTTATCACCAATACCGTCTCCATCTGTATCTATCCATTGCGTACCATCATTAGGGAATGTGTCAGCACCTTCGGCAATAGTCCATCCAGAATCCTCATCTGAGTATCCATCGCCGTCTGTATCGGGGCAACCGAATCGATCTTGAGTTGAAATTCCCCATGTTGTAATACAGGCATCGGGTTCGTTTGCCGGAGCTGGATTATCTCCAAATCCATCATTATCTGTATCATCCCATTGGGTGCCATCAGTAGGGAATGCATCATCTTGATTCAAAACGCCATCACTATCTAGATCTGGATTCACTTTCCAGTGATATATTCCCTCGTCATTTCTGCCATGAGCTGAGATAATATAAAGGCCATCTGGATGCCAATCTAATCCATAAATTGATCCACAATTATTACCGCCGCCACCACTGGTGCATCCACCTGGGCGTGGCCCTGCTAGAGTGTCAATGATTGTTGCTGACGATGCGTGTGTTTCAAAGACGCGTATGCTTGCTCCATCACCTTGGTAATAGGTATGAGCACCCGCGACCAGTGTTGAATCGGGGGAGAATTCTACATCATTACAGGAGGTGGAAGAAGAATATACCCATCTTTCAGTCATTTGAGGATAATCGATCATTCTGATTCGAGCACCGGAACTTTCCCAAGCCTCACATACCGCAATAGAATGTCCATCTGGAGACCAAGCAATAGAACTGATAGAACCTCTATTGGTATTACGAGTTCGATTTTGAGTCCATGTTTCTGTTTCATGCACCCAAATATCTTCATCGCCTCCGATTACAATTCTGCTACCGTCGGGGCTCCAATCTACAGACTCAAATCTGTCCTCTCCACCAGGAGTGAATGATGTGATTTCAGTACCGGTTGAAGAATTATATATCTGTACTTCACCATTTGTTCCTCCATTTCCTGATCGCCCTATGACAACAGCAATCATTGTGCCATCGGGACTAAATTCAAGTT
>JAPKFC010000073.1 GCA_028821785.1 Candidatus Poseidoniaceae archaeon | reverse complement strand
TGACAACAACCACAACAACAACTACAAGAACGACAATAATGAAAACAACGACAACTTAGCAGCAATCGGTATCGGCGCAATGATCGTCTTTATCGCACTTATATTAGTAGCAGCAGTAGCAGCAGCAGTGATTATTCAAACTGCAGAAAAGCTTCAGCAAAACGCACAATCCACTGGTGATGACACAACAGACGAAATGTCTGGTAAGGTCACAGTCCTCAATGTATTCGTCAACGATGTTGATAATTTCGAAGTCTACTTCCGTTTAGCAGCAGGTTCTGATGATACTGCTGACTCAGATATACTTTGGCAACTCACTTGTGATGACGGTGCAGGCGGCATGGATTATATCGCTGGCGATTTCAGCGGTTCAGACATAGACCCACTTGATGGAACAGCAGCGGTAACAACTGCAGCAGCAGGTGTTGCTTACCGAACCACTCTTCTCGCCAGTGGTGGTGGAGATGACTGTGGTCCTGACGCACTATTCACTAACAATGTCAAGGCAACTCTGTACCTACACGTTGTAGGTGGCGGAACTACCTACGACATTCTCAAAGTTAGCGATTCATCTGTTGGCTCCGTGGTAGTCTGATTTTATCTGAGTCCTATCAATAGTGCTTCGGCACTAAGGACTCAGGGAGGAATTACACATGGCATGGCCATTTAGTGGCGGAGATGGAGATTCTCAGGATGCAGACGCTTTATTGAGTGAAGAACGCTTGAAGATTATGGCAAATGTTGCCATTGAACAAGTCCCCCTCCCAGAAGAGGGCGAACTCAGTGAAGAAGATGCTTGGACAATATCCCCTGGACCAACCAAAGCCCGCCTCAACAGTATCGGAAGCGTACCGAGTGTGGCAGCAAGCCTCGCTCCTGCTCAACCAGTGAATATGAATGCACAAGTTGACACTTCTAGTTTGGAACGTCTAATCAGTTCACGTCTCGACATGGTCGAAGATGTGCTCAGATTGGTTGAACACAAATTGGATGAAGGGCCAACTAACCAAGATGGATCACAATCCGAAGGCACATCAGAAGATGGGTCTGTGGATGAAGATGCAATCAGTGGAGATGTAATCGTCACCTCATCAGGAGAAGTCATCACCACTACTGGTGTTGACCGAATGATGGATGAAGATGATGCTCCGTTAGTTGAGTTGTATGAAGCACAGGCACTCAAAGCAAATCCATTCCTTGTCGCACCATCTGATGGTCTCGGCGGGGGTACAAACCAAATTGGAGCCCCGACAGTATCGGCTCTGCTTCTAGACAATATGTCTGGAATGGCAGCAGTCAGTTTTACTCAGAAGGCAATCGATTCAGGAATGTTAACAGTGGATGAAGGGGAAAGTGTACTGGCAATTGTACAATTGGCAGCACCTGGAGAGTCTGAAGCAGCACTCGAAGACCACCTTGCTAACAAAGAACTTCTAACACTATCTGCTCTTGTCAAATCTTGGCGTAGTTCAGAAGGATTACGAGGTGAATTGTGAAATGGGCGCTTCGGTCGGAATCGGAGGTTTGATTATTGGCATGACCATGTTGGTCGTGTTCTCTATGGTAGTGGCATCAATTGATGCAAAAGTTGATTCTTCACTACAAACAATCGATTCGGCCAATGAAGCATTGCCCGCTTTCACCATTGACGATGCCACCCTTTGGGAAGGCGCAGTCGTCGATGTTCTGATCGGCAGTGGAGGAAGTGGATACACTAATGGAAATCTAGTCTCTTCAACAGGTAATGGTGGCTTCGCAGCCACCTTTGCCGTTGACGGTAGTGGTGCGATAATTAGCGTGGCAATCACCAGCCACGGAAATTACTCGTCCGCACCAACTATCGTTGTTCAAGGACAGACTCCAACATCATCCGCAACCTTCGTTTCATCGATCGGAAATTACATTCACACGAATGTTACTAATACAGGTTCACAGATAACCCCACTAAGAGAAATTTGGATATTTTCCGATGGCGATAATCCAACCAATCTCGGAAGCATATACTCTGCTGGAAGTAATAATCCACATTGGTATTCTGGTGAAACACTTCATGTCCAGTGGGCAGAAAGTGGTCAATTACCTGTTTCTAGAGTTGCGATTTCAGTCAAAGGTGTCAGCATGGCATCAACACTTGCATGAGGTGAATATATGGCAGATGGAGGAGCATCAACATTCATTTTGCTGATTACAGCATTGTTAGTGTCTGGATCTGTTTCGGCAATTCTAATCAATCAATGGGGGGATATGTCTAGCGCTCTTGAAGAAAACCGCAAGGGCAAAGAAGCTGATGCAAAAACTTCAGTCTCTTTTGCAGGCGATGCGATGGAGGTTGGATATGATGATTCAGTAATCCCTAATGTGATGACGTTTTATCTTCAAAACTCCGGACAATATGTTCTTGATGAAAGTACTCTTGTAGTGATTGTTGATGGTATATCAGTTACATCCAGTATCTCAACAACGATTTTGCCAAACGGTGCAGATTGGACCGGTGTTAGATTATTAGAAGTGGAAGTTTCTTCAAGTTCTTGGTCATATCAAAATGATGATAGCGTGAGTATTTCGGCAGTAGTTTCTTCTGAAGTTACCTCCGGTTACCGTGGAACTGATACAATGAATATCGAGGTGAGATTAAATGTCTGATGGAATAGATACAGAAGACCCTATGTTCGCAGCACATAAGCCGGTTGAAGACGGATACCCATTCGTCTTAGAGACCGATTCACTTGCAGATTCGATGGGGTCAAGATTGCCTAATCGTTCAATATATGTCGTTCAGGGCGATGTCGGTTCTGGAAAATCTTTGATAAGTCAAAGATTATCTTTTGGACTTGCAGAAAATGATGTCAAAGTATTAGTCATTACAACAGAACTAACGACACGTGGATGGATTGAACAAATGGAGTCCATCGGCTATGGGGTTACAGAATTCATCCGTACAGGACAGTTGATGGTTTTCAGCCGCTTTGGAACTATTGCAGAAGCACTTCCAGATGTTGGCATCCAGCAAGTACTTGACAGTGAAGCAGTTTCTAAAGCAGATATTGTTATTATTGATTCTGCAAGTTCTTTAATGCCAGATGATTTGGATGATCACGGAAGATTCAAAATGATGCAAAACCTTCGCAGAATCACCAGTGAAGGGCGTTCAATAATGCTCTGTGTTGATGAGAATGAAATGGATTCTAAACTATTGCATACACTCAGAGCATCATCTGAAATAGTCCTAGATATGAAAACAGCAATGATTGGCGGAGAGATCAAACGAAATATTGTCGTAACAAGATATCTTCGTGCAGCAGGACCAGTTCAATCTTCAATTGGCTGGAGAGTTGAACCTTCTATGGGATTCATCGTAGATATTACAGCAGTAAGCTGATGGAGGGATTAGTATGAGCGATGAACCAAAATTTGCTAAAGGAGATTTGGCCAGTGTAATGGCCGCACATCCTCACGTAGCAGATTGGGTTAGAGATTTTGAAGCACAGCATGGGTCTAGACCAGTTTACTATGGTGAGTTGGATAGAGGTGCGAAAAAAGAACGTCCTTACAATTTAATCTACATTACAAAAGAACCAATCTTCGTACACATGTACGAGCCTCCGGAAGATGATCAGCAATCTGGTGGCGAAATCTTGTGGTTTGGTCTTGAACCACAATTGACAGACTCTGAAGAATATATCAGAAGAGAATTGATTGAAACTCTATTACAAGAAGCACCAACAGCGCCAGCATTTACTACCGATAATGAATTTGAAAATATCCTTGGGCAAATGATAGAGCGATATACAGTACTAGATACTGAATTAAGTGGTACTGTTCGCCGGCAAGGAAAGTTATGGCAACTTGTTGGTTTGGATGACCGCAGATTGACAGTAACACAGAATCAACGGGAACGACTACGCTATGTTGTTATCCGCGATTTAATTAGAAATGGGCCACTCGAACCACTTCTTTCAGATGAAATGCTGGAAGATATTCACTCAGTTGGACTAAAACACATTCACATGGACCACAAAATATTCGGTATGGTCACTTCCAATATTAGATTCCGTGACAGAGATTTACTGTCCCGATTCTTGAGAGCAATGTCAGAGCGCATTGGTCGACCAGTTTCCGATAACAAACCAATTATTGACGGGGCACTTCTCGATGGGTCTCGTATCAATATCATATTCTCAGACGATGTCTCGATGCTCGGGCCATCTTTCACAATTCGTAAATTCGCAGAAGAAACAATCTCCATTACACAATTAATCCAGTGGGGAACGATTTCAGCACAAGTTGCTGCCTACATTTGGATTTGTTTAGAATATGGTATGTCGGTTCTAGTATCTGGAGAAACAGCATCTGGAAAGACTACAACGCTCAATGCAATCCTTCCATTCATTGACCACAATGTCAAGATTTACTCGGCAGAAGATACCCCTGAAGTCAAAGTTCGCCACAAACTATGGCAACGCCTTGTCACCCGTTCTTCCAAAAATGAAGAGTCAAGAGTTGAAATGTTCGATTTGCTAAAGGCTGCTCTAAGAAGTCGTCCAAGATATATCATCATTGGTGAGATTCGAGGTGTTGAAGGTGCTACAGCATTCCAGGCAATGCAAACCGGTCACCCAGTAATTGCTACTTTCCACGCATCGAGTATCGTGAAAATGATTCAGAGATTTACAGGTGACCCGATAAATGTTCCAATGCGGTTCTTCGACAACTTGAACTTCGCGATTTTCCAAGAAGTAGTTGAAGACCCTAATGGTGGTGGAATCGCAAGACGTGTAACTGGTATCGATGAAGTAATTGGCTACAATAAACACAGTGATGGTGTCCTAACGCGTGGTATGTTCGAATGGGATCCTATCAAAGATAAGCACTATTTCCGTGGTATGTTCCAATCGCATTTACTTGAAAATAAAATTGCAGCTGTGGCTGGATTCTCAAATAAGCGTGACATCTATGATGAGATGCTAAAACGCGCAGCAACACTTCAGATAATGGTAGACAGAGATCTAACACATTATGATGACGTTTTTGATTTACTCGGAATATATTACAATACAGGGTGGGATAATTTCAGTAGAGCGGTAGACACGTGGGTTGGGGTCAACCACAAGTGAGGAGGAGATGACATGGAGCGTCTGCCACTATGGCAAATTGCGTTGCGTCGCATCGACATGCCTGTTCAAAGATATATTGGCATATTTGTTGGTGGATCATTTTTACTCGGTTTGATAGTTGCAAGCATATTGATTTACTTGACTGGAGGATTTGCAGAAGGTGCATTATTCGCCGGTTTTGCTGGAGTATTGATGTTGATACTGCTACCAGTAATGGCTGCATTTGCAGCGATTGCATTCCCTCTATTGGAAGTACAACGCTCGGCTACATTAATTGAAAGAGAAATGCATATGTTCATCACCAGGATGGGAATTCTTTCACTCGGAGAAGTAGGTGCATCATCAATATTTGACATTCTAAAACAAATGAGTGATTATGGTGAATTGGCTAGTGAAGTAAAAAGAATTGAGACTTTGGTAGACAAATGGCATACATCCTTGCCTGAAGCATCCAGAATAGTTGCTCAGCAATCACCATCTCCACTGTGGGCTGATTTCCTTGCTAGAATGGCGTTTTCAATCGAAGCAGGTCAACCAATAGATGCGTTTATGCGTTCAGAGCAAGAAACCGTTTCAGAACAATATGCGACATTATATGATACAAGGTTAGAATCGGTTGATATCATGAAGGAGATCTATGTGTCATTAGTTTCTGCTGGATTATTTGGATTGATTATCGCTGGAATACATTTGGTATTATTTGAAGTTGGAACAGGTGGTGACACACCGATTGAAGTGGCATCAAGAATTAGATTCTTATTACTCGCATCAATACTATTCATGTTTGTACAAATCGGTGCAGTATTTGCCTTTAGGGCAACGATTCCGAAGGATAAGACCTTTGCAAGAGATGAACTAGAGACACCATTTAGATTGAACTTTAATAGAACTTTATTGATGTCTCTAAGCATTACTATCGTCTTGTTAATGATTACAGCAGCATCAGTCGTTTATGCGTGGGAAGGAATCTCACAAGAATGGGACAAATACGGATTATTACTGATTGCATTACCTCTAAGTCCAATGCTTATTCCAGCATTTTTAGTTGGAAGAGAAGAAAAGAATATTCTTCGTAGGGATGAAACTTACCCAGATTTCATTCGTGCATTAGGTGGAACTGCACAGGCACGAAGTGCAGAACCGAGTGCTACGATCAAGGCACTTAGGGGAATTGATTTTGGTGCCCTGGATTCATCCATAGACCGTTTGGAAAAGAGACTATCCACTAGAATCGATTCTGATAGGGCATGGGATTATTTCAACTCAGATACAAATTCGGCAGTGATTTCTCGCTATACTCGAATCTATATTGAAGGTTCACAATCTTCGGGTAAGCCTGCTGCTACAGCGGATTTAGTCTCGCGTTCAGTTGGTAATTTACTTTCATTACGTCACAGAAGAGCACTTTCTGCAAATACTATGGCTGGAGTGTCATTGGGTCTACTCATTGCCAGCGTGACCTCTCTCAATGTTACAATCGCTATCGTATTGAAATTAGGTGAAGCAATAGCAGGAGTTGCTACTGGATTTACCGAAACAGATGTAGGTGCATTGGCAGATTTCGGTGCAGGGGTTGCATTACCTGTAATGGAGGATGCAAGTTCTGTTGGAAGTAATATTAAGATGTTCAAAGTAATCGTATCAATATTAATATTGGGACAAATTGCTGCTGTATCAATTATTGCGACCAGATTGAGAGGTGGTGGCAAGGTTAGTGCACTCGGTCAAATTATCAAATTGATTTGGGTTGCAGGAATTACATCATTACTTACTTCTGTAATGTTAGATGGGGCAAGTTCGATGTTCGGCATCTGATGTTTTCGTTAAATCATAAAGCGCTGGGTTCATTGCATTGAAACCTTTGCGACAGTATATGCGTATGCTGCGTACACTTATTCTGGGCGCGGTAATGGTGTTGCCTGGGCTGTTTTTAGCTTACTTGGTATGGATAATGGCAGGCAATCCTACCACCGAGCCCTTAGAATCTATCATCTGCAATGGAATCCCTCTAACCTCAATCGGTCTAGGGTTATTCTTTGGTTGGATGAGTGGAGAAGAGTACTCAATCAAAATAGAGTAATCTCACCTTTTTGATTCCGCTTGGATTCTTTTCTTAGTAGCAGCCCATGAACAAATAGGGCATTGGCTGAGATCGTGGAATCTTGCTGGGCAATATTCTCTACCAAAGAATATAATTTGTAAATGGAGTTTATTCCATAGTTCTCTAGGGAATATTGCTTTCAAATCTTTTTCAGTTCTCTCAACAGTAGTATCATTGGATAGTCCCCAACGAGCCGCAAGCCTGTGAATATGTGTGTCAACAGGGAATGCGGGTACTGCAAATGCCTGAGCCATGAC
>JAPKFC010000019.1 GCA_028821785.1 Candidatus Poseidoniaceae archaeon | reverse complement strand
AAAGCACCTGCTAAGGCGAAGGCTGCTAAGAAAGCACCTGCTAAAAAGGCCGCTCCAAGCGTTGACCATAGTTCAATGACAGTTGCAGAACTGAAGGAACTGTTGAAGGCTGCAGGAAAACCTGTCTCTGGAAAGAAGGCTGATTTGATCGCTCGTCTTAACGAATGATCTCTTGAGAACCCGTTCTCTTTGAATGCCTGCGAAAGCAAGGTCCACGATGTTGTTGAGCCGTAGGTTTGACAATGTATGACGATAGGCGAATACTATGCAGAGGTTAGCAGTTATCGGAGGCACCGGCCTAATTGAAATGACATTTGGTCAACAATTAACCGATGCAGGATTGACTTTAGAACGAAGAGATGACCTCGTAGTCGATACAAATTGGGGTAGTGTGCCGCTAACTTGTTTGAGACTTAGCAGCGGTGATGTAGAGAAAGAATTGATTTTCCTACAACGCCACCACAACCAAGGTAATGCAAGTAAACCTCCACACATGATCGAACATAGGGCAAATATCAGCGCTTTAGTTGACAGTGGTTGTGAAGCGATAATGGCAGTATGTTCAGTTGGAGCTATTTCAGCGGATTTCCCACCAGGAAAGGTTGCTCTTGCAGACCAATATATCGATTTCACAGGTGTTGCAAGTACCCTTCATCATGAAGATGCAACCTTCACTTCAGTAACTGAACCATTCAGTAGTGAATTGAATGAGATATTGCTGAATAGTTTGCGTCAAGGACAATCGTTTTCTGATTCTGAAAGATTACTCTATACCTATTGGTTAGCACATGGTCCACAATTTGAAACACGTGCTGAAGTAAATGCAATTGAGAAACTCGGTGGAGATATGGTTGGAATGACCATGCCGCGTGAAGCAAAGTTGGCTAGAGAATTAGAAATTCCTTATGCAGCAGTTTGTATTTCATCAAATTGGGCAGCCGGTAGAGAGCCAGGGGATGACGCGGCGGACCTATCTCATCTTTCAGTGTCTGCAGAGGCCAACAAAAGATTAGCACCAGTGTGGCAGTGTGTCATAGATATGTTGTCGCAAGGTTGATGCCCTGCCCATGACAACGTCTGGTCAATGACTGCAGCAAGTGTTGACAAATGGATGAATCATCAAGCTAGTGATGAGTGGGAAGAGATGATGAAGAGGGTCGCAGCCTTCCATCATAAGCATGATTTTGCTAATAAGAATGGACATGATATGGGATATAGGATCGCTCTAACAGTTGAGGAACTTGGAGAATTATCCGCTGCAATTACTAAGGGTAAGCCAATAGAAGAGTGTGCTGAAGAGATGGCAGACATATTGATTTTATTGATGGGACATTCAATTGCAATGGATATTGATTTAAAATCAGCCTTCGAAAAGAAGTATCAAAGGATAATGAAAAGAGAGGCACTAACTGGTCGTCTTGGAATTAGAGTTACTGAATATAAGGCCGACTAGTAGTGTAAGTAAGTTTTTATTAACTATCAACAGATAAGGTGCTGAAAAGTCATAGAATGTTGGTCCTTCGGTCCAGGCGATTGATGGTTTTCTCCGATTAAGTAAAATCCAAGTTCAGAGATATCAGGTGCAAAAGTATCAGCACCCTCAACTTCGGTGTGGATGATTGTTCTGTGTATTTCCTTACAATGAGGCAAAAACAATGAATAAATTTCTCCACCACCGATAATGATGAGTTCTTCATTCTGCGATAGTTCTATAATTTGCTCAAAACTCATCACTTCAACATCTTGACGTGGAGTTCTTGACATCACAATGTTTCTTCGATTCGGTAATCCGCCAGGTGGTAAACTATCCCATGTTTTTCTACCCATCACCACTGTTTTTCGGATGGTTATGCGCTTGAAGTGTTGTAGATCAGAAGATTGCTTCCATGGCAAATCCCCATCTTTGCCAATAGCCCCATTGGTGTCACATGCGTATATCATAGTCAGCATAAATATCCCTCAAATTGCAATTGGAGCCTTGATATGTTCGTGGTGCTGATATCCAATTATTTCAATATCATCAAAATTAAACTGGTCAATTTGCATGATATTTGGGTTTAATTTCAACTGAGGCAATTGTAATGGTTTGCGGCTAATTTGTAAATTTGCTTGTTCAAGGTGATTATTGTACAGATGCGCATCTCCCAGAGTGTGAACAAATGTTCCTGCTTGAAGGCCGCATACTTGAGCCATCATGTGAGTTAGAAGTGCATAGGAAGCGATGTTGAACGGAACTCCTAGAAATACATCAGCGCTTCTTTGATAAAGCTGACAATTTAGTTTACCATTTGCTACATGAAATTGGAAAAGAGCATGGCAAGGCATCAAAGCCATTTCGTTTAATTCACCGACATTCCACGCCGATACAATGATTCTGCGTGAGTTAGGATTGTTCTTTATCATTTCAACAGCCTCAGCAACCTGATCAATTACTGTGCCATCCTTTGCTTCCCATTGGCGCCATTGTTTGCCGTAAACAGGTCCTAAGTCGCCGTTATCATCAGCCCATTCATTCCAAATACGAACTCCATTTTCTTGTAAATATTTGACATTGGTATCTCCTTTTAGAAACCACAGTAATTCATAGACAATCGATTTCAAATGAAGTTTCTTTGTCGTCACCATTGGAAAACCTTCAGATAAATCAAATCTCATTTGGTGACCGAATACAGATTTTGTCCCCGTACCAGTACGGTCGCCTTTGTCTTCACCCTTATCGAGGATAGTTTGGATGAGGTCTAGGTAGGTCTGCATACTATCACCGTTTCAAAGCCAGCATTGGCAGCACTTGAGGATTACCAATTCAAACATTGGTAATCGACATCATTTTTTCTAAGAATATACGGTCCGCAGGCTCAAAAGGATTTTCGAAATATTGAGCGATTTGTAAATCAGTACAGGTCTCGATAAAAGGTTTAAATTCATCGACAACACGAGTTATTGTCCACACCGAACAAACATATTTTGTTCTTGCAAGTCTCATTAATGCAGCTAAACCCTGCCACGAGTTACCCTTTTCAATCTCACTTACTGCCTCGAATAGTTCCTTCTTGTCGCTTGCGGTAAAGGATAGTTTTCTATTCTCTCTATCAATGTCAATTTGCGAGTAACGGTTAACAAGTTGTTGCTCAATAGATACATCTTCCATGGTTCTAGGAGTTGACTCTATAGGCCACCCTGCATCTCCAAGAAGTAAGAAACTGATCATTGAATCAATAACGGCAATACCATTTTCGTGCGATTTTGCAATAACACATACCCTGCAATTATTTATTTTCAAAACGAAATGAAAATTATTTATCAGATATGAATTTAGTATTGTCGGAAAAGGATTTAATTTGATAGTTAATTCTCCAACCTTGCAATAGATAATCGGATTTCTTGACATAGCATCATTCATTTTCCACTTTTTTGAGGAATCAATAATTTGTTTGAATAATTTTATTCCTTTAATTTCCGCATCTACTTTGTCTTGGGCTAGTTCCTTTGGTAAAGTCAGGAGGCCAATCGCAGTGTCAACTTCTCTCACAGACTCATAAGAACACTACAATTTATCAAGTATTGATAGATTTTAACCCTCTTTGAAAAATCAGGCCCAATAACATGCCCTCGTAAACAGGCCCATATCCGTGGGTACACACGGAAACGAAGATTAGGCTATCGTTTTCACGGAGCTCCAAGAGCACTAATTGAGCCCATTAATTGGTCGGTAAATTTGCGATATAATTTGGATAATGCGGCTCTAATCTCATGGTCTTCACCCTGAGCGATGGCATTCAGTGATTCAGCATCCATGTCTCCACCAGCAGGATCTGCTAACCATTGCAGCCAAGTAATTCCTTCACCCGCATTAAAATTCAATTTTTTCCATAGGCGTGGGAATTTATGAGTTTTCGGTTGCATAACTTGTCGAGTTCCAATTAATGCGATTGGAACTACCACTGAGGTCGGGTATGAAGCTGCTAATCTGGCAACTCCGGTTTTACCTGGCAATAGGAATGGTGCATCTGTGCGTTTTGAGCGAGTACCTTCCGGGAATATTCCGAGTGCTCTTCCAGCAACCAATATGTCTGCAGCACTTGCTAAAGCATCATTGGCACCGACTTCTCTTTGTGTTTCAATTTGTCCAGTGGAGTGCATTACCGTACGCAATAGTGGGTTATCGAAATGTCCATCCTTTGCTAGGTAATGGGTTGTCCTTCTTGAACTAGCGATCACCAATATCGGGTCAACATGGGAAAGGTGATTGGCAGCAAGAATAGTTGCTCCTTTGCGTGGAATATTGTGTGAACCGCGAATCTTTAAACGCAAAAAAGGGCGGATAGTTGGCGGAATAATCAACCTTAGAAAACTGTATATTGGTGTTGAACGCATCCCCTTTCCTGTTGGAGTGATAATCCAATGCCGGTGCATACTTTCCCATGCTTGAACTAGATGGATGTCCGGTTGCATAGAGTTGCCTCTTGCTTTTTGCCTTTGAGTGTTACCTCTAATTAGTTAATAGCAACCTCATTTGTGATGTGCATATGGATGATGGTGAGTGGAAATGATGAATAGGGGATGGTGCAAGCACTGGGCAAGGGAATCTCATGACCAGTGGCTCTAGACTCCTGACTATACTCGTTCTTGGTACGCTAATTAGTGTAACTTGGAGTCCAACTGTATTAGCAGAACTGGAATGGGATGATGATGGTTGGCTAACCACTTCCCTTGCAACTGATAAATTGGAAAACGGTGATGAATTTGGTTGTTATCAAATGCTACATTTGTCATGGAATCTAGATCCTGGTGCTATGGCGATTGAATGCAGAGAATATATTGAAAGCAAAATTAGTGCAAGTAAATGGGGCAATAATACCATCTCAACCTATTCACCATCGAGTTTAACAATGGCTCAGCATGAAATTATTGCTCGACAAGGATTAGTTGTTCATGGTGATAATAATGGATTGGCGGAAAGTGCTTGGCATGATTCACAGGACGTACCTGTCGATATTTGGGATTGGTATAATCTCGGTCGCCGTGGTGGAAGTTTAGAGCAGACAATCGGTTCGCTTGATGAGGTCAAGAGTGCAGTAGAAGAAGGTGGTTTAGTCAATTTATATTGGGTTGGAAGGATGGATGGTGCTAGTATTCGCTATGACCGTGACATCGCTAATTACCTCAATGATGATGCTGATGCATGGCTTACTACTTGGGGTGAGAGTTGGTCTTATTGGACGGTGGACAGATGTTATGAATTCTCAGATGAGTTAATACAAAATGATAATCAAACAATTCTATATTTCGAATCACTACTAACGGACCAATGTAATGCAGCTGCACCTGAGGCTTGGAATGTTCCAATCACATGGAAGATTGATTTAGGTGGAATTGATGTATCAGAGATCCGAATAATTGATTCCGAGTTAGGCGACTATAATCTGTCAAATATTGCTGGTGCTAGAAATAGTGCTGAAGGTTGGTTTCAAGTCAGTGGTGAATATCTTCATCTTTCAGTACTAAATGGTCACAAAGTAGAGATTATTATTGCTCAAGAAACCGATTATCATGACATTATGGGGCGTTCACAATTTTGGAATAATCACTCTGCTGCAGTGACAATCGCATCCCATCACACCTCAGATTTATTCTTATGGTCCAAGGGATTTACTGACTATAGTTCAATAAAATTCACTTGGTTAGTGGAACCAAGACTGGCAGATGGTTATTCAGCATGGATGCCAATTGCAGTTATCCTCATCACTTCTTCATCAATAATGGGTATGCTGTATATGTTAAAGCGAGAAGGAATGGGTCCATTGGCCAAAAAAGAGAGTTAGACAAAAGGGTAGATTTGGCTCCTCTTAAGGCGAAGCCTTGATGCCTAATTGATAGCGCCAGCGATATAGAGGCAATGAATATGGGTAGCGAAGATTTAGTTATCGACCCATGGAGTAGTGCTCAATCTACTGATTACAGTAGAATAATTGACCAGTTTGGATTATCTTCTATGGATTCAATTGAGA
Organism: Candidatus Poseidoniaceae archaeon; assembly: GCA_028821785.1. Classification (GTDB taxonomy): domain Archaea; phylum Thermoplasmatota; class Poseidoniia; order Poseidoniales; family Poseidoniaceae; genus MGIIa-L1. The sequence continues at coordinate 25,619 of JAPKFC010000019.1, read as the reverse complement.
TGCCATCACCTTCGCGTCTTCATCGAAGAGGGATAGTTTTCGCACATCGTGATTTAGAGATGATCTTGGATGCTCAAAAAACCGGTGACCCATTTGGTGTTTTGACTGGATTAATGCCAAGTGGACAGATGCATATGGGCCATTCAATGGTTATTGACCAAGTCAAGTGGTTTCAACAAAATGGAGGCGATGTCACCATTGCTGTTGCCGATTTAGAAAGCCAAGCAACCCGTGGTGTTTCAATTAGCAAGGGTAGAGAAACCGCACTAACAGAGTACATTGCAAATTATGCTGCTTTGGGTTTGGATCCTGAGAAAACAAATGTTTACTTTCAATCATCTCGTCCAATCGTTCAACGGATGGGTTTCCAACTTGGTAAGAGAACTAACCTAAATGAATTGGAGTCAATCTACGGATTCAATGGAGAAACCAATCTTGCCCACGTCCAAGCACCTTTGGTTCAAGTCGGAGATATTTTACATCCTCAAACTGATGAATATGGTGGGTTGCGGCCAATAGTGGTTCCAGTTGGAGTAGACCAAGACCCACATCTTCGTTTAACTAGAGGTCTAGCTGCGAAAACAAATTGGTTCAATGTCAATGATGCCAAAATGGGTTTGTTGATCGGATTATCAGTTCAAGAAGAAAACGCAGCAATACTCGGACAATTGCCTAATGGTAGAATGGATAAAGATCGATTAAAAGAGATTTTTGATGGAATAGTGAACTGTCTTAAACATCTTGGATTTTCAGATATTATGTCAAGTCCGAAACAAGGGACAGTCCATGTTCCAGGCGCTACTCAAAGTGATAAAAGAAATATCCGAATGGCCTTACTTCATTATGAACGTAAATTAGGTGGGATGGGATTACTTGCTCCTTCCTCGACCTATCATCACTTTGCTGTTGGCTTAACTGGCGACAAAATGAGTAGCAGCCAGCCGAAAACAACTTTGTTTTTGAAAGATGATTTAGCTACGGTAGAGAAGAAAATCAAGCGAGCATTTTCAGGTGGCCAAACCACTATCGAAGAGCATAGAAGGCTTGGTGGAAATCCAGACATTGATGTTGCTTACCAATATATGATGTATTTCTTTGAAGATGATGATTCATATTTAGCAGAAATAAATTCTGATTATCGCGCAGGTAAACTATTGGCTGGTGAAATGAAGCAACTGTGTATAGAAAGAGCAACTTCATGGCTCGGCAATCTGCATGAGATGAGAGACCAAACTGCTCATTTGGTCAAAGACTTCCTTGCCTCTGACGCTCGGTGAATTATTCATCGGTAGACATTACTGGTGGATCTGGTCCAACGGGTAGTTCGGCTAATTCTTCATCGCTCAATTCCCTTTCAACTGAATCCTCATGAATAATCATTGAATGACCATTAGGGTCCAGTAATTCTAAGGTGATTGGAGTTGAACCTTCTTCCTTCATCGATTCGATTGTTGTCAACATGTTTTCTAATTTATCAATCGCTTCCATCGTATCTTCAAGACCCTTCTCAATACCCTCTGCAGCATGTTGTAAAGCTTCATTTTGTACATCTCGCATCACCATATTAATGACATCGACAAAGCGATTTAGAACACCTTCGACATTTGAGACATAACCAGTTGAATTACTACCAGGATTGACCACTAGGTCTAATTCATCGACCCTTACTGTGCACGAAGATGAACGAATAACTCTGGCCAATAATTTTTCCGGGTTATCGATAACGAGTTTCCAAGCACCAGATTTCTTTCCTTCAGCGGGGATAAAGTCGGTTTGCCTCCACCCGCAAGCATTGCAAAGAACGGTTACCTGTGTGTGTTCTCCGAAATATGGGATGTCATCAATGTGGGCAATCATTTTCACCTCACCTTCTATAGAACATATGGGGCAAGGGATGTCAACCGATTGTGGTTGCATCAAAAACGCCTCTGCCCTAAATCCTCAGCTGCAAATGCTTCAGCATCTAACCCTTTCAATCCGCGACAACCTGGTGGGAGAAACATCAATCTAGATTCAGTGATTTGGATAATTTGTCCTCCTAAATCACCTTCAATGAATTGGTTTAGTCGGTGTAGAGCTGTTGTGAATTCAACATCTCGCTTCATCAGGCGGCTCATTTCGACTATCGCTCCATGGTCATCGCTCAGCCAATCCATCAATTGTCCGATTCCAGTCAAGTCATGCAAAACTGCTCTATGGATTACCAATCCATTTGTCTCATCCTTCATCGGAGGGTTTGGATACATTTTTTCTAGGTCATGGAAAACCAATTTTGTTTTGGGTGTTGTTTTCACATTATTGTTTTGAGAACTAGGCATTTCAAAAGAACGAAGCGGATTAATTTCAACTATCGGTTGAGTAATCGTATCTCCTACCACTGGATCAACTTCGGTAGATTCAGTGTTGTCCAAATCAAGCATCGGCGGAACGTCATTAGATTCGTCGGAATCAGTACTTTGAACTTTCACTTCCGAATCCTCCTGAGGATTCAAAAAAGCATCGAGGGAGTATTGGTGAGCATCCTCGCCCTCCTCTTTCTTCCTCGCCATATTTTGACGGGGATGGCGACGATTCAAGAACCCCTCCCTATCATTCGTCCAAAAAAGACCGGTTATAGACCGATATTATTCCATCTATTCTTTTCGTGAGGTTGATAAGGGTCCGATTGCAGGAAGCAATTGCGGCTCAAAGTTCAATAGGTGTCGCCACCAAGGAAGATTGATGATGATGGATACACCGCCGAATGTCGTAAAGACTGGAACAAGCACAATTGGAATTACTTTTGCCGACGGAGTCGTAGTCGGCGCTGATCATAGAGCAACTATGGGGCACTTTATTGCAAATAAGAATGTGCAGAAGCTATTCCAAATCGGAAAAAACCTCGCTCTAACAACTGCAGGTCTCGTAGGTCATGCACAATCACTTTCAAGAACTCTATCAGCAGAAATTTCTCTGTTTGAACTTCGCCGGCAACAGCCAATGACTGTCAAGGGTGCTGCGACAATGACAGCAAATATTCTAGTCGGCAAACCTCACTGGGTACAATTATTGATTGTAGGTGTGGATGAAGATGGTGGCCATGTATACTCTATCGACTCCGCAGGTGGCTCTATTCCTGATTCTTATTGTGCTACTGGTTCAGGCTCTCCATACATGTATGGTGTCCTAGAAGACAATTTTACAGAGGGCATGAATAGAAGCGAAGCATTGAAACTCGCGGCACGCGCCCTTTACGCATCGGGGCAGCGTGATGCAGCCTCCGGCAACGGTATGGATTTGGCAGTAATTACTGCCAAAGACGGCTACCAGCAAGTATCTGAGCAAGAGATTTCCAAACTACTCAAGTGAGTATATTCCAATTCCCGCAACTCCATGTTGCAACCACACTGAGTGGGTACTGCCAATTTATTGGGCGGAGCGGGAGAAGGTGAGTTAATGCGCCAAACGTTTAAACAATTAAAAGATGAAATAGCCAAGATAATTCCTGAAACAGTGGATTATTCAGTTGACTTAGAAGCCGGTGACATTGTCATTGTGACTACTATGTTAGATCGATTTACGGGTTCGGAAGGGTTCTTGGGTAAAATCTCTAAGACCATTAAGAAGAAAGTGATCTTACGCCCAGATGAAAGCATAATGCTGTCAGAAGAAGAAACTACGAAAATAATCAAAGAAATAATTTCCGATGATGTGGAAATTAGACAGATTTACTTCGATGAATGTTTACGAGAACTGATTATTCAGTGTGACAAACCAGGAAATGCAATCGGAAGAAAAGGTGCAAATATAAAAGAAATCAGGGATAAATGCGGCTGGCTAGTGAAGGTGGAAAGAACTCCACCTATCCATTCTAAGACGGTCCATGACATTCGGGGATATAGACAAGCAAATCATAAAGAGAGGAGAAAATTATTGAAGGACTTTGGTCTAAATATCTACCGCCCAACAAGGCCTGGTCAACAATGGGCTCGTTTAACTGCCCTTGGTTCCTACCGAGAGGTAGGTAGGGCTTGCCATTACATTACAACAAACGAATCAAGAGTAATGGTTGATGTCGGAGTCAATATCGCTAGCGATACCGATCCGATGCCATACTTCACTGCACCTGAAGCTTTACCAATTGAGAAGTTGGATGCAGTAGTATTGACGCATTCACATCTAGATCACGCTGGAATGCTTCCTGTTTTATTCAAATACGGTTACAAAGGTCCAGTTTACTGTACACCTCCAACTCGTGATTTGATGCTTTTATTGCAAACTGATTATTTGAAAGTTAGTGGCGCTGAAGGAAAAAGATGCCCATATGACATGGAAGATATTCGCACTTGTATGAAGCACGTAGTGGATGTTAATTGGGGGGAGACAACACAAATCACTCCAGATATAAAATTGACTTTCTCTAATGCAGGACACATCTTAGGTTCTTCTGCAGTCCACTTGCAGATTGGTGAGGGCAAGCATAATATTGTGCTATCCGGTGACCAAAAGTACGAGAAATCATGGCTGTTCGATGCAGCAAATACCAGATTTCCACGCGTTGAAACTTTAGTTTTGGAATCAACATATGGTGCATCTGGAGATTATCAACCAAGCCGTCAAGAAGCAAACCAAGAATTGCAAGATATTATTTCAAGGACACTTAGGAGAGGCGGCAAAGTAATTTGTCCCGTTTTCGCAGTAGGTCGTAGTCAAGAAGTAATGATCGCAATCGATGAATTATTCCGTTCAGGTGCAGTGAAATCTGTACCCGTATGGCTTGATGGAATGATCCAGGAGGCAACAGCAATCCACGCATCCCATCCTGACTATCTAACAAGTAGTCTAAGGAAGTCCTTACTACAAGATGATGGAGAAAACCCATTCACAAGTTCATGGTTTAGACCGGTAAAGGGAAGAGAGTTACGAGATAGCATTATTCATGATTCCTCGCCATGTATTGTTCTAGCAACATCTGGAATGATGAGCGGAGGACCGGTAATGGAATATTTCAAACACTGGGCCCATGAAGAGAGAAATTCACTTTGTTTCGTTGGCTATCAAGCAGAAGGAACTCTAGGAAGAAGATTGCAAAAAGGATTCGGAGAAGTTCCAATGGTGATGAATGGTAAAACTGAAATCGTAAAGGTTGGTTGTGAAATGTTGACAATTGATGGATTTTCAGGTCACTCTGACCGCAGACAATTACTAGAATTCGTTGACCAAATAAACCCGAAGCCGCAGAATATTATTTGCCACCACGGTGATTATTTCAAATGTAATGAACTTGGCAGAACTTTACGAGATCGCTACAAATGTAGAACATACGCTCCAAAGAATCTGGAAACAGTTCGTTTGATGTGATCACATCAAAGGAATATCGTAGCCAGATTGAATCGGGTCTGGTATTGCTGTTTGAACTTCTTCGATTGAAGTTTGTTCTACATTACTAGTGTTAGTAACTATGGAATTTAACCCAGCGCTAGAAGAGGGTGAGTTGTTTTTCTTTTCACTTGATAATGTTGAAGTTAACAATATCAAAACAACTGAAAATATTAATGCTGGAAGTATTAAATTATAATTTTTTGTGGTAACGACATGCTGAGCAAAAATTAAAATCACAAAAAGAACGATGGCTAATGACATCATTCGTCTAGAAAGCAGTTCCACAATGTCGGGTGAACCACTCTATTCATGAACCTGTTGCACCTCTGCTAACTCATGATATCATCAACGAACCCCCAACAATCTTCCGCCGCTTGCCCAGGATGGCTGATGACAGCCGTCGCTCCTTGGGGTGAAAATGAAGAAGATGCATTTGACCAAGGTCTAGTTGAATTAGGTCTGGGGGATGCACGTTTAATCCAAGTAAAGGGGGCGATGTTGCCATTAGGATTTGAAGCCGTACCCCCACAAGCATTACCGATGGGTTCCTTAGTAGAATGTCATCTAGCAACATCATTTGCATGGAGTGGTGCTAGCGCATGCGCTGGTGTTGCATGGGCATTTTGTCAGACTCCTGAAGGAGATGAATGCGCAATTGTTGCAACTATCTCAACGAACTTAGATTATGATGAAACATCATTATTGCTGCGAAGGAATTTACAAAGAAGACTCGCCAGTAGGGATTTGGAAGTTGTTTCATTTGATTTAGCAGTTGATGAAGTTACAGCTGCAGGTGACCACCATGGTGTCGCAATGGCTGCATTGATTTTACCAAATTCATTGTCACTTGGAGCAAATACTGCTACTGGCCCTGTTCGAGGCGGATTAACTCGCCAAGCATCCGATTCTGCAATCAATCGTGTTGAGGTTAAAGCACCCGCTGCACCTGCATTGAGGCCGGGTGGAAGAAAGCCAAATATTTCCGGAGATACGGATTTTTCACTCTAATTAATTAAGTCTTGATTGGGTTTGAGAATGATGAAAGAAAAACAATGGATTGTTGTTCGTTGCCGTGCGTGCAGAATATGTCATGGTTCCAATGGCAATTACAAGAGGTGCCCGCATTGTGGAAATGTGATAGGAGAAAGTGCAGAACTTGTATCAACAGTCAATTCTGAGACGGAACTTAGAATGGAAGTTGCAATTGCCAATACTCCTGAGGAATTGAGAGGTACACTGAGGGAAAAATTACAATCGTCTGAGGCTCTTGTTCAGAATTCAGATCCACCCGCATTTACTATGGCTAAATGGGTCCATCAATCAGCTGATGAAAATGGTGAAGTTACTATTCATTCGGTAACTGCAACGATTAATTCCCAAAACACCGATATTGAGGCTGAAGATTTGATTTCTATGGCGGAAACGCAAGGTATGTTACTCCGTATTGGCGAAAACCGCTGGACTCTTCTTGAGTGAAGTTCATATGGTAAAGGCTGTGGCAAAGAATCAAGGGCGTATGGGTTAGTTTGGCCTATACTCGGGCGTTTGGGACGCTTGGACCCAAGTTCAAATCTTGGTACGCCCACTTTATTGATGTTGCTCGTAGTCTAATGACTACGTATTTATTCAATCCTTATCTGGTAATGTTATCGAGTGAACCCAAATAATGTGGAATCCGAATTGGGTTTTGATAAACCGTTGCGGAATAGTTTCTGGTTGCATAGACCAAACTTCCTCTTCAAAATCTTGAACCATTTGCCCTTCAATAAATTCACCTAAATCGCCTTTTTTTGAACCACTTGAGCAAGTGGAGTATTTTTTTGCCAATTTTTTGAACTCTTTCAAGGGCTTCTTTGCACCTTGTATAGCATCAAGGCATTCTTTGGCATCAGGCTTGTTAGCAAGCAATATATGGCGGACATGAGCAAGTCTTGGTTTCCTTCTTCTATCATGTCTGCGCATTGATTAAACCCCCTTGACTGTAAAGCACTGATATCTCATTCTATGTCAACCCTCAGTTCCTGTTTGACGACTACAGCCATTCTATCAAAAAGATGTGCACAAAGCCAAGCGAAAGTCACGATGATTACTATTGGTATTCCTAGTTCCACTAAAGATCGTTCTAAATCAGTTGAGATCCCTGGGATTAAAGCCATCCAACCAATGCAATATGAAATACATGCGAAAATCGTATGAGGTGAAACTTTACGTGAAAATAGCCAAGATAAGTTTCTAACATGGTGTTGTATGATCATCATCAGTCCTACTTTGAAAAAAAATGAGATACTATTTATTCCTGAAGTTTGATCCTCATAAATTGCTCTGACTGGATGGTGTTCTATTTTCCATCCATGTTTTGCTAATTGTATTAACCAGTAATTTGGATATCCATATCCTTTCCAAGACTTGTTCCAATTCCAATTGCGCAGAACTGTATCACTTGTTGCAGTATATCCACATTGGGGGTCTGATATTGTTTGGCCAGCCGCTAGAGTGGTGAAAAAGGATAGTAATATGGTTGCTAGTCTACGAATAAGCGGCATTTCTCTAAGTCCATCACTATGTAATAACCGATCGCCTTTGATATGTTCACCTTTGCCGGAGATTACATTTCCAACTAAACCCTCAAGGTCATCTGGGTCCATTTGGCCATCACCCGCCATTACGGCACTAACAAACTTTGAATCTGCAAAGATTCGGATTAGTTTTTGATGACCAGTATCAATTGCATTCCCCACTCCAAGTCCTTCTAATGTGATTATAGTTACTTCTGCACTACATTTTGTAGAACTTACAATTTCTCCCGTACCATCAGTTGAACCGTCATCAATTACGACCACATGGTCAACAAATGGAGGGATTGTCGAAAGAACACGCCCAATGTGACTGGATTCATTACGAGCGGGAATGACTACGCCAATGCCCCACCCCTGCAACATGAATTGACGTGGGGCTATCCAATCTATAACTAAGCCCACAAATCTAATCTCCGTTTTGGAAAATAATTAAAGGAATCCACATTGAAATTAATTTTGCTAGGTATAATTGATAGAGGAAGAAAGGCACAGTGGTTTTGTGAGCAATGAATTACGGGTCATCTTGATTGGTCGCGATGTAGAATTGCGAGTCATTTCACTGATAGTTCGTTGCCGTTCTGTTGCAGACGAAGTTGTCTTCCTCGATTTGGGATCAAATGATGAGACGGTTGAACTGGCATCAGAAGTAGATTGTCCGGTTTTAAATTATGACGATGAATTGGAAACAGCGAAAATTGTCAAATTTTTACGTAATAGTAAATTAGAGGAAATTGCTAATACTCTTCTAATTAATGTCACACCAAGTTGGAAACTTCGAGATTTACCACTAACGGTCAATAGAGCACGAGATAATTGGGATTTGCATATAGCAGTAAAGGGAGCTGGCAAGGAAAGCATCAACACGGAAGAAATCGTACTATCAAGTGTTGAATTTAATCATCTTGTATTTACTCCTAAAGGAATGGAAGCTTTGTCCAATTTGAGTCCGCTTGCTAATGCTATGGATTTGCCTGAAAATCTCAAAGTGAGAGTTGTTAGTTCTAATTCACCGGTAGGGTTGCCACAACGAGAGTCTCTAGCGACTGCAAGTCGCTTCGCTCAACTATTCTATTGGATGATAGAATCCAAACACCCTCTGTTTTTATTCGGAATTCCTGGAATCGTTTTATTCGTATTGGGATATAAATTATCAGGCAATGTTGTTGATACCTTCGATGAGTTAAATTCAACATCGATAGGTGTTACATTATCTGTTATTGCGATGACAATGATTGGATTATTTGCAATGATGGTCGCACTAATCCTCTATATCATGGGTAAACAAGCAGAACAGATTCAATCTCAATATGATTGGAAAAATAAGGATTGAGAGCATCAACTAGTGGTGATGATATGAGTGAATACAGCGGATTAGTATGTCTTGATATGGATCGTGTCCTAGTAGACCACCTTTCTACGTGGCAATATGTTTATGATAAATTGGGAATAAATAATGATGAATCATTTGAACTTTACAATCAGGGATTACTCAATGAATGGGATTGGATAAAGTTGGACATTGCTCTTCTAAAAGGTAGCAGAAGTGCACCTGAGAAAGCATTGACAGATTCAGAAATGAGAGGGCATCTATTAGGTGCTCCTATGATGAAGAATTATAGTAAACTAATCACAACTTTAATTGATAATAATTTCGCAGTAGCAATAGTAAGTGGTGGCTTACAACAAACAGCAAGAGATATTGCAGCCGAATTCCCAAGTGACAAAAAGTGGACAAAGCGATGGGGCGGAATCGACCGCCATACCAGTGAAAGAATTAGTTCTGGATTTGATACAAAACTTCATGTTTTTACCAATGGATGGTTAGTTGGTAAGCAGTTGCCCGATGGAGATCATGAGTTAGATGATTTTGGTAGATATCAAGTTCAGATGAATGGTAAAGGTGCGATAGTGAAAATGCTTCAAAGAAGATTGGGCATTAGCAAAGATAGAACTGTATCAGTCGGTGATTCTGCCGGAGACATAGGGATGTTTGCAGAATCCAAATTAGCAATTTGTTTCAATCCCTGGGACGATAGGCCAAAAGAGCATGCCGATGTTGTTGTTGATGAAAAAGATCTTTCAATAGTGTTAGAATTAATCCTAAATGCCATAAATTAGGGTTTTTGTGCAAGAGTTGATAACTTCCTCACCACATAGCGTGTATCAATGAACGGTATTGAGGACATTTTTATTTCATCATTTTGCCCGCATTGTGGATTTATGCTGGGCGAATTTGTACCTGGATTTCCGTGCCCTCATTGTGGGGAGCCACTCATCTAAGGGCATCAAGGTGAAACTCTTCGTGAATCTCTAGGGAATGGAATTACTTCTCTAATGTGGTCTGCACCAGTTAGCCAAGAACATACTCTATCAACGCCGAGTCCGAATCCTCCGTGAGGAACTCCACCATACGACCGAGTGTCAATGTAAAATTGGTATGCTGCCTTATCAGTGCCTTCTTCATCAAGACGAGCAAGTAATTCTGCTTCTGACCAAGTTCTTTCACCACCACCGATGATTTCTCCATAGCCTTCAGGTGCTAATAAGTCGTGACAAAGAACATATTTGTCCTCATCTGGATCGACTCTGTGGTAGAATGGTTTTGCAATCTTTGGATAATGAGTTAGGAAGTGTGGGACGTCAAAGTCCTGAGTCAATACCTTCTCCTTGGAATAATCTAAGTCCTGGCCCCATTCGACATCAACACCCATTCCTTGCAATGTTTCAATCGCTTCATCATATCTCATTCTAGGATATGGGCTATCAGCGTATCTCGCTACCAGTTCAAGGTCTCTGCCAATGCTTTCAAGTTCAGTTGAACGGTTTTCAAGCAGGTCACCTGCAATCTTTCTAACGACTCCTTCTCCGTGTGACATTATCTCATCATTGGTTGCCCATGCAACTTCCATTTCAGCATGCCAAAATTCGGTTAAATGTCTTCTAGTGCGTGACTTTTCTGCACGGAATGAAGGAGCGATTGTGTATAATCGTTCCAATGCAGGCATTGCTGCTTCTGCATAGAGTTGCCATGATTGAGTAAGATAAACCTTTTTTCCAAAGTATGGTACTTCGAATAAAGTCGAACCACCTTCAACAGCACCTGCAACAAAGTTAGGCGCTTGATATTCAGTAAAGTCTAGGTCTCTGAAGTAATTATGAATTGCCCCGAACACAGTGCTGCGCATTTGTAACATCGCAGTCATTCTAGAAGTTCTAAGATAGAGATGGCGGTTGTCAAGTAGAAATTCAGTCTCTCCACCATCAGCTGCTTTCATTGCAGATTCAGTAATTGGAAACGGATGTTCAGGATTTACACTACCCACGATTACGATTGAAGTGGCAACCATTTCATGTCCACCATCTGCTCTTTCATCAGCATTTATCATACCAGTGATTTTTATTGATGATTCAATAAGAGCACCCTTTACTTGTTCAAATGATTCATCACCGATGGCATCTTTCTTGACAACGCACTGAATTACCCCAGTAGAATCTCGTAATACTACGAAGCGGATTTTATTAGAACCACGGCTACGCTTTACCCAGCCCATTAATTCTACTTCTTGTCCGTCATATTTTCCGGCTTGGACATCGCCGATAAAGATGGTCTTTACCATATTCGCACCGGTTCTTCCTATATCGCCTCGTAATTCAAGTTCACCCTCTACAATACATCAATGGAAATAAAAAAACAATAGCCAAAATGGCCACTAGATGTATCATTTATAGCAAAGTGTCAAAGCGGAGCCTTGTAAATCGTGACCATGCGTCAAATTGCTGTGTATGCCATAGGCGGCAATGCTCTCTCTTCTCCTTCAGGAGATGACGTACAACAAAGTTCACATGTTCTTGCTAGAGTGATGAGTGATGTTGTTGATCTATTGGAAGGTGGATGGGGCGTTATTCTCACACATGGAAATGGCCCACAAGTAGGTCATTTGCTAACAATGGATGTTGACCAAAGCCAGGACATGGATAGTTGGGTTGCAGCAACACAGGGGATGATTGGGCACTCGTTATCCATCAATCTAGATTCTATTTTACTGAGACGCAGAAGACCGGAGAGAACAGCAGTTGTTTTGACGAGGGTTGAAGTTAGTGAGACGGATAAAGGATTTCAGTTTCCAACAAAACCAGTAGGTCCAATTTTATCAAATGAAGTTGTTATGACTGCTGACTGGGATATTGCTGAGACTGTTATCGGTCCGAGGAGAGTTGTTGCCAGTCCACTACCGATGCGGGTTTTGGACCTGCAAGTTATTCAGAAATTAGTTGAACTAAAGGCAGTTGTTATTTGTGGGGGAGGTGGAGGTATTCCAGTAATCAAAAAGAAAAACCACTATGTTGGTGTGGCAGCAGTTATTGACAAAGACCGTCTTTCATCATTATTGGCAATAGAATTACAGGCAGATGCACTTATTATTTCAACAGCCATCGATGGTGTCAAAACTGGATTCGGTAGCAAGTCAGAGATTAGCCATACTCATCTGACAATAGATCAGTGTGAGAAATTCCTCGCTGAAGGAGAATTCCCTGCCGGTTCTATGGCGCCAAAGATTGGAAGTTTGATGGAAGCATCACTGCATAACCCAAAATGCAAAGCGGTATTGTGTCAGCCAGGTGATGCATTGAAGGCATTGCGTGGTGAAGCAGGTACTACTATTCATCAATAAAGTGCTAGATTACTTTTCAAATTGCAAAACTTTGCAAGCGTATCTTCATTAAGCCTATTCGTTTTAGCCAATTTGATGACTACCGAGTTACCAACTATCGAAGCCGAAGCACACTGTGATGGACCATGTGGTGTATATGACCCTGCAAGTGCAAGAATTGCTGCTGAAGCAGTTCAATCAATGACAAACAAGATGCTTACTCTAGAGTGCCCAGAAACTTCTGATGCACCAGCAATGGCTGCCTATCTTAACACAATGAGTAGATATGCTGCAATCAAGGAAGAAGAAGGTCACAAGTGCAAATCTGAATTACTTGTATTATGGACTGATTTCTTCAAACCTATTCATCTAGAAGCAAACCCAACTTTACATGATACCTTTTGGAAGGCTGCAAAACTATGTTCTGCTTGTAAGGTCGAAGTCTCTGCAGTCCACGCTCAAGAACTAATGGATGCAATCGAAGACATTCATAATATGTTCTGGGCAGTAAAGGGAAGAGAAGTCGCTTGGGTTCGTGCATCTTGAACCAAAACGAGGGCTAATAATGTCAGATTTCCACGTAATAATTCGTGGCGATTCAATGTGGCCAACATACTGTGATGGCGACAAAATAACCGCTAGTAAAGTGAGTAAGAATCTTCTTACTGTGGGTGATATTATTGTTTCAAAGCATCCACTAAAGTCGGAAGTTATTATTGTCAAAAGGATTAAACGAATACTTGAAGATGAAAAATTATTTCTTCAAGGAGACAATCCAGATCCATTAGCAAGTGAAGATTCACATAACTTCGGACCAGTTAATGCAAACTTGGTGATTGGAATAATCAACAATTGATGACATTACAATGGTTTGTTGGTCTCTAAGGCGGGCCTGACGGGGTTCGAACCCGCGACCGATGGATTAAGAGTCCATCGCTCTACCTGACTAAGCTACAGGCCCATGCCGCCCTCTTGCAACCCGTATTTAACCATTGACAGTGTAATTTGTTTGTTGGAGTGGGGTGTTGAATCAAGCTAGTCTTCCAACTTGATTGATATGGGTTTCCACGCCATTTGCGCCAGCTAAAACTACAGCATCACACATGTTATTGAACAATCCAACTTGAACTACTCCCGCTATATTCAATATCTCTGCTTCCATCTTTTCAGGATTGGTAATAGTGGGTCCACAATGTGCATCGGCGATTAGATTGCCGTTATCGGTTACAACAGCGTTATCTCCTGCCATTCTACAATTGACTCTACAATCGAGTAGTCTTCCGAGTGCACGAATTGTAGCGCTACTGGAAAAAGGAGTTATTTCAATAGGAAGAGGAAATGCTCCAAGAACATCAACTCTCTTTCTATCATCTGCAACTACAACCATTGCAGAAGATTCCTGGACCACTATTTTTTCGCGTAATAATGCTGCTCCACCACCCTTGATAAGTTGGAATTTTGGGTCGTACTCATCAGCACCGTCAATAACGATATCCAGTCCATCAATACTAGATAATTTGACCAGCGGGATTCCAACCTCTATTGCCAGTTTTTCAGTTGCAAGTGATGTCGGGACGCCAACGATTTCCAAACCTTCTTCAGCGATCATACGTCCCAATTCGATGACGGTATGTTTTACTGTTGAACCTGTGCCAAGACCTACTTTCATACCCGTCTTTACGAATGAGCATGCCGCTATTCCCGCCTCTTTCTTTAGTTGCTCAACATCTGCCATAGGCAGAGGGTGTGGAATATAGTTCATGATGCTTTTCGCACAGTTTGCAAAATTTCATCATTGAGAGATGTCAAAAGTCTTTTCAGTCTAGTATTGATGTATAGTGATTATGGGAGCAGATACTGACTGTAGATCTGCGGCGTTCGCCCTCGTTTTCGTGTTCTTAATTTCTACCTTTGCTGGGCTGATTTCTAATCAAGATAACAATGATTTTGATTTACAAATAACAAAGTCAGCATCTACTCCGATTGGCCAAAGTAGTTTGTTGACAGTCGGCTCATTCCCAGATGGCTCTAACCAGAAGGTCAGCATTTCAGTTCCAGATGGAGAAGCGATTCAATCTCTTGATCTCAATATTGAAGCCGCAACATTAACCACTTCAACCGCCTTTTCATGGGATGATTCACCAGATTACTCAACCGGTACAGTATATGATGGCATGGATGTAAATGGTACATCCTTGACCACTTTACCACAAGGGATTGAATGGGACTTTGAAGGAAGTCAACAGGGTTGGACTTTTGGAACGGGTTGGTTACATGGTGCTGATACAGGACTTAGTGCGCCGAAAGTCCACAGTGGTTCAGATGGAATATACACCTATAATGGGAATTACCCTAACAATATTGGCACCACCTATTGGGCAACTTCACCTTCATTTGATTGTTCAGGTTGCAGTGGTGCATGGCAATTGAAGTATTGGAAAAGATTAGGAGTTGAATCACCGTCCTGGGATCATGCATATGTTGCAGTTAAAAATGCAAATGGCGGATGGACAACTATTTATTCAAGTTCATCTGTTAATGATAATCAATTCTACCAAGTAACAAATACTATTTCTTCTTACATAAATAGCAATCCTGATTTCAAGGTTAGATTTGGAATTGGTACCACGGATTCGAGTGTGACATATACTGGATGGAATGTAGATGATGTCGTAATAGAACCAGTTGGCGGTGTCTCTGCTGGTGAAGGTAATTGGACATCACTGCCAATCAGCCCTCTTTCATTAGGAATGGGAGAAGATAGAGCATTTGGAATGATGTATATGGATGCAATCGTACCCTCAGGATCCTTATTTGAATGGAGTTTGATGGATGCTTCAACTGGACAATTAATTCCTCAATATTCTCACTTTGAAACAACTAGTATGGATTTGGGAATGGTAGACTGGCAAAAGTATCCTTCTGTTAGAATGAAAATTCATATGGGGACTGGCCAAGGCAATAGTGCTCCTATCATTAACGGGATTTATTTTGATGGCAAGATAATTGAAGATTTCAAAGATGACCCGAACAGAATCGGTTGGCAATTACAAGGCGCAACTTTGTCAAATGGAGTCATTAGCGGAACTTCTGATGTATTGTCTCCAATCTATAGAATGAGGTCCGGTTTCGGTGCTATCTCTAGTAATTCCGTTATGAATAGCGGTTGTACCTTACAATACAAGATTGGCAATGAGCAGTCATGGAATACATTAGCCAGTGATACTATTGAATCTTTAACTTCGCCAGAATTCATGGTCCAATTCAAATTCACCTCAAGTGGCACTTGTAATATTGATGTTTTTGATGTAGAATTAATTCATACATCTGTTGCAGATGGACTTAGAATTGATGTGGGATTAGATGGTATTTCCGATTGGTCTTTGAACAATCCAGGGAATGGCCGTTTCGGTATACAAGATGAACATAGATTTGGTTCTAGTTGGAAGAGTTCTAATTCTATTCCAACAGCAGCATCATACTTTGAATTATTATTACCAGCAAGCGGAGTAAGTGATTTTTCATTTGCTTTAGCAAGTGATGTAGAAATGAAAAGCCCATACGTGACATTTTCAGTAGAAGGAACCTCTATCATCAACAAACCATTATCCAACTTAATGATGTGTGAACAAATTATCCTAACATCGAGTGAATTAACTTCTCTGAATAATGCACTAGGTGGAGCAAATGCCTTTTCGCTGAAAATTGTCACAATTAGAGTCGGTTCTTCGGAAACTCCAGCTGAAGTGATGATGGGTGGAATATTTGCTCCGTGGGATGCAGATTTAGACCTCTCTTTTTCTCCAACAGATTCCCTAATTTTAGCATTAAATAATGAATTGACTTCCATTGTTCCTAATGCGGGCGTAAAGGAAGTAAACTTGCCAGTGCGGATGAGTAGTACAGGGGCGGTTAGATTGACTGTTGAGGGAATTACTTCGCAATCATCAGTTACTCCAGTTTCGATATCAGTCAGTAATGTAGTGGATACTTTTACTCCAAGTGTAGATTGGTATGAAGTTGAAAGTGTCTTTGATTTCTCTAACTTAAACGTATCTAATGCACTTTCTCATGCTAAGTCTAATGGATGGATGGTAGAGATGAAATTAAGTGGGCAAAATCAATCCTCTTCAATTAGATGCCCAGTGATCTCATTGAATATGACCGGTTCTAGCATTGCAGGATGCTCACTATCCGGTGTCAATTTATTATGGACACATTCTGGAGCAGATGGCCAAATTTCTGTAATCGATGCCGGGCAATATCTCCAAGTGGAGCATAAATTCAAATTCCCAGAATCTTGGGATGATGAATCCTCACTATCATTATCTGTATTTTTGATTGCACCATCAGGCCCAATGATTCCAGTAAGCAAGGACTTTGGTCTTGGGGATTCAGCAGGAGTTGAAAACGATGTAACACTAAAATCTTGGTCAGTTGTTTCTTCAAATGGAGTACATTCAACTGAATCTTCACCATATCTCAATCCAGGTCAGGAAGTAATTATTGAAGCTGTATTGGGCTTTGAAGATGTTTGGATGAGCTCATCACCTCGCCCTGGGCAAACCTTGGTTAGATTGCTTGAAGATGGCGTGGAAGTAACCACTTCGTCCATGACTGTGAACGGAATTGTTTCATTACCATATTCGGTACCAACCGGTAAAAGTTCAGTGGATTTAGAAATTGTTCTTGAACCTCTAAAAGGGCAAGGGATTGGATATGAAACCGATAATAACTTGACATTTGAATTCGATACAGTCGCACCAGCACTAATCTCTATGGATGTTGAACAATTTGATCATCGTGACATCTCTCCAAGAAATGAATTCAATTTCCAAATAGCCGACAGGCCAGTATTACCAAGTCATGCAAAGGCACATATGTGGAGGTCTTGGTTAGACGATGCCAATATGAATGGTTTAATGGATGAAAGTGAGGTAGTCGTTAAGGACTTGATTCTACCGATGAATTTGACACATCTTCAAGCAGATTATACATTGAAGATGGATAATTCTCTTGCACCCGACGGCTCGTATTTCTCTGCATGGCTGGAGATTGCTGACCCTGCAGGAAACATGTTGGCTAATTCAGGTTCATATCAGGAACCATTGTTCAATGTACAGTTGCGAAGTGATGGCGCTCCAAGTTTGGGTTCAAATCTAAATGATTGGGGATTGGGTGAAAATGTCTGGATACATCCAGGAGAGTCAAACATTATTGAAGTTTCAATATGGGATAGCAATGGCATAAGTGATGTTTCAGAAATCAATTTAGCACTATCTGGTAATACTTTTGATAGAGTTGAAATTGTTTGGTTTGGCTCTAACCAAACTTGTTATTCATCAGAAATATACCTTGATATTGAATCATGTCAGTTAATTCCACAGGATTCTTCTAATGTGTTTTCTCCAGAGGGATTGTTCACTGTCAACTTCTCTTTGGAGTGGGGATTCAATCCGGATGTAAGTCAGTTGAGGAGACCCCACCTTATGCTTCGCGATTATCAAGGCCAGTCAAATAATTTTGATTTATCTAGTTTAGATTGGAAGTTCTCAGGTGAATTGCTTATTGAAAGAGACGAATTAGCGCTATCGACTGGTGGTGAAGTAATCGAAGGCTTAGCAGAATGGATCACCCCAAGAACCGATATTGGTATTTCAGGCGGAATTGACTGGTATCGCAGCGGTAGAGATGTAACACAACCACTTGATTTGATGTTCTCAATCTCAGATAACGATGTTGAAATTGAATATGTTGACGGCGAATTCTCTGGAATCATAATCTCACCTTTGGAGCCTGGAACATATGCATTAACTGGTACAATATTTGATCCACCGAATGGTGCGATTGACAAGGGTCCACAAACTCCTTTTGGCTGGTTTATTATCGATGAAATTTCTCCTAAAATTATCAGTGTTAATAGTCCAGTTCATAATAGCGTGATAAATGAAAAAGATTGGGGCAATCTCTCCTTTGAAATAATTATTTCTGAGGATGAGCAATTAAATGCACAATCACTTATTCTTAATTGGGCAGTATATCCTGCAGGTCTTGGACTGAATGTTGACTCGGTTGTCAATGGAACTAGCCCATTGAATATTCTAGGTGGTAAATTGGTTGGAGAATCAATACCTTGTAAGGCACAACTAGACCTAGGAGCAGAATTGAGCCAAGAGTTACGGGCGCAAAATTTAGAATTGCGAATTTGGGTGACAGGCGAGGATAAGGCAGGACATCAAATCTCAAAGACATTCAATGATATTGATGCTCCATTATCGGTTTGGATTATTGAGCAAAGAGTTGCACATTATGCCTTCTCCACTCCACAAATGTCGCCTAGCAAGGAATTGCATGCCAATGAACAAGTCGATTTGGCGGTCTTGATAAGTAATGAAGGTAAGGCAGCAGGTACTGCTCAATTGGTGCTGGAATTAGTTGAGAGTAATGGGGCAAGAACTCGTTTAGATGCTAGAGAAATAACACTTGAAGCAGGCGGAAATATCGCTTATACTCATCCTTGGACACCAGACCGTGTGGGGACAATGTGGATTGAATTCCATATTATCAATGGGCCGAGTACACAAACTGCAAGTGTTCACGTTGATGCAGCAAAATCTGAAGGTGCTTTTGCTAGTGTTGGCGAAATCAATCCAATTTTATTGACAATTATAATATTGTTATCAATATCATTAGTTGGCTTGATCGCATACGGATTGAGAGATACTGGTAATTCTGAGCGCAAGTTCAACCCTTCGAAGCAAAATCGCGCAGCGGATTCACTACCGAGCATAGAAGAATTTGCTAAGACTAAGAATCAAAATGAAGAAGAAGTAACTGCTCAAGAAGATTATTCTGGTATGCATGATGGTAGTTCTCCAGGCGAAAATCCGTACGATTAAGCGTATTTTTACAGCAATTTTTCACTTTGGGATTTGCGAGAAGTTGAAATGAGTGATGCAGAAGCATTGCTTGGAGGGAGAAGGAGGACCGCTGACAGAGTTAGACTCTGAGGAAAGTCCCCTCTCCAAAGTGCAAGTGGTTCGCAGAAGTGAAAAAACAGAGATGTTTAGGTTAATGCTGCAGAAACGAACGATACAGGGTGTGTACAATGATGTTGGAAGACAGAGATTGCCTTGTTGTCGATGAGACGAACAACCCCACTGGAGCAAGTCCAAACCGCTACGATAGAGTTGCACGCTCTGTAGCAGGTAGGACGCTTAGTTGAATGTGGTCGCCGAAAGGTAACAGAAAGGGGCTTACTCCCTTCTCCCTCCCCTAGTCTTCTAGTACTGCATCCAAAGGATTCATTGACAATTCACTTGCGAGAGAGATCCCCTCTCCGAAATCAATCCAATTACCTTCACCACGTATTTTTGCTCTAATAGAATGCTCTAGGGTGAATATTGCGGGAAGTAAGAATGCGCTGGTAAGGAAGGCGAAGAAAATTAACATGCACATTATCATGAAGAAATTTTCAAGACCTGGGAAAGCTGCTAAGAATCCCGCAGAGATACCTGCTACTGTAGTAAAAGTAGTCTCAAATATGGTCTGACCAGTTTCTTCTATAGAAGTGGCGATGCCATTAGGAGTCTCACCCTCCTCTTGTATTCTATGCATTACATGAATAGAATCATCAACACCGATACCAAACACGATAGTGCCTATCATTACCGTAAAGATATTGATACTTACATCTGGGCTTTGCATCAGTAATGGTTGCCATAATATTACCACTGCAACAGGAATCATCGTATATAGGCCCAATCTTATTGATTTAAAAACAAAGCACAATACGATAGTTAGAACAATCAATGTGATCAGAGTCGTTTGATCTTGAGTGTCGTGGATGCCCTTATTGATGTCAAGCGAGACCGGAAGCCCGCCTGTAAGCAATGAAGTTCGTGTACCTTCCAAGGCTTGCTCTTCAGACAGCATTCCATCTATTTCGTCTCTTAGTTCACCAGCGACATTGAGATTCATATACGGTTGTGTAACATAGACGATAGCCTTGGTTCCAGCTTCATTGAGCAGCATTGATTTCACTTCATCCGTCAGTGTATCAAAAACGACATTTACCATATCCTTCCTCAGCCCTTTACGACCTTCAGGACCAGTTAATTCCAATCCTAGCCACACATTGCACTCTATTGGGTCATTACTCTCCCAGCAAGGTTCATGAAGTAAATCCCAAAGACTTCCTTCATACAAGGTCACTCCATCGGTTAGAGTGATTGTAGCGGGTATTGTTCTTAGGAATGTGATAATGCTTGTTGTATTGGTTGAATCAATCGCATCTATGCGGTTTTCAAGTAAATCAATCGAATCTAATACGGGTAAATCTCTTATCTGATCTGTATTGTTTTCATGGGTTCTATCCTCAGCATGATAGATAAATAGTGATGTCTGACCACTGCCAAATTGTCGAGAATATTCTGCTAACGCATCCAGCGATTCAATGCCTTCAGGTGCTTCAGATGAGCCAGTTATAGGCTCATTCATCTCATCCAGCGAAAGTAAACCAAGAGTGGTTACTCCTCCGGCTAACAAGATAATCATTAAGAATCCTTTAATCGGTATTTTACTAATTCCTCCCCATACTTGAGGGTTAGTTCGTTTATTGAATTTAGTAAGCCACGATAATGTTGGTACTAAAATAATTGAGAAAATCAATGTGGAAATAATTCCTATTACCAATGTCAGTCCAACAGAACGAATAGGAGTGATTGGAACTATTGTGGGTGCCATCAGTACAGAGAAACCGACGATAGTTGTCATCGCAGATAAGAAAACAGCAACACCGGTAGAGGATGCCATCTCTAGGATACATTCCTTGTAAAAAGTAGCATCCCAAATATCGGGAACTTCTTCAGGAGGTTTTCCTTGCCTTCTCCTTCTTTCATTTTCATCGTTACAAGCGTCAATCTTTTTACGCCGAACTTCTTCTATTCTATTGACCATATGCAGCGCATAATCAACTCCTAAACCAATTAAGATTGGGAATGTTGCTACGATCATAGGTGTAAGATGTACATCCATAATCACTGAAATTCCGAATGTTACTGCAAGGGCCATCATAATTGGTGTACCGGTAATGACAACAACCTTCAAAGAACGATGAATTGCTGAGATGAAAAGTATCGTGAAGAAAACAGACCATGGTAGTATCATCAGTAGGTCTTTGTAAATTTCTTCGGAAATATCTTCCAATACCTTAGTTAGTCCTGTAACGGTCATTTCAGTATTTGTCATATCATCGGGCCTTGCATCTATTACATCTTGGAAATGGGCATGTAATTCATCGAAATTAGCGTAATCATCGGTTACTTTTGGTTCGGAATGCATACCAATTATAATGGCCGCAGTATCCCATATTCCATCACCATCTTGGTCGTTGGTATAATTGCCATCGCCATCAGAATCAACAGTTGGGTCCATATCGTTAGTGTCCTTGAAAAGTGCATCAAAACCTCCTTCCGATTCCTCAATAATCTGGTCGATTCTTGTTTGGTCAGGTATTGCATATTCGCCACCACCAGGGAGATTGCACTCGATTTGAATCGGTATTCTTGTATTAATTCCATGTTGGCACATAGAATTGTTGAAACGACCATCTGCAGAATTTATTTCCTTGATAACTTGAGCGGGAGATATAATCCACAAGACACCATCATTTTCACCGTGGTCAAGTTTATCATAATCAATTCCTCTACCTGTGGAATCTCCACCTATATTGTGGTCGTCACCCTCGACCCAACTTATTTCGCGAAGATAACTCTCAGAAGTTATATTTTCAACATTTTTTGTACTAAAGGCATTAGGAGTCTGCACATATATTATCGCAATATCAGTAGACCATTCCTTCTCCACTTCCAATAGTAATTTTGTTGATGGTGCGCCTTCGGGTAAAAATATTTCAACATCATCCTCAATTTGGTCTTGAAAATCTAATCCCTGTTGAGCAAAAAATGCAGTTATTATCAATAATAGAACAAGAACTGTCATAGGACTTGCTAGAACAGTTGAATACATGTCATCAAGTCTACGTATTGTCCCATTTGCAAGCGCTGCCTGAACCCTTCCAAGCGGTGACAATCCAAGGACATTATCTCCTTGGTCATCATCGGATAAGGTTCCCATAGATAATGCGAGACATAAACCGCTCATGAACCATTCTCAATAAAGAGTGAGAAACAATCAATCTAAGCCAAATTCTCTAACGAGCAAATGTCGCAAGAATCCACGTGCACTCTGTAGTACAAGTCCGGTGGCCATTAGTGATAATCCTAATACTCCAATCCAAATAGCGGAAAGTCCAGGTCCGATAATACTGTCAAATTGAGTAGAAACTCCCCGAGCAGTGTTTAGTCCCATTGCGGCACCAGCTGCAAGTAATCCCATTCCAGGTATTCCAAGAACGAGTAGCGGTTTCTTTTGTGAAAGAGATAACATTGCCCAAGTTAGTACAGTGAATCCATGAGATACAGCTGTGAAGTTACTTCCTTTAGGCACATCATATCTGATGACAGTTGGAATTTCCTTGATCAGTAACTTCTTGTCGTGAGCATCCTCCAGCATTTCAAGTGATAATTCCATTCCCTCTGAGTCAAATCTCAAACGGTCTAGGGCTGTTTTTGAGAATGCTCTAAATCCAGATTGAGTGTCTTTGATTCCCAAATCACTGGATAGATTAGAAGCGGCAGTAATCACTTTAATTCCCAATCGGCGATATGCGGGCATATCAGTTCCGCCACCGCCATTAATGAATCTAGAACCAATTGTAAAGTCGACTTCTCCATCAATTATTGGCTTCAATAAGTGAGGGATATCAGAAGTTTCATGTTGACCATCTGAATCCAGGACGACCAAAGCGTCAGCATTCATCGCTCTTGCTTTTTGAAATAGACTCTGTAATGCACCGCCATATCCGCGATTAACTCTGTGACGGTGGACAATTGCTCCACATGTTTCAGCGATTTTTGCACTGGAATCCGAGGACCCATCATCAATACAAATAACGGCATCAACATATCGCAGTGCCATTGTAACAACAGTCCCAATGGTCTCTTCTTCGTTGTACATCGGCATGCCTGCGACAATGAATGGTTTAGTCTCTGCAGCAGCCGAAGACATAGTATTCACTACTTGTATCTAATTTTCGCCCATATTTAGCACTATTTGATAAATTTGTAGTTATTATCACATTATAACTGCATGCGTAGTAGAGCAATGGACATTTTTTATTTATTGTAATAGATAGTGGGCTCACCAAAATTCCTCAGAAAATTGATGAGCAGAACCTTGCTATTGCAAAGTGTGTTTCAACGCATTGAAACTTGTCTCGACGATTTGATAATAGGATATTAATCCGACTATTAGCCCTGCATTTGAGATACAGTAGTAACAGCTCTTTCACCATTCAATACTTTGTTTAAAGCATTCAATGAAATGATCAGAGGCACATAGGCCTGGCCATCACTTGTCACATAGGTTGAGCAATCTGCAAAAGCACTTGTGTTGATGCTCAATTTTAAAGCACCACCCGCATTACTTCGCCTAACATATCCTATCAGCGCACTGTTGCCAGTGTATTCTTCGTTCTCAGTTTCAGTCTTCTTTGTTTCAGTTTTTTTTACCATGTTTACACATCATCCATGCACATTTCTGTTGCACGGTAACTTCAAAGAATCACCTTAAACCTCATTAAAGTAACTAATTATTGTAAGTGTGTGGACAGGTCATCATTTGAAAACACTGATACATAGGGGGGACGAGGAATGACCATGCGAGCGTTAGTTACCGGTGGGGCAGGATTCATCGGCTCTCACTTAATTGACAGATTAGTTTCCAGAGGTGACACAGTAGTAGTGCTCGACAACTTGTCGAGTGGCAATCTGAATTTCATCCAAAACCATCTCGATTCAGGTAAGGTCTCATTGGTCAAAGGGGACGTCACAAATTATCAGGATGTTCTTTCAGCAATGAAGGAGATTGAATGCGTATTCCACTTAGCAGCAAATCCAGATATTAGATTAGGAACAAAAATTACTGATACTGATTTGAAGCAGGGGACTATTGCTACATACAACATTGTTGAGGCCATGCGCATCAACGGAGTAAAGAAAATTGCCTTTGCTTCTTCTTCAGTTGTATATGGAGAAGATGCTCCAATGCCGACTCCAGAAAACCACGGTCCATGTTTGCCAATTTCACTATATGGTGCAAGCAAACAAGCGGGCGAGGGATTAATTTCAAGTTGGGTTGGAACTTTCGGTTTACAGGCTTGGATTTTCCGCTTTGCCAACATCATTGGAACTAGAGGTACGCATGGTGTAATCTTTGATTTCATTCACAAACTAAAGGCGGACCCTTCCCGATTAGAAGTACTTGGTAATGGATTACAAGAAAAGTCCTACATGGAAGTTGGCGATTGTGTCGATGGGATCTTACATGTGATGAATAATACCGACCAGCAATTAAATCTGTACAACCTTGGTAGTCATGACACCGCATCTGTAAAAAGAATTGCAGAAATAGTGATTGAAGAGACAGGTTGTGAAGGCGCTTCAATAGAATATACTGGTGGAGACCGAGGCTGGGCTGGAGATGTTCCGAGAGCGATGTTGGCAATCGACAAAATGTTGCAAATCGGCTTTGATGTAAATTATAATTCCGAAGATGCGATAAGACATACGGCGCGTGCACTGATTGAAGAAATCGGTTTGTAAGTGAAAAACTAAGAGAAGGTGGATAAAATGAAAATAAAATATGATGATAATGGCGATGCAAGAATGGATACAGCATTAACTGCGATTGCGATATTCATAGGTGCAATTATGGTAATTAGTTTGACTACAAGTCCTATTATAACTGGTACAAAAGAGGGAGACCGAGCACCTAATATCACTGGGAAGGCATACAATGGAAGTGGATGGCAAGATTTTGACCTGCAGACATATTATGATTACGATTGGAGTTTAGAAAATAACAATACTACTGGAAGTCAATGGATAATGATTGAATTTTTGGATAC
>JAPKFC010000018.1 GCA_028821785.1 Candidatus Poseidoniaceae archaeon | reverse complement strand
TTGGGCACGCTTGTTAGGTTTTCGAGCGCGTGGCGCCCCACCCAAACTGCCCACCAATCGGTGTTCTCATAAAGAGTTAGCATTGTTACCTTCCAAGGGTGGTGTCTCTTTTTTCGACTACTCCCAAGACTAGCGTCTCAGGGATCAACGTCTCCCACCTACACAGTACATGGAAAGCGACAATGCAACGACAGGCTGCAGTAAAGCTCTACGGGGTCTTCGCTTGCGGGTAGAATGTACTGGACTGTGCGCCAGTAAAGTCAATTTCGCCGGACTTATCGCGGGGACAGTGGAGCCCTCGTTGGACCATTCATGCAAGTCGCCAATTAAGCGACAAGGTATTACGCTACCTTAAGAGGGTCATAGTTACCCCCGCTGTTTACTGGTCCTTCGTCAGGTTGAAACCCGATTTAAGATACCAGCACTGAGCAGGATTCAGGGACTATACACAACCTTTCGATCTGGCAGTCCCCTATGTTTTTATTAAACAGTCGGAGCTCCCTGGTCACTGCGACCAGCTTATTCCTAAGCTGGCACTCCTTCTCCCGAAGTTACGGAGCTATTTTGCCGAGTTCCCTCGCGATATTTGTATCCGATACGCCTTAGGCTACTCACCCAAAAACACCTGTGTCGGTTCTCGGTACGGACTCTGTACGGCTTTTCATGGGACCTGGGACTTTAATTCCTTCTCACTGTGACAGTTCTCCAGAATATAGTTGCAAGTAGACCTGACATATGATCTACAAGTTTTGCCCAAGCCGTCACCATTTATTGTACAGGAGGCTGACGAATATTAACGTCATTCCCTTTCGATCATTTCGGTTAAGAATGACCTTAGGACCGGCTAACCCTCGGCTGATGAACAGTGCCGAGGAACCCTGGTTTATAAGGCGGTGCGGATTCTCACCACACTGTGCTGCTACTCTTCCCAAGACTCTCATTTGTATTCGGTCCAGTGGACCTCAAAGCCCACCTTCTATCCAAACACAACGCCGCGTTACCACATCATCTTTCGATGGTCTGAAGTATCGGTAATCAATTTTAGCCCCGTCCCTTTTCCCGGCCCGCAAGCTAGACCAGTGATCTGTTACGAACTCTTTCAAGGATGGCTGCCTCTAAGCCCACCTTCTGGTTGTTTTCGACCACGGACACGGTTTGTCTGTGACACTTAATTGATATTTAGGGACCTTAACTTCAGGCTGGTTTGTTCACCTTACGTAATGGTAGCTTACCCACCATCACTCACTGCTAGTATCTACAACGATTACACCTTCGGAGTTTGGCAGCGCATCGAGGAATCGCTCCCCCTAAATGCGCAATCAGTGCTCTACAGCGTAATCAATCTCCACTAACGTCTACCTACGAGTAGTTTCACGCGGAACCTGCTATTGCCCAACTCGATTGGACTTTCACCCCTATACCCAGCTCATCCGAGCGATTTGCAGATCAGCAACGGTTCGATCCTCCACCCATCTTTCAACGGGCTTCAATCTGGCCAGGCATAGATCGTCGGGCTTCAGGTCTTCCACCAATGACTCCAAGCGAGCACACTTCGTCCCTCACCCTAAGGCTGCGGACTTGTCGGTTTCCCTCCGGCTTCGGGGATCAACCCCTTAACCTCGCCATTGATCAAAACTCCCTGGGGCATTTTTCTAAACGCACGATAGGACGCTGCTCATATCTTCGCTTTCACGCCCTATCAGCCTGTACCCAACTGGTTTCACGTTCTTTTCACATCCCGCTAAGGATACTTTTCAGCTTTCACTCACGTTACTTGTAAACTATCGGTCTCGAACTGTATTTAGGATTAGAAGTTTATGCCTCCTATATTCACACGCGATTTCCAACGCATGCTACTCTTTGTTAGTCACTTGGTCATATCATTTGCGGTTACGGGACTTTCACCCTCTTTGGCTGTGTCGTTCCAGACAACTTCACCTTCTATGACTTAGACGATAGACTAACAACCACATCTCCTTCACTTTCGTTTCAGGATTCGGCTTGTCCTATTCCGTTTTCATTCGCCACTACTCACGGAATCTCTATTGATTTCTGTTCCTCCTCCTACTAAGATGCTTCAATTCGGAGGGTTCCCTATCGCATTGCGATTGTTTCCGAAGAAACAGGAAGTCCCATTAGGCAATCTGCGGATCCATGGTATACATGCACCTCCCCGCAGCTTATCGCAGCTTGTCACGACCTTCATCGGCATTCGAGCCGAGCGATCCCCCAGTTGGGTTGTAGCATCACATGTATGTATTTCCACACCATATGAGTAACCCTTCGGTATCTAGTAATGCCAATTCGGCCTCCACAGAAAACCACTCCTCAAGGTGGTTCTCCTCAGCCCTTCCCCCTATACGCCGAGCATACAAGGGTGCTTAAGCAAGCCCCCGACCTACCACCCATATATCAAAGGCTCGGTTTGGGCGCCGTCTATTCACTCACTGACATAGCGTCTAAATGAAGGCACAGCACCACATTTAGCAGCGAGAGAATTTAGTGGTTTTTTTGCCATTTTAGCATGCTCAAAATAGTTCAAATAAGATACTGGTTTGAGACAAAAATTGTAGTGATTTTGGACTTAATCACTCCTGAAATATATAATAATAATGTAATTATCAACACTAAGAAATTATAATTTTTGCTTCTTCAATTGAAGAATTATTGCGGATCGCCAGATGTTTTATTGGCTGAGTTTTGCCAAATTGGAGTCAATTACATCATCCGCAAGATGTGAATTTGAAGATTGTTTTAATTGACTAGACACTGTTTCCAGAATCTGTTTTGCCATTGCACTCTGCCCTTGAGCTGCTAGGACTGCAGCCTCCAGATTTTTTCCTTCATTAGAATCACTAGTGGAATTGTGGACTCTAATTATTTGCAATGCCTTGTCAACTCTGCCACTAGCCAGTAGTGCATGTGAAAGATTTAGTAGAATTGTTGGATTACCTGGTTGCTTCTTTGCAGCCTCTCTTAGCGACAGTATAGAAGAACGAAATTGCATCTCAGATTGTGCAACTGTTTCAGGGTTTTGGCTCTTGGTCATAGCCAGTGCTTTTTGCAATAAAGAAAGTCCATAATTGTTGAAGATATTAGCATCTTCCGGCTTGGATGCTGCCAGTTGTTGGAATGATTCTGTTGCGTCATCCCATTCCTCAGCGCCGATTGCATAGAATGCTTCTGCCAGTAAACTCTCTAGTCCTGGGTGCTGACTCAAATCAACTCCAAGGGCTTTAGCAGGGTGCAACTTCAATATCAGCTGTGATTGATTATCAACTGGTATTGACTCGAGTGGATAATGGAAATCTTGTGCCTGATGCTGTGACTCTGAGTCCAGTTCGGGATTGAAATAAGATTGTGAATTTGTAGTATATAGTACAGGCTCATCCGACTCGTGAACATATTCAACCACCTCTTCGTGAACAGAATATAATTGTTCCATATCAGGGGCTTCGGCGTCAATTGTCCACAGTTCAGCCCCCATTTCCGCTTCGGTTATTTGTGGAGTACTAACAATTTCTTTAGACTCAATTACTGGAGATTCTACTGTTTTTTGTTGCTCGACTGTAGATTCAAATAGAGGGTTAATTTTCTCCTTTACAACAACCTCAACAGGTGTTTCAACTACAGGAACTATTGGTTGGTTCTGAGTTATAGATGGCTCAGAAATTGGCACCTCATTAACCACCAGTGGTTGTTCTGCTACAACACTAGGTAGTCTGTCCATTCCCGCTACTTCAAAAGGTACTCCTTGTGCATTACTGCCGATACCAAATGGGAGATTAGGTACATTGGTGTTGGAATCACCATTATATCCAAATGGCAAGCCACCTTGACTTTTATTTGAGTTAGATTGTTCATCAACAGGCTCTGCTTGTTGAACGACCTCTATATGTTCATTACCATCTAATTGGTACCATGATTCTGTGGCTTCATCGAGCCCAGGGATTTCAAGTGGGAGTGGACTATCATCTTGATCATCCAAGGTTAAATCAGTACGAATCTGACTACCACAAGCGGGACAAGCATCTCCGCCTAGTGAAAGAAGGCCACAAACTTTGCACTCGTAAATAGACTCGCCCTCAAAGCAACCAAGTGACTAAGCCTATTCAATACAACGGATAATTGAGTTCATCAAAACTAAGTTGGTTCGAGTTTCACTCTTCTTCGCTTATTTTTGATATTATCGTACTTTTGACATCATCTATTGTGTCCAAAACGACTTCCTTAATTTCATCATAATCATCATCGATTAGAGATTCTGAGAAAGATTTACCCTTGGCTATACCACGTGAAAATTGTAAGATTATCCCTACTAGAGTGATTCCTAATAGGACTATTTTCGCATATAGTGTGTGATCAGCAGAAAACACGTAAACTGCAATCATATAGACTGATATGATCGCTGTAGTCAATATCATTACAGGGAATCCTGCTCTGAAAAATTCTTTGAAAGATATTGGATAACCTGCTTCCTCAGCCATACCTGCAGTCACAACATTCGCTGAGGCGCCGATTAGCGTACCGTTTCCACCCAAACATGCACCAAATGCTAAAGCCCAAATTAGTGGCCCTAATTCAATGGAAAGTGAATGTGAAATTTGTAGAACAATAGGAATCATTGTTGCCGTATATGGAATATTATCAATAAAAGCACTTGCGAATGCTGAAACCCATAAAATGATTAAAATTGCTGCAGATAGACGAATATATCCCCCCTCACCTTCAGGGAATAATTGGATTCCTTTCTCAACATATTCTCCTATGAAATTTATTACACCGAGGTACTGGAGTGAATGAACCAGAACAAATAATCCGGCAAAGAATAGAAGTGTTGTCCATTCCACTTTTTCTAGTGATTCTTCGATATCATGCCTATCTGTCGCCAACAACATTAGAACTGCTCCCAAAAGAGCAACCCAAGAGACCGCTATGTGCAGTATAGGGTGGAGGAAAAATCCTAAAATAACTAGCCCTAGAATCAACCCGCTAATTTTCAATAATTTTACATCTTTAACTCCGTATTTGGCTTCAAGTTCTGCAACATCACGCTGGCGCTCTCCAGTAAATTCATCACGATAGAGATATCTAACTAGCATGAATGTTGGAACTATTGTCATCAAAATACCAGGGGCCATTTCAGTTATGAAGTCGTTGAAAGTGACGCCAGAACTAGCAAGGTCCTCGTATCCTTTACTTGCGATTGCTGTTGGAGATAGACCCGAACCAATCATGATATTAGGTGGATCTCCAATCATCGTTGCAGCACCTCCAACGTTAGAAAATAATACTTCTGAAATTAAAATTGGAATTGGTTTTAAGTCCAATACTTTAGCTAATTGTATTGTGACAGGAGTAATCAATAACATAGTGGTAACATTATCTAAAAAGGCCGATAGAACTGCAGTAACGCTACACAAAATCACTACCAGAGTCCAAATAGAACCTTTAGATTTTTTATATGCTTCAACAGCAAACCACTCGAAAATACCCGTATTAGATAATATTCCAACCATTACCATCATGCCGAGTAGCAGACCTATCGTTTCCCAATCTATCATTGTGGTGACCGCAGCGAGCGTTAGAGCCGATTCCACTGTGAAATAGTTCAATGCTACTACGGCAATCAAACCGCCGAGAGCCGCAGCTAAGGTACGATGAACTATTTCAGTAATAATTAATCCATATACGCCGAGTAAAATCGCAAGACCGACCCAGATGGCTGTACTTTCATACCCCTCTTTTACATGTAAATCTAGATGCAGGTCATTAGCATCACCTTGAGCAAATACTTCACTAGCAAACATTAGGCTGCCAACAACTAGTAAAAGCAGCATTGCAACATTTTGTGCTGGATGGCGTTTTAGACGCTCAGTGAGTGAGATCCCCGCTACCATATTGTCACCGTGTGAAAATCAACCTTTGACTATTTGCCTAAAAATTTCACTATTAACGCCAAAGAACGCCCACATTACCTCTAGCCAAGACAACAGTTGAGTTAGTTTCATCAGCAAGGGAGTTCCATACAGCTTTGATATCCTTTTTCTCAAATAATCCTCTATTGATTTTTATTTTTACAACATTCTTTTTGGTTAATTGTGAATCGATTTCTTCTATTAACAAATCAGTGATACCGGATTTGCCGATTCTAACGCTTGGCTGGAAATCGTGCGATGTAGCGAGGTTATGAATTGACTTTGGAATTTCCTTGTCCATCTGGCTCCCTCAACTCATTGCGGCAATCACCTATTCATCAAGATGACCGTTGAAAATAGTTCAATTTTGCCTACGGTGTGACTTTGGGCCACCGCCGAAGCGGCGAATATCAGCGCATTCCAAACAAGTAATAATTTTCTGACCATTAGAAATTCTAACCTGAGTGTTCGAGCCATATAGGCGAGGAGCAGTACATTTCTTACAAATTAGTAACTTTGCTTCAGCATTCAAAGGCATTCTATTACGCCTAGAAATTTTGACGTAATGTGCAGATGCAGAACGAATTAATCGCTCATCATGTTGATTTGGATGCTTGATGATTAGCATTAACTTATCTAAACTAAATTTGGCATTCATCTTTTTATCAATTTTGGATTTTGAGCGATTGCGCCCCCTACCCATAATAGTCACCTTCACTCTAAAGCGACAAGAATGTCGCCCGTGATTTCGTCGATTGCTCTATCACCATCGATTGAATGGAGAATTCCTTTCTCCATGTACCATTGTGCAAGAGGTGAAGTTTGTTGATGATACGTATCTAATCTTGACTGTACAGTGGCTGCGTTATCGTCAGCACGGCGCTTTTCCTGCCAGTTACCACAATCACAACCAGAAGCAGCAACAGGATTGAATGTATCATGATATACCAGTCCACAACCTCCACACGAGTATCTTCCGCATATCCTATCAACTATTTTGTTATCAGGGACTTCAATGGCAATCACATGGCTAACAGCAGTTATTTGCGACAATGCTTCTGCTTGTGGAATTGTTCTAGGGAACCCATCAAACATAACTCCATTTACAGCATCATCTTCAAGAATTCTATCTTTGATCAAATTAATAATAACTTCATCAGGAACTAAGTTACCGGCATCCATATACCCTTTCGCTTCGATTCCAGTAGGAGTATTTGCATTGACTGCAGCCCTAAGCATATCCCCTGTAGAGACTTGAGGTAGGCCTGTTGCTTCCATTATTCGCGCTGCCTGAGTTCCTTTTCCTGCACCAGGAGGTCCGAATAAAACAATACTGCTCATATCAGTGGCGAAAAGGCATCACTCTTTCAATATACTTATTATTTACAACCTGTTTACGCTTTGCCGTTTCTCTCTAACCATTGATGGCCATAATGTGTCCATTGTTCCATTGTCCAACCTGTAGGCAATCCTTCCGCAGGAACTGGCGGTGCACTAGTTACAGGATCTGGTATCGGTTGTTGTAATGGCGGCAAGGACGGTAAAGCTGGTAATTGCTTAGATGGTAGTTGTCCCGATGGTGGAAGGCCGGCTGGAGGCAATCCTAGTGGCATTGAACCAAGCGTAATCATCGCAGATGGAGGAAGGCCTGTTGGAACTTCCTTTTTCTCCTTTGGAATTATTATTGATTGAGCGAGTGCTGCAGCGATTTCGTCACCTGTAACTTCGCCACTTGTTAGTTCATTTACGGCACCACCGATATCAGTTGCCAGTTCTCGACGAACACCCAAATGATCTGGATTGGCATGGGCATCAGGAGATACTAAATCCTCACCGGAATCGGATAATTCACCACTCTTCTTCATTTTCCTTGCATAAATTACTGCCACAATAACAAGAACTGAAATCAATGGCATTGAAATCCATAACGGCAATATATTGAGCAAACCACCATTTCCGGTACCTGCTTGTACGCTTGATTCGATAACCAATTGCCCTACTGCTGTGCCCTGTACTGTCATGTTCAAGGTCACCATTACACGTTTGGAAGTAGCATCCTGGTTAGGAGTCACTGAAACTTCAATTGTGACCGATTCACCAATAGCTAAGTTTTGAATCGTTTGTGGTGAGAAACTAACAGTCCAATCTCCACGAGTTAATCCGTCCTTATCTAGTAAATCAATTGACATATCACCACTAATAGGGACATTACCATCATTTCTGATTATGATGTTTTGACTAGTTGTTTCTTCTCTCGTGACACCGATAAATGGACGTTTAGAATCATCTTCAGCTGAAATATTAGCGAATACAGATTCCAATACTGCGACATCTATTCTCACCGAATCCTCTACAACCCTTCCAGCGTTAGATGCTGAAACTGAAACTAAGAGATCAAATGCAGAATTGGTCACTGGAGAATTGGCAGGCGGGATAAATCCTAAGCGAATAGTTTTGATTTCTCTTGGTTCAAGCCACAGTGTTGGATTTGCATAGCCTATTACCCAACCATCCGGTGCCAATCCATGAGTCCAATTGAGTGCTAATCCCGTGTTCCCAATATTTTCAACTTCAAATTCTCCGAATGAAAATTCAGAAAAGATACTTGTTTCAATTACCCCTGATGCTGGCGCTCTTAGGTCGATAGCTAATTCGTCCCCTACGGTTAATGAGGTGGTATTTGATCTGAAATCTTGAGATGTTCTTTCGGTCCGAATTGTATAGGAATTGTAGTCATCTTCAACCGCTCCTGCTGGAACTCCAAGAATAAAGTGGACTACTTTAATTTGACCAGGTGTTAAAGAGAGTGAAACCTCCCTAGAATCACTTTGTTGGTCAATGGTAACTTGTATAGCCCACATTGGGTCTGCAGGTTGAATTGATACATCTAGGTCAATATCTAAATTTCCTGTATTTTCAATTGTTAGATTCAAATGAATTTGCTGACCACCATCGACTGCTATATTCTTCGCCATAGAACTCGGCCCAATCGGACCAAAATCGTCGTTCAAATCTGTCTTGAAATTACGCTGAGGCAGTACCTCAATCATGACCACTTCTGTATGGTTCATGGATGAATCTGTCAAAGAAGTTACCCAACAAGTTACTGTGTCTATAGAGCCTGCCAAAGGTAGACCTTGTGCAACTGGTGGTACGATGATTTTTATTGGCATCGGTAAATATTCTCTAATATCCAATGGTTCAAATTGTAAAGAAGAGGAGTTAGATCCTCCGAGCATTACTTGCCATCTATTTTCGGATACGCAATCCACTTGATATTGAGAGGGCGCATTTCCTGTATTCATTACAGAGATTGAAAAGATTGTTGATTCACCAGGTTCTGCCGTTAAACCATTAGTTCCTGCTGCGACTACATGGACGTCATCAATGGTGTCAACTGTGATTGTTAATCGCTGCGTGTGAGCCACTGTCGGTTGGAATTGATAACGAACTGTAACATCGACAACGAATACTCCAGATCTAGCATACCTTGGTTCATCCATATCATCTAAGTTAGCCGAATCATCTTCAAGATGAAGAGTGACTGTTGTGCTATCTCCTGCAGTGCCTTGAGCAGTTAGCGGATAGGGTCCAATCACTGACAATGATTTTGACCACACATCGGTAGGAGGCAATAGTAAATCAGGTCGTTGAAGGTCTGGCATTTGCACATTTGTGACATAGATAGAGACACTTTGATTACCTGTTCCTTCGTGTAAAATTGTCAACGGAATATCTATTCCAGTATCATTGGCAACATCAAAAGTACGTAATGCTGAATTTTCTCTTGCCTCGCTAGTAGTAGGAACTGTTCCATCAAGATTGTGTGCTATTACACGCACACCCAATGCCATCACTTCAATATCCTCAAGCCAAATATTGTTATCTGTACCTAAATTGGCATCATTCATTTCACTAACTTGGTCGTTGGTATCTAGACTCAATTTTAATTGATGATTACCTGTGGTTGCGAATGAATGATAAATAGAAACTGATGTTAACTCCCCCGGACCTAATTGGGAAGTATCACCCTCATAAAGAACTGTTTGAGTTGTCAAATCCTCAAGAACCACATGCATTGTACCTGCATTGATTGTACCTTGGTTATTCCAAGCAATTGTAATCCTCACTAGATCATTCTTCAGAGGATTGATTGAAGAAGATACGATACTACCATCGAATGTTGTATAATCTGCCATTGGGTTAGGGGTTGCTTTGGCACTCATTACTAAGCCAAATGCCTGTGAAGTACCACCTCTGTGCATTACTTTGACCAGCCATTGACCTGAATTTGATGATGTACCTGGTGCAATTTTTATCCTCTCAACATTGTTAACATCATCAGCTTGACCACCACTTTGAGTGAAACCATTGCTGAATACATTGCCAAGCCATTCATTGCCAGATGGGTCAACAAGAATTAAATCAAGGTCATTTACAAGACGGGATTCACTCTGAGGTGCATTTGCACTACCTGCTTCATCAGCCCATACCAAAGTAATATCAATTCCATGACTTGGGTCTAGATCAAATGCATATAGTAGCCCATAACCAGCATTTATCTCATTATTGTGATCAAAATAATTATCGAGAACTGTGCTTCCATCCATTGGCAATACGGTATTTTCAAGATTTATTTGCCCCCATCCTTCAGCATTATTAGGAATATCTGCAGCACCTAAATCCACAGCACCGTTGATTACTGCTGCCTTAACTAGGGAGCCGGATGGCGCACTAATTCCTATTTCTTCACGGATAAATTCTCGAGTAAGGGCGCTAACCCCTCCTGCAACAGCAGCAGCTTGACTTGTCCCTGAAACAGACATATACAGTGATTCACCATTTGCATGAGTTCCTGTAGCACATACATTGCCAGCGGGATATTTCGCTTCTTCTGCACGGCCAGAACATAATTCCATACCAGGT
This sequence comes from Candidatus Poseidoniaceae archaeon, assembly GCA_028821785.1. Taxonomy (GTDB): domain Archaea; phylum Thermoplasmatota; class Poseidoniia; order Poseidoniales; family Poseidoniaceae; genus MGIIa-L1. The sequence continues at coordinate 21,385 of JAPKFC010000018.1, read as the reverse complement.
GCAACTACATCCGGTTTGATTCTACCATCAAGACTAGGGCCGAGTGAGGAAATTGCGTCCACACTACCAATTGCTGCAGTACCACCTGACCCAGTAGTTGATACCCCTACAGCGAGAACATTCTTTGCGGTCGCAGGTGCTGTTACTTGACTCGCACCACTTGAACCTCTATCGCCTACAGAAAAGACTGGCATCATTGCAGGCTTATCCACGACCAAGATGTCTACCGAACGTGAATCTGCTGTGTATTGACCGTAATTTCCATTTGACCCCCAAGCATTGACCACAATTCTTGCAGTCATCTGTTCAGCGTCCTTTAACATATTGTAAATTGAACCTTGGCGGCCAAATACTCCAGTGGCGTCATGCTCTAAAGCATAGAAAACAATATTTGCACCTGGTGCTATACCAGTTGCTGCTGAATCACTGGTTCCATCACCAGCAACTGTTAGAGCGATGTGAGTTCCATGGCCAGTATTGGTATCAGCAGGCGATGGGTCAAGCCCAAATTGAGTATATACTCCAATCACTCTTCCATTGATATCTGGATGGTCTCTGTCAAGTCCAGTATCCGTTATTGCGATCATCTCACCTGAACCATCGAGGGTGAATGTTGCGTTATTTGACACACCTAGTACGCCAGATAATGCACCTGCTACCGCATTATGTAATTCCAAGTCATAACTCGGTTCTTGCCAAATTACACGACCATCAAAGGCGATTTGTCTGATTACCGTTGCGATATTATCACTTGCAATATTAACTTCACAAATACCAATTCCACACCATGCAGATTCAGCACCGTATGAGACTATGTCTCTTGCTAGAGTGCTCAAACCTGCAACTGCCAAATCAGAAGCAGGAACGATTGCTATCTTTGACGAAAACTGTGGATTATCAAGAATCAGTGGAGATATCCTCATTGCAGGATGGTCAACTCCAGCCCATCTAATTCTAGAGTCTTGTTGTAAATCTGTTAGCGTAACCCCAAATTGTGGTAGACGAATTAACCAACCTTCATCTGAAATAAAATCAAGAACTGTAAAATCATAATCATTTGATAATGATTCAAGAACTGTTCCATCATGTGAAAATAATTGTATAAGGGCTAAACCTGTCACTAAGTTATCATCATAGCGTAATAAATTAGAATCCAGAAGTGGTAATTGCTCACTGAGTGGGTCAAATGAACCAATGGCCAAATTGAGTATTCCAGTTGAAGCCTTGATATTTGATTCAATCGATTGTGGAGTTGCCATTTGATTCCAATGGTCAACAGCCAATTGTAATTTTTGTTCTTCATTCAAGGTGGACAAAAAATCCTGTTGTGTGCTCGTCAATACAAAACTATTATCGGTTATTATTTCAGAATCACCTTGTGAAGTCGGGTTATTTGCCAGTACGGGAGAAAGAGATGTAATCAACAACAATGCTAGCATTAGTATGGCATTGCGAGAGGACATCATATCACTCGCGAAGTTCGTACCGCTTTTGAATGCGTTCCTTGACTGTTTTCAACAGTTCCTCCTACGGAGGAATCAAATATTGTTATATCGCGAAATTGCTGCGTCGGTTTTTGCAACGCTTGCTTTCCAATCAGACTCGGTTCCCATCAGGGCTCTAATCGCATCCACATTCTCTGGAATAACATCAGATTCTTGGTGAATCGCTTGGAAATAATATAGAGTATTACCAGATAATTTGACACCATCTTCCCATACAAAAATTTCATGCAAATCTCCCCACTTCCGACCGATGTCTCTAGCAAATTCCATTACTTCAGCTGTTGTTGAAATACCAGTCTCTGCCCCATTCATTACAATTACTCTCGGAGAGTTTTTCCACATCTCAATAACCGATTCGGTGGTAAGGCCGTGACCTTCTGGAAGTGTTGCTACAATTGAATGGCAGTGCATTAGTGTCGTAGGTACTGCAACCGCCATCGAATTGATTTCAATTTCAGGTTTAACAGTCATTACATCCGGACCATGATGAGATGGAACATGTAATACCGGTTTGATAGCATTTATCGGCCCTTTGTTAGAATCTCCAGGATCTGCTGCACGTCTAATCATTGTACATTCAACCTTGAGTTGCCCACAGTGATCGTAAAGAGGTACTAAGGTTCGCGATAACCCAGTTGTATTACATGAAACTACACGAGTCCCATTGCAATTCAAATTAGTTGAATGATTTGCTGAAGAACTGTAAGACATCTCGGTCATTGCATGCTTTTCTCCACCCTGAAAAATCCACTTAATTCCTGCAGCCTCATATTTTTCTTTATTTGCAGCACCAACCTTGCCAGGTGAACAATCGACTACTATATCGGCAATTGCGAGCAATTCTTCTAAGCCGCCATGGCATTCATATCCAGCATCAGCAAATGCTGCTATTTTATCGGCATCATCATATGTACAATAAATTGGAAAGTTTTTCCTTACGGCTAAATCGCAGCCAAATGCAGGACGGGTCTTCGTAACTCCAACAATCTCCATGTCATCCTGAGCGTCAACTGCATCTGCAACACGCTTACCGATGGTACCATACCCATTTATTGCCACTTTGATTGCCATAGTGTTCCCTATTTGCTTTGCCTATGCGCCCCCTCAATAAACAATGCGCTTGAAGGCGTCTAATTATTGGTATGAATTGCGTATTGTGTTCAAAATAATGCAGGCAAAACCTACGTATCGAGTGCCCTCCCTACGGGAGGATATTTGAGCAGGTCGCGCACACCGCAGGTTATGGCGGAAAGTTTTGAAGTAGTTGAAAGGTCTATCAACATCAATGATAAACTCGGACCAAAGTTACTTGCGGCTGCTGAACAAAATGCAATTCTTCGTATTGGATGGAACCCTGCAGGGGATAAAGTTCCCAAAAATGGAGAACTCGGATTATGTCCTGCATTGCCAAAGGGCTCCAGAATGAGAGGTCTTGGAGTATTTGGTTCTTGGATTGCTTCATATGGACAAGGTGGAGCATTTACTATCCAAGGAGATGCTGGATCATTCTTGGGTGCTGGTAATGATGGAAACACAATCCTATGTGAAAGAATGGCAGGGAATCATGCTGGATATGCCATGAGAACTGGAAGAATTACGATTCTAGATGGTGTTGGAAATGATGCTGGTGGTAATATGACTGGCGGACTAATTGTAATCCGTGGCTCGACTGGTTCGAGAATCGGTGGTGGAATGTCTGATGGATTAATAGTCGTTCATGGCGATGTAGGTAGTGAACCTGGTTCAGGAATGACCGGCGGACGTATTGTAATCAATGGAAGATGCCCTACTCCTCCGAGTGGAGTTTCTCTTAGACCACTGGCTGCAAAGGAAGTGAAAGAGATTAATGCACTTCTCGGTGAAGCTGATTTAGAGATTCCTAAAGATGCTGTTTGCTTAACTCCGAGCCCAACATTAAATGTTGAAGGCAGAGGAGATGTTGTTTCAAGTGGAGATTTAACCGGAATAGGACTAGTTCCTTCCGATGACCATCAATTGGCAAATTATTCTGTAACAGACACAATTGCATTAATTGGTGAAAGAAAAGGGAAAAATACACCAATCGCATTACCACTCCCCCTACTACCCATTGTACCAAGCGGCAAGGATTTGTTTATTGACAAAAATGAAGATGCAATAGCATCAAACATACTATCGCAACAGCCTTTCATTACTCTAGATTCTCCACGCCCAATCGATATAGTGATGATAAACTCAGAAAATTTACCAGATATGCCAAGATTGCTATCCAATGCCGGAGGGATCGCCTTTGACCTTGATGATTTACCAGCGATGAATTCGGAAGAAATGGATGGTATGCTCGTTGCCACGACATATCTTGTCGGATATTCAGCACCGGTCATATTTATCCAAGGATTGGGAAGAATTCAATCCCTACACGTTCGCAGTTCACACCACAACACAGACCTTGCAGTAACCCGTATTGAAGATGGTTCGGGGCTGCCAGAATCTGCATCATTACCATTGATTGGACGTTCTAGTAAAAGCCATCTTGAAGGAACTGTAACACAGGCAGGAATCCTGCTGGGTTTTTCTGCTGATGGGCATGACTTGGCGATATTAAAAGCCAGTGGAATCTCAGTTATCTGTTGTGAAGTACCAATGGTTGAAGCGACTGATTTAGCCAATTGGTTGAGTAGCATAAGTACTGACATTACCGCCATACTTCGCCGCCTAGGTTTGTCCTCAATAGATGAATTAAAGCGAACCCATCTACGTGCTTTAGACCATGAAACTGCTGCGGTTAGCGGATTGCGCTTAGCCGGATACGAACGGCCATTGCCACATTGGTTCGCGAGGTGATCTTATTCCGACTATTTCTGTTCAACAGAGCTTATTGGCCGAGATTATGAAGTCACATGGACTTGTACATGATATCGCAATTCTCGCAGACCAATTACCATTGATGGGAACTGATGTTGACAATTGTGATGATGAGGTTCTAGACATTGAAATATTTCCTGATAGGCCAGACTTGCTATCTGGAGAAACATTAGCATTTGCACTCAGACCATTTTTGCATGGAACTACCGCAGAACCAAATATGAATGTCATTGAAGGAACAATTGAGATGAATGTAGATTCGGAACTTGCAACGATTAGACCAGTTATACTCGGAGCGGTTGTTAGGGGTGTCAATATTGGCACAACTTCGGCTGAAAAGGATGCATTCATTCAAACACTGATGGACCATCAAGAAAAGTTACATTTCGCTTTAGGACGTGGCAGAAAGCGTGCTTCTATTGGAGTTCATGACCTAGCAAAATTACAGCCTCCGTTTAGAGTAATAGGTGTCGATAAGGATTATTCTTTCACCCCACTCGCTATGGAAGAAGATATGACTATTACACAAATATTGGAAAATCATCCTAAAGGAATTGATTATGCTCACCTAATGGCAGATATGGAACGTTATCCGATTATACTGGACTCAAGCGATAAAGTTCTATCCTTCCCTCCAATCATCAATGGAGACCATACCACTGTAACACATTCGACCACCGAATTTTTCATTGATGTCACCGGTTGGGATCGCCGTGCTTGTGAATCATCTTTGATGCTGATCGCAATGCAATTAGCGGAGCATGGCGGAGTCGTTGAATCAGTAATTGTCAATGGAATAGATGGAGTAAACGAGACTCTTCCTAATGGTAATGGAATAACTCATAGCGTACCACAACGATTGGTAAATGGTCTATTGGGACGAGAATTTTCATCTGATGAACTGTCTACTTCAATAAATCGCATGGGTGGTATTTTTTCTGGACTCAGTCCTGCACCTGAAAACTCTCCAACGATTCCAAAGCGTATGGCTGATGCTGCTGCAGGAGAGCAGATGCTTAATTTCATCATGCCTCGTTGGCGATTTGACATCTTGCATCCAGTAGATTTAGTTGAAGAAATCGCTATTGGCCATGGATATGAAGATCTAGGTCAAGATGTTGCAAAGGCACCACTAACCGCAATTCCACGCTCTGATAATCATATTAGAAGGAGAATTAGAGATTCATTACAAGGTCTTGGATTTATGCAAATCCAATCACTGACTCTGTCAAATGACCGTGACCAATTTGAATTGATGCGATGGCAACAAAGTGGAAAGGTTACCAGAATCACCAACCCAATTACAATCGACCATACACTACTACGGCAATATATCCTTCCAGGATTATTTAGATTACTTGCAAGCAACCGCCATCATGAATTACCTCAAGGGGTATACGAATTAGGAACTGTTGTTAGAGATCACAAGAATTGCGACCGTGTTGCATTCTTGATGGCTGAAAAGGGCGGCGGTTTTGCTGCTGTTCGCGGTAGAATCCAAGCAATGCTGAGAGACTTAGGCGCAAAGGATTACACAATTGAGGCGCTACCAGATGGAGAAGGTCCTTGGTTGACTGGAAGATCTGCAAAAGTATTGATTGGAGATACATGGGTGGGATGCTTTGGTGAAATAGACCCTTCTGTATCAAATGAGTTTGAACTCAAAGTACCAATCAATGGAGCAGAATTTGATGTGACATTGCTTAATTCTGCACTTCCAGACCCAGTTTAATCAATGCCAATTAGGCATTTTGAATCTCACGAGTATGGAATGTACGAGCCGTTGTTTTTCTTGACGTGAGGGGTTGCATCAAAACTTCCATCGGCCTTTTTCTTGTAATGATATCCATCAGTATGATGAATCCAAGTAAACGCTGGAGATTTAGGCACTGCTGGTGGCGCTGCTTTGGATGGTACTGCTGGCTTAGTAGGAATTGCAGGTGGAGATGATTGGACTTGCTTAGGCTTCTCGGTTCTTACACTAATCTCAGGAAGATTTTGTCTTTTTACCGCAGGTTCTGCTTTACTCGGAGACAATTGTCCATCCCCAGAAACAACCCCATCATATTGAGAAGATTGATCTGCAGCCTTAGTTACTTCAGTTGCTCCATCACCAAATAGTGCAAGTGCAGATTTGTAATCATCTGAACTTTTGTGAGACTCATCTGCTAATGTTTGCTGACTTGCATTTTCACCCATCTTGTACATTATTGGAGTTGGTGCCTCTTCTTCAAGCTGGTCTGGTTCCTTCTTTTTGCCGAAAGGCCAAATTGGTGCCATGGTTCGGCCAAAACCACTTCTTTGAAGAAACCTGTCATTGGCCATACTAGAGTTTCGAATTTATTATTGATTGAATACCTGCACACCAAATGCGACTGTTTGAAGAACTAAACTGCGTGCAGTGTGTTATGAGCAGATGGATTGTTCTTGCACTTTTCATCATTCCGAGCCTATTCCCAATGGCGATAGCATCGGTTGAATCACAGGCAAGAGAAAGTAATGAAATAATGTCTTTACACACTCCCTCTGAAGTAATAGTTCATCGAGGTGAAATGTCAGAAGTGTTCTTTACAACTCATAATATTGCAGATAGTGTCCAAACTTTTACCGCTAATATCGAAAATGTTAGTTCTGGTTTATCCATAACTGGATTGCCACTAAACTACACATTGGTAGAGAATCACCTGCAACAATTAAAATTTAATGTCACCGCTAGTGGCAGTTCTGAATATGGTTCTACTTTTATCACTCTAAATATTACAACGGATATGGACTCTAGTTTTGTAGTATCACAAATTCTCATAACCATCGCACCACAAAGTAATCTAACTTTTGGAGTCAGCGGAATTTCAACATTTACTGTTGAAGCTGGAAGCAGAACTTCTGTTGCAGTCAATATTACAAATAATGCGATATTGAATGATAATATCACCTACGATATTTACTCAACATCAACTTTTAATTGGGGTTGGACGATGAATGAAACTTCTGGAAATAATGCCTTTGAAACTTTAGTTCCAGGCCAATTATCTTATGTTTTTGTATGGATTGATATTCCAGAAGTAATAGATGGTGCGCCTTTGCAAGGTCAAGGCCCTCAATTTACCTTGAAAGCCGTATCTGGCCTAGATAGGGCCTTAAGCCAGTGGTCATTTAATTTGATTTATGATTCCTTTCGCAATGCAAGTATTGACTTTGCTGAGCCTGATTTAGAATTAGCACCGGGTGAAGATGGAAGGTTAGAAATTACACTACGCAACACCGGAAATGTAGATAATAGAATGAATCTCACAATGCAAGCAATAGATGAAAACGGTGATACTTTGAATGGATTTGCCAAATCCGATCGTTTTGAAAATGATGGGTGGACTGTAGCATTATTCAATGGATTAGAAGACCAGTTTCTAGCACCTAATCAATCAAGAACGATAGAGATTGGTTTCCAATCACCAGTGCAATATAGCGGCTCAATTAATGTTCGTTTCTTTGTTTTTGCATTAGGGGCTTATGAGCGCACTTATTCAATTGATGTTGGTGCTACAATTGTTAGAGAAAGAGCTGGAGAAGCATCTCTTAGTACTGCTGGTTGTTATGATTTACTACCACTACAATCATGCAATTCTACTATTGAAGTCACCAATACAGGTAATGCAATTGATTATTATTCTCTTGAATTGTTGAGCGCACCTGCATTTGTCGATGTTAGTGTTCCATCTACTGGCATAGAAATTGCTAATTCATTTAGCGACCAATTTCCGGACATTACAATAACTGCGAGTAATGATTCAATCGCATTTGAAAATGGTAATGTTAGCATCGCTGTAAATTTTCTTAATAGTGAACAGTTGCAAATCATTAACATTCCAGTAAAAATATCTCCTGTAATAAATTGGTCATTTGAAAATGTTAGCGAAGAAATTGATTCAAAGGGCAGGCTCTCAATCGTAATGACTTTGCGTAATGAGGGTAATGCATTCGATGGATTAATCGTTCAATTACAATCATCACATTCCACTGAGATGGCATTCATTCCGCCTTTTATTGCGATTGTAGAAGAGGGAGTTGAACATCCGAGGTCCTTTGAAATAGATGACATCCCAATCGGTGCTAACTTTACATTGAGAGCCTGGGTTGAGATACCGGTGGACCAACAAGCAAATGGAACAATTTGGATTAATACGACGGTACGTTCCAAATTTTCTCCTGAAATTGAGTTTATTCATACATCGTCAGCCGATTATAAAGGAATTCCTTGGCAACCTGCAGCAGGAGAAGATGAACCGTTGATTGATTTTGCTCAAATAATGTCAACTACTTGGCTAGTTCTCAAGGCTTGGTCATTTGTAATATTGGCGATCTTTGTTTCTAGTATGCTTCTTCTCAAAGCGAACACTGACCGTATTACTCGCAAGGCTGAGGAAGCGATAAAAAGTGAGTTGTACGCTCAGAAAAATAAAGCCCCTGAACAAGTTGATGATTGGATGGGGAAATTCTCTCAAAGGAGTCAACAACCTGAAATCGAATCTGCATTACATGTTCAAAAGGAACATTTTGAACAGGCATTTACTTCACGCGCAGGTGTAAGTCAACCAGCAACCCAACCTATGGAACCATCTCTAAGAGATGCTGCAGCCACTGTACTAGAAGTTCATGATACCGCAAATGTGAAGATGGGGGCGGATGAGTTACTTGGAACGATTGAGCAACATGGAATTGCCATTCCTCACCAAGCTAATGAATCATTAGAAGTCAAAAGTAACGAAACGGATATGACAACTAGGCATGACCCGCAACAGATACTTGGAGAACCCCCTGTTGCAGAAAGTGTATCTAGTGTCCCGTTACCTAAATCTATTCCATCGGCACCAGATTTAGATGATTTAGATATTTGAGGGATTTTGATGTGGCGAGTAGGTCTAGATGAGGCTGGAAGAGGGCCTTGCCTTGGACCTTTAGTGGTAGGAATATGTGCTGTTCCTTATGAGGACATTCAATTGTTAATTGATGCGGGCGTCAAAGATTCAAAGGATTTGAGCAGCAAAAAAAGAGTGGAATTAGTAGACTGGTTCAAACAGCAAAAGGATTCAAGGGGATGGGAATATGAAGTCAATATTTGTAGTCCCGAAAGAATAGATATTGCTTTATCTGGAGATGGCCTCAATATTCTTGAGGTCGATTTATTTGCTGAGTGTCTTAATTTGTTATCGCAACGGGTATCAGAAAAAGTGTCCATTTTGGCTGATGCATGTGATGTAATCCCGCAAAGATTCACTGATAGAATTGTTGCGAGAATTGACAATTGGCCATGGCCTGAAAGCGAAATGGAGAGTCTTCACAAAGCCGATTCGATTGACCCCGTCGTTGGTATGGCGAGTGTTTTTGCAAAGGTTGCAAGAGACCAAGCGGTAGAACAAATCTCACAACAAGTTGGTTTTTCGGTCGGGTCCGGATACCCGAGCGATCCTAATACCACGAAAATATTGGACAAATTAGTTACCGAGCCTCTTCCGTACAGTGAATTAAGGTGGGCGTGGGCTACTATCAAAAACAAGTGGATGGAGAAATACGATACTCCACCACCGATTAGGAATGATTCGGCAAATGTTCAAACCACATTATTTTGATTTGGTTAAGCCACTTAATTGATGAATGGTTGGCCGCTGGCAGTGTTGAAGCGTATGAGTTGGACACCAGATGAGGAAACATTAGCGGCCATCCGTCACTTGGCAATTCAAAACGCTATTGAGTATGAAGGTAAGGCCGTTCCAGGCTCAGTCATTGGTCGAGTAATGGGCACAATGGAAGATTTACGCCAACATGGAAACGTGGTTAGTCCGATCATTATTCAAGCTGTTATTGAAGCAAATAATATTGCATCATCACAAGGAGTGGATGCCCTGATTGAAATACTTCAAAATGAAGCACCACACCTTCTCTTAAAGCGTGAAAAGAAGGAAAGAAGGACCGGATTACCAGAACTTGCAAATGCGGTTAAGGGTAAGGTCGTATTACGATTTGCACCCAATCCAAATGGACCACTATCTTTCGGACATGCCCGAGGATTGGTTATTAATTCCACATATGCCAAACAATGGGATGGTGAACTGATTCTAAGATTTGATGATACAGATACTACCGTCAAACCACCACTGCCATCTGCGTATAAGCAAATACCACAGGAAGCAGAATGGCTAATTGGCTTCAAACCTCATAGAATTGTCTTCGCTAGTGAAAGAATTGCTCACTATTATGAACATGCAGTTCTGATGTTAAACCGAGGTTTTGGTTATGTTTGCCAATGCTCTGGTGAAGCATTTAAGGTATTTAGAGAATCCAAGACCGAGTGCCCTTGCCGTAATAATTCTGTTGAAATCAATATTGAATTATGGAACAAAATGAATGATGGTACTTTCGTCCCAGGTGATGCTGTTGTCAGAGTCAAAACCGATATGGAATTAAAGAATCCTGCTCTAAGAGATTGGCCTGCATTACGAATGCAGGATACAGAAAAACATCCACATCCTCGTGAAGGAATTGGAAGTAAATACAAAGTCTGGCCTTTACTAGATTTCCAATCTGCTGTAGAAGATTACTTACAAGGAGTAACACATATTATCAGAGGAAAAGATCTAATGGACTCAACCAGAAAGCAGACTTTACTGTACCAGCACTTCGGCTGGAAATATCCTGAAACAATGTATTGGGGTCGAGTGAAAGTCCACGAATGGGGAGGATTCTCAACTTCACAAATGAGAAGAGATATTGAAGCCGGATTATTTGAAGGGTGGAATGACCCTCGGCTACCAACATTATCTGCACTAAAGGAAAGAGGCATTACCGCAAGCGCATTACGGCACTTTTGGGTAGAACTTGGAGTCACTCAAAAGGATATTAGTGTTCCATTATCTTCATTGTATAGTCATAATACCAAGGTAATTGATGCCACTGCACCTCGTATTTCATTCGTTAAAAACCCTGTAAAAATATCCCTCCAAGGTGACTGCCCAGACAATATTAGCATTGCAACGCATCCGAATGACAAAAGTATGGGCCAACGTGTGTTTAACCTCAATGACAACTCAGTATACATTAGTGCTGAAGATGCAAATCAAACTGATACAAGATTGAAAGATTTCTGTAATATCTCAATCGATGGAAGTATTGCACAAATCACTTCAACTGAAAGAATTGACAAAAGGTCGATTATTCACTGGGTTGGTAGCAATTGTGAAGATGCTGAATTGGTAATGGTTGAAGATGGTAAATTAGTTTCTACTCAAGGTAAACTCGAAAACCATGACTATCCAATAGGTACTGCTGTACAAATGGAACGAATCGGTTACGGGATCATAGTCGCTAAAAATAAAATTGTTTTTACACATAATTGAGATTACTGAACATATTCAATCTCCAAAACAATCATAGAGCATGGCAATGGAACTGGGAGTGGTGAAACCAGTGACGAAGACTGTTGCAGACTTAGAACTTGACGATGAACACATTACTGCGGGCTTGGATGATTCATTACAAGAGGGGGCAAATAGACTCCTCAGCGTTCCTGGTGGAGTGCTGATTGTTCTTAATGACGATAGCCAAGTTAAGGGTGTAATCGGAACAAAACAAATGTTAACTGCAATAGCAAAGGGTTCTGATATTAGTTCAACAAAATGTAATCAAATAATGGAAATGGATTTTCTTCAAGTAGAATTAGCAACTCCACTAAGTGAAGTTCTTGCTGAAATAAAAAAGCGTAGTCCTCAGGCAGTAGTTGCTGTAAATGATGGAGAATTTGCTGGATACTTTTCACCATCTGATTATGCACAAGCAAGAAGCATTGTCAAATCATTGAAGCAGGTATTCAAGGCTTAAGCCTCAAGCAACCAATTTGATGACCCTTCCGCAACCATTGCAAGGGAATCTGAACGGGCGTTCATCGCTATCGACTGAGTTGGAAGCAGAACAAGCAGGACATGGTATGGTAGGGATTACCGGATCATCCATTTCTGCTATATCCAAACGCCTTGGACTAATTATTGCAGTAAACCACCAGATTATAACTACCGCAGCAATTGAACCTGCTACAAAGAGTGCCGGGAATGCAAAGTAATGTATCGCTGCTACGATGAGAATTAATACTGTTTCACCGTATAACCAACGGCGATGCCTCTTAGCTGTCATACGCAAAGCAATCCACCAACCTGCAAGGAAAGTCATCACTACAAGAATAAACAGAGGGGCTGGTGAATGTACTGGTGATGAAGTTGGGTTGATTGAAAGGGTGAAATCCTCATCTTGTGGAATATTATCGCCTTCAAGTGAGAGTACTTCACCCCAAGGTAACCTTGAATGTTTGAATGTCAAGTCTTTGCTTTCACGTAAAGTTGCTGCTGAGAATGAAGTTGTTGCTGTAGTCTTACCATTAACTTCTAACTTGTAGTCAGCCCATATTGGAGCAGGTTGAACTACGATGAAACTGCGAATCAAATCAATTCCTTTACCATCCTCTACATATTCTGTGGTGGAGAATTTAAGTGTTAATGGATGATTTACGACTGCATCTTCACCTTGCAAGTCTAATTCGATTCCAATCGTCTCAAAATCCCTGAAGGAACCTAATAACTCCTCGGCATCTATTGACATTCCAGAGGCTAGATATACAGTTGCAAGGCTGCTTAATTGCCTTTCAAATTCATCAACTTCTACTGGCTCAATGAATCTGCTAACTCTTTCTGCCTCACCGACAGCTCCAGCGTTAAAGTGACCTAGTACTGGAGATAACTGTGGGTTGTCATCCCCAATATGGTCCATACCCCAGCGCATCCAAAAGGCCATTTCCCCACCGACCTCAATAGTAGTAACACGGGATAGTTTCAATTTTCCATTGACCGACTCTAATTCCATATTTGAAGTAATATGAAGTGGGCTTCCATCTCCATTTGTACGTAGTGGCTCATCGGGAGGATAATAACTTCCAGTACCTCCACCGGTGTCAAATGTTTCAATTTCAAATGTACTGGAACCCGATAATGTCGGCCCTGTAGCCTGTAAGTTGAAAATAACTTCAACGTTGATATTTTCTATCCCACCACTGGCATCACCCCATGTCCAAGTGATCCTAACTGCATTACCGACTGCTGTTTCAATCGGGTCATCTGTCATTTCAATTCCGTTCACTTTCAAAGTAATTGAATCGGAGTGGGCTAGTGTTTCCATCCCCCAAGGTGAATCAATAATTAGAGGCAAGTAGACGTTTGAGCCTTCTATTTCAGGGTCAAGTAACTTTAATTCAAGTAGCGGAATTGTAGCAGTTAGTATTGCATCATCATCAGATGAACCCCACTTTAATTCCAATTTAGCATCACCTGCAGGAACGCTAAATACTATTGTTCTCGCTGTTAATTTAACTTTAATCGGATTGGATAACACTCCTTGATCAACATCAATATCAAAATCAATAGTTCCTTCTCCTGGTGGGAGAAATGAATCACTAGTGAATGCTTCACCGATAGTTATAGATCCCGCAGTAATTGTAACTGAGGCATTGATTTGGGCACCACCTGCATTACTAACTTCATAGGGAATAGATAATGTCCAGACATCTGAAGGATAAGACCCCGTCCAAACTGAATTGAGAGTCCAAACTCCAACTTCTTCTTCTGATGTAACGGCATTAGAAATTGTTGCCATTTGTGAAACATCAGCTAATTTCTGAGAGAAAGGGGATAATGTGCCTGAGGATGATGAACCTAGTAGATGTAAGTCAACTGTTTCCGGATCACAACAAACCACCACTTCATCTGCAGTTGCAATCATGGCCGGTGAAATAGCCATAGGAGCCATTAATGAACAAAGGAAAAGTGTCAAAATTAAAAACGGCTGTTGTGACATTGACACCACTAATACCCAACGGATAGGGCATAACACATAACCCCAACGATTGAAAAATCGTCTATGCATCAAAATACGCGACTAATCGATTGAACGAAAGTGAAATTTTACAACGCCTTTTCTAGCAATGTACCTAACTCTTTCTCGAATAATGAAACTACTGCCTCTCCAACTTCACCTTGCAACTCATCTGGTAGTAATCTCAAGCCAAGGCGTGTTGCAGCACGGGTTGCTTTTAATTCAGCATAAATTGTTCTTGCTTTGGTATGAAAATAATATGAAACGGCTTCTTTTACTTCCGCTTTCAATTCTGGGTCAGCATCAACAACATTTCTGATATGTGCTTTCAATTCATCTTTTACTAAATCTCTAAATGCTTCAATTACCAAGTCTTCTGTAGACATTAGGTCTTTGACTTGGTCACGTATGCTTCCGGTCAACAATCGCTCAATAGCCATGATTAACCCAATGTGTTGTGTGGTTTCAACCCGTCGGTGCAAATTATTGAATCAAATTACCAGTTGTAATGAAATCATCAAGAAGTTCTGAAGCGAATAGTTTGACCTTAGCATCCTCATCTGGCCATTGCTTTGATGCTAGAAATAATTGACTTGCAATATCGATTGGTGATGTACTAATTACACAGCGATGCCAAACTAATTCTTCTAACCGTGGGGTTGAAAGTGTTGAGTCGGTTAATGTTGGAAGTATCATTTCACTTAGTGCTTGACTGCGTTCATCAATGTTCATCTTCGGCCAACTCTTAGATAGACGAGAAAGCATTCTTTCGGCCAAATTTGGAATCATTGCACTAGCTGGTTTCTCCACTTCAGGTAAACTAACTGTACGCAATGAGCCTTCATCCCGAAGGTGATCTCGGAGGAAAGTGTGTATCGGGTCAAATGTTGTATCGAGGGCTTCACGTAGCCAAAGTCCACTTCCTGAAAATGGTCGTAACCTGCGAACTCGTGTTCCATTTGGTGCGATTATAGCAGCGATTGCTGAGCACTGCGCAACCACATCTAGTCCACCCATACGTTCGGATTTTTTTGTACCCATCCTCACGCCAACTGAAAGAGGCATTATGTGAATATATTCAGTGGCTGGAATTTCCTTGATCTGCCAAGTATCATCAAAGGGGTCGATGTGAACAAGCAATCCTTCACTAATCGGTTGCGGTTGAGGGACTTCATCTCGCGGAATATTTCTATGACTAGGTAATAACTTTCGTTGATATCTAATGCCATTATCAAGACAAGCAGATTCAATTTGCGATAGAGCAAGAACTCCTTCGAGGTCAGCCGGTGCATGGATGTGAACTATCTTAGCTTGCATAATTTTGGATGCGATTTCTGTTAGAATATTTCGCACATCTGCGAATGGGGCTGTTGACAATAAATCATGCATTGTTGACCCCTCCAGTAATCCTGCTATATGCAACCCTTCTTTAATCTCAGTGATTGATTCAAATTTATAGATAGGTGTCAAAATTGTAACCGTCTACATTATCACCCATGCCCAATAACATTCCACTGAGGGGGATTTATTGGCCGTTAAGAGGACACTGAGAACGACTGTACCGACAAGAACTGTTCTAGAGGGCGGCGGTTTCCCAGTAAGACGGCCCATTCCGATGAGTGCCTTGACCAGCCCCTTCCTTTTGCTTGATGAAATGGGCCCAGTAAATTGGCCTCCTAGCGCTGCAATCGGTGCTCCGAATCATCCTCATCGCGGTTTTGAAACTGTCACATATTTACTTAGAGGTAGAATGAATCATGCTGATTCTGCAGGCAACTCAGGAGAATTAAACCAAGGTGATGTACAATGGATGACCGCTGGTAGAGGTGTTATTCACTCAGAATTGCCTCACCCCGACTTCTACAAAACTGGTGGAGTTATGCATGGCTTCCAAATTTGGGTTAATCTACCAGCAGCGGATAAAATGATGCAACCAAGATATCAAGATGTTCCTGCGCAAGATATTCCGGTGGTCAATTCACAAGATGAGTTGGTAACAGTTCGAATCATCGCTGGTCAAAGTTTGGACAAATCTGCCGTAATTGATACGGTCATTCCAATTACATTTCTACATATGACATTGAAACCCGGAGGGAAATTTGTTCAATCTATCGAAAAGGGTTTGAATGGAATGATATATTGCTTTTCAGGCAGTTTAAGCATTGATCAAAAAACTCTAAATGATGGTCAATTAGGAATCCTCAGCGATGGTGATGAAGTACATTTATCTGTTAATGACTCTGCAAAAGAAGATGTGAATATATTGTTTTTAGCGGGTCCACAAATTGACGAACCTATCGCTCGTTATGGGCCATTTGTAATGAATACTGAGCAAGAGATTATGCAAGCATATGCAGATTATAACGCTGGAACTCTTGCTTAAAAATCAACAATGACTCTAGAAACAATAACAAATTGTTGTAGCGTGAGGTTCACTCTACCATCAAACGAAGTTCGTCACGCTTGTAACGCCAGTCTTCAGGTAGTTTTCCTTCAGATTTGTAATAGCGTGCAAGACGGCGGATTTTAGCCTCTGTTAATTCAAGTGAACGCTTGTTGTGAAGATCTTTGTGGTTTCCAGAACCAAGATGATTGATGACTGCAACTGCTTGACGCATTAGATTCATCATATCCTCAGGATATTTTCCGCCGATATTATTGTCAGACAAGAGTTTTCCAATGCGCATGCCGATTACAAGGCGGGCGTTTGGAACTGCGTGTTGGTCACGAAGGATAGTTCCAATCTCAGCAGTTGTCTTTCCACTCTTTGCAAGGTCTAGAATAAGTTCAGTAACAGCATCTTTGTCTGTATTAGACCAAGAAGGTGCTTCTGATACAAATGGCTTACTTGAACCGCTTTTCCCACTTCGGGATTTGTACATACGTGCCATGTCAAACTACTCCTAACGATTCGGCGACTTAACTCCCCCTCTTAACCGCTTTGTATGGAGGCCATGTGAAACCAATCTTGTAAACGGTGTACGGCAAAGAATAATTTACCAATTTGCCACATCATATTCTTTGATGTGATTTGGCTAAACGACCAGGTGTTCCTGCCCATTCCCAAGCAGGAGCAAAGGCTCTTGCCAAACCAATAACCTCTCCATCTTGCATTACCAAAAGGTCTTGCCCTGCTTTGATTGAAGAATCAAACGACTCTACGATTTGATGGAAAATATCACCCTTCCAAGATACCCCTGAGTTGATATGAACTTCTGGAAGTGATTTGTGCTGTGCCAATTTCAATACAACCGCCTTTGACAAAGAAAAGCCACCACGGTCTATCGACCACTGTGCCAATTGAGTGCCTCCTTCTTCAATCTTCCAGCGAGGAGGCTTTCCTCTAACTTTTACCCCTTCTAGCCAATGGTCATTATTCATGTGTTTTCTCGCTACACTTGAAAAATTATCAATATTGATTTGCTCACCGCGACGACGTGATAATGAAAAGTCTGAAACAGCAGTTTTTACAGTATCGGTTAGAACTTGCAATACATCAAATGAGCCTGCTGATTGACCTTGACGAGTATCTATCATCTCAACATCAACAAAGGATAAATCCATTCCACTGTGATTGATTATTCTCTTGTATGAGTGATTTGCTAGCAATGCGGTTAACATTCTCTTAATTCTCAATACTTCATCACTACTCCAATCACCAGTTACTGGGATATCATAGTGGGCTGCTGGCCAAATTTCTTCTAAGTCTCTAGGGACTAAACCAAGAGGTGAAGTAACTATTACTTCATGGCAAGCACTGGTACCTATCGCTCTAATGAATCTTCCATGTGACTTGGATAGTCTGTATGGTTTCTTTGCACTACATGGAAGTAAAATCAGCACTTGATCTAGATTATTTGGTGCACGATAATCAGTACAAATATAATTCTCCCATTCTACTATAATCGGATCTGTTTGAGTCGATTGTGAATAGCAATTGAATACTCTATTACGGTCAACATGTGAGGTCAAAATACCTTTCATACCTGCGACCAGTGTGTCATGTCGGCGCAAATGTTCAACCAATTTTGGACTGTTCAAACTTTGTTTGTCGGCAAGTGCACGGAGAGTTCCTTGCTCTAGTGCAGCACGTGTCTCTGCAATTGCTTGAACCCATTGTGAGAGTTGCGAATCCATATCACTACTCTCATTCATAGAATCAACAGTATATCTTGGGCCGCCAACACTGAGCAGAACGCCTGCAGCTGATGCTTGCCGAGACCTTGCCATATCGAATAAATCTACACCGAACCAAGTCAATACTGCTAGATTATCAGGTCCACCGATTCCAGGAGTCCACAACAGTGCACCAGGGAATCTACGTTTCAATACAGAAATCGCTTCTACCAATTTTCCTGGCTGGCCGGTCAATTGCAATGCGTCAACCAGAACTACTATGTCCGGAAATAATTCAGCATCCATCAGAGTATCATCATGCTTCAATCTCTGCCAAGAAACTGGTAATAGATTCGAAGTCCCTGCCACTTCACCGGCATCTGCTTCATCGAGTGAAGGAGGCAATACATTACCTATTGAAACTTCATAGTTGGGAGAAATTTCTGTGAAATCCGGCGGCGATAATGGTAGCCTTGATTGAAGTGTTAGTATCGCCGGAATATCTCCGCTCCGAGTCGACTTAAAGGGTGCCATATTTACAGATACATCTTGATCCCCATCTAGCAATACTAGGGCTGGCGTGTGAGCAGTAGGCGTTTTCCTATCACCTAAACCCCAACTTCGGGCAAAGCGGTCGCGGGCGATGACAACCCGCCCCAATCCTTCCGCCATGCCGTGGGCTGATGGCAGGGCTTCTTGAAGCATTTGAACAGTTTCAAAGAGATGGATTGAAAGTCCTCTTACTCTACGATGCATCATGGACAGCAGAGGTGAGATGATACCAAGTGGTATTACAAAACCAAACTCTGCTGTTGTTTTGATAATCTGTTTAATGCTTTTCTCGTTAATTCCTACTGTTGATGCTCAACAAAGTAATACTGTATCAGTTGTTGATGGAAGGATTGTGGGATTTCTATCTCAAGTGGACCAAGTTCACAGCGTAAATACAACAGTTGAAGCCGGTCAGTGGCTCAGTGTCACTGTTAAATGTGGGCAATGTACTGCTACGATTTCCATCGCTGAACAAAATATTAGTACGACCAATACTGCTGTAATTCAAGCAACTGAATCGGGATTAGCAACTTTAGAAATTGTTTCAGATATTACTGAAACGGTAATGTATACTTTCACAGATGTGATTTCTGAAGATTACCCTACTGTTAGACCAGCCCCCTCGCAGACTATTGCGCTAGATAGCGGTGGGGTTTGTGATTCTCAATTCTCCTGTCTTGAGGCGGATAGAGGATATTTGGCTGCTATTTCTATTGGTGAGTTGAATAGTGATTCATATATTTCAGGAGTTCTCGACAATGACAATTCCGAATATGTTGCTATTGAAGTTGAAAAGGGTGATAGTCTTGAGATTTCTTTGGTTCACTCAACTGCTGATTTAGAGGTTAGTGCATTCTTCCAAAATGCAACCGATGAAGTGACCTATTCTTCAATTATTTCCACTATGGTTGCCTTTGAACCATCCCTAACTCCAGACCCTGTATATTGGGTTGCAGATGATGATGGTAGAATCATAATGAAATTTGACAGTGCATCACAAAACACTGCTTGGGTAGTTGCTCGTACTATTCATAAAATGAGTGAGATGAGCGATTCGGAATGCTATTCGATTACATATGGTGCTTGTGTCACTGGCCATACGAGAACAACTACAACTGTAGATTGGAATGAAACAAGTGAATTGATTTTGGTTCCTCAGCAAAACAATGTAACTGTTCAATTGACTCATATCGTTGATGGAACTATGATAGCGATGGATTCTATTCAGATAGAGGCTGATAGAGCACAATCAATTTTTGCATATCCTAATTCAAGTGCTGCGATCATCACTATTGAAGCACCTGTGTTTTGGCTTGACATGTATCTATCAGATTACTCGGATTTTAATTCAGGAAACGAGGCACCATCTCTGTTACCGATGACCGCTGAATCCGATAATGATTCATATCCAATTCTGCCAATTGATGATTTAGTCCACCATGCTGAACTAACTCTTAGTATCCATGATATTTCTGATGTCTATAAAATTGAGATAGATGCTTGGGAAGAATCATTGCACCTAGTACAAATTACTGCTGAAGGTGATGTTCAAAATTTGCTAATAGAAATGTGGAATATGGACCAAGAAACATGGATTGCGAATGAGTTCATTGAAGCAAATTATAGTAATGGAAAGTTGCAAACCGCCCTTCAAGTTGGACCAGGGACTCATTTTGTGCGTATTTCGCTGATTGATGGCGACCTATACTTGAACTCACAAAATAATTCATGGGGTCAAGAGGATGATTCTATTTTGTATCAATTATCCACTCAATACACACTCGTTGATGAAGGTCAAGAACCTTGGTTCCCTCCAAGCGATAAAGCCGTTCGCTATGGAGGAATTATGAGGTGGATACTCGGTTCACTATTTTTAATCCCTGTTGCCTTTTTAGTATTCGATTTACAAAAGAAGAAGAAATTCGCAAAGGTAATGGCCAGTAAAAAAGAAAGGTTAGCTTGGTTTAAACAACGCCTAGATGATGGTACTTCAGATGTTAAGACCTCTCGTAGCGAGTTAGTTGCAGCGCTAATGGCAATCGCAACTTTGGACTGGGAAACCGGCCTAGAAACATGGGGCAAGCCTACAGCCCAGCATAGAACTGAAAATATTGCAATCGCTGCATGGACTGTCGATGAGAGATTGGTAAAGGTCAGTGGCAGTTGGCCGTTGATTATTGGAATTCATGTATTAGAAGGCAATTGGGAATTGGCCGCACTACGTTTCGATGCCCCTCAAGGACAACCTTGGAAAGTTGTTAATGTAGATCCAAGGTTTTTGCATAATGGTGAGGAAGTATTTGTTGATACAATTAATGTTGGAAGTAGAACTTTCCTTGCAGTTGAATTAGAAGGTAGTTCAGATTGCGTAGATATTGAACTCAACGGAAAAATGAATCTAATTCCAATGGCTGCTAGAATTCCAACTACAATTTGGCGTAATGCTGGACAAGAGGAAGAAT
>JAPKFC010000017.1 GCA_028821785.1 Candidatus Poseidoniaceae archaeon | reverse complement strand
TACCCTCGTAAACAGATGAAGTGTCACAGTCTTGAAATCCGTCAATGACCGGAACCATCAACCATACAACATGGAATTAGGAGTTCCCTGTCCTTCGCTAATTGCAGCAGCACCTTCTATCATTTCCTTCAACTGAAGTTCTAATTGTTCAGCCTCTTTTATCAGAGGAGCATGATCCAATTCAATAGCCGGTAATAGTGCATTTAGGGTTTCAATCAACACAGCAGCAGCTCGAGCGTCAGGGAATCGAGGGTCAGCCTCGACCATGATTGACATTAAACCAAGACCGCGACGATGAGCCTCACCCAATATTGCAGCATTTATTCCTTTGATAACACCCTGTTCAAGCAGAGGTATTCCCATTTCAACCAGTTTGTCGCGCATTTCTTCATTTGCTCCGATACCAACTAAATCAACACCCTCGGTATCGTCATAATCGATCATAGGTTCAGAACCATTCAGATTTGCCTTCATTCCAGTCTTAGCAAATGCATCAATTACTACTCCAGCCTTGATTTCCTCTTCTTTTGACCATTCAAATAACTTCCAAACAATCTCATGCACTAGTTGTTCAGGAACTACTAATTCACTCATCAATAAAATGATTTGAGTACAACCTTCAAGGGTACATGTTGGCTCACCCGCATAGGCGCGAATAGGAGGCAATGGTACACCCTTTTGGATGAGTGAAATAGACGGTAGCCTAGGGTCTACTAAACCACCCACATATTCAAGGTCTAAGTGGTCAATCAAATAGTGACCAACAATACTCGATACCATTCCTACAGTTGGAAAACAGGTTATTACCATGGCATTATCGGTTTTTACATCTGCATTCAAACGAAGCATTGGTCCTTCCATGAATCTGCCACATCATGGTTAATGTATCAAACCATTGGCGGGCAAGGTCACGACAAAGCCTTCATCATTAGAGAGGTAAACGACATGGCATGAGCGGCGAAGCAAACAAGACAGCACGGCCGCACCAACTCTCTCCGTCAGCATGGAATCGTTACGAAACATGCCCGCGTATGTATTGGTTGAGTCGGCAAGGATTGCCGCGTAAAGCAGGTATGGCAGCATCGATAGGAACTGCAGTTCACGCATCTCTGGAAGACCTTCTAAACATGGACCTCTCTGCAAAAAACGATATTGATGCAGGCTGGTTAAAGGGAGAAGGAGAGATACTGCTTCGGGCAAGATGGGAAGAAGAAAAAGCATTATTCTTTGCTACACCAAGGCATCCTCAATGGAAGGAAGATAAGTGGAGTGATGCCCTACGTCAACAAAAAGGTGGCATTATTTTGCTATTGGATCACATCGGTGTACGCGGTTTACCTCATGAGAAAGTTACCGCTGCATTGTGGAGGAAAATACAATCATTGGTTATCGCAGTTGAAGGTGAATTGAAAACAAGCGATGGCCGTCTGATGGGGAGATTGGATTTACTACTCGCCGATGTTGATGATGAAGGTAAACTCAGTGGGTGGGTAGTTGCAGATTTCAAAACAGGAAGGGCGCCTGAAGGCACACTGAAGAGTGAAGTCAATCGCCAATTACTGATGTATCGAGACATATTATTAGCAAATAATCCAAATGCACCACCAGTGATAGCAGAGGGTTGGTACACTAAGACTTCAGCGAAATGGGAAGCGAAAGGAGAGAATGTATTGGAACAGGCATTTGCTGCATGGCAGAAAACACAACCAACTCCTTTACCGATGGCACCGCAAATAGGCGACGAATCTTGTGGTGGTTTCTGTGACTGGAAAGCTTGGTGCCCACATTGGTGGAAATGGCGTAGCGATAACGGTACACTTCACAAGGCGGATTTCGCCGACGCAGTAATCTTGTTACATGATATTGATTTGGAATCTGGTGCAGCCGCAATCGAACTATGTGAGCCATTAGATGATAGTGGCCGTGTATTACCAAGCGGTGTTCGTACCAGTGCAAAATTCGATGGAAGAGGCTTAGAAGCGTTGAAGGAATTATTGGATACAGGACATCAAGGCCCTATCTTTGTCGGTTCGGTAATGACTCAAGGAAGAGCGTGGAGAATTGGACATTGGTGTGATGTATTGCCGTGGAATCCAATTCCAGACGATATTGAATATCACAGAGAATATTGAGTTCTAATCAATTCTCTTGTGGCATCATCTTCAATTCCTTTTGGCGATAATAACCAATTGAGATAACCAGGGTCTTCGCTGATGATTTGACTAATTTCTTTACCCTTATGTCTTCCGAAAGCAACGACATATTGTTCACCATCTTTTCTTATTCTTCCTTGCGGATCTACTAAACTCAAATCATCGATTCCCCGTCCAATAACAGAAGCATCAGATTTTATTTCTCCATTGACTAACCAACGTTCAACTTCGGTAATACTCCTTCTAAACGAAGAGGGGTGGTCGACGGTAAGTCGCCAAAATAATAACATCGCAGCAGCAGCATCAGCAGCGGCGGTGTGAGCGTTTTCTAATGAGATTCCATAACGTCTGCAGAGGGCCCCTAAATTATGAGGTCGAGCGAGTTTCAGCCTCCTAACAACCTCAAGAGTATCCAAAACAACCTTTGGCTTCGGGGGCAATTTTCCTAAGCGCAGAAATTCCGAATTAATTAATTTCATATCAAAATTTCTAGCATTATGGCCAATGATTACGGAACCATCTATCAATTCAAATGCCTTATCGGCAATAGTTGAAAAGTCTCCCTCTCCTCTAACATCTGAATTAGAAATGCCATGAACATTAGTCGCATCATAGGGAATTGGTATTCTTGGATTGACTAAGGTTTCAAAATGAATTGGTTGTTCATCAGCATCGACTCCTATCAATGCTAATTGAACAATTCTATCATTATTTGTTGAGATGCCAGTGGTCTCCAAATCAAATGCCAAAACCCGCTCACCACTGAGTAAGTCTTGCGCCATAATATCAAACCTGTCACCGAGGCTTCTTAACCAATGTCCTTACTTTGACTAATCTATTTTGAAGTTATAATCATAATATTACTACACTCGCACCCAACAGCATTAGAAACGAGAACTAACCCCATAGGGGTTATGTTGGGGGCGAAAAGGATGAGAGGGACTACATCTCTACTAGTTCTCACAGCCTTGATGATATTGACTTCAGGATTGTCGGGATGTATCAATGCTCTTGATTCAACAGTTGATCCAAGAGCAAGTCTGCAAGCCTACCCCTTGCAAATCCAAGAAGGTGAAATGGTAACCTTTGATGCAAGAGACTCTTCTCCAGTCGAAGGGCTCATCACCAACTACAAGTGGGATTTTGGTGATGGCAATTTAGCAGAAACAGTTGTTGGATTTACATCACATGCATATCCTGAATTCGGAGTTTATACGGTCCGTCTAACCGTCGTCAATGACCAAGGCGGAGAAGATGACTCCACTGCAACGATTAGCGTCAATGGCGCACCACAAGTGAATCTCTCAATTCCAGAAGTAATTAGAGCAGGGGATAGTGTATTCCTTGATGCCAGCAATAGTATTGACCCCGAAGGAGGAGAACTTGACTTTGCATGGGATTTAAATTTGAACAATGATAGTGATGGTGATACAGATAATCGCAACGATATCGATGCTAATGAAGCCACAGTCCTAGCTCCTACAAACAAGTCTGGAAATATCTCCTGTAGTTTAACAATCACCGATATGCAGGGTGCGTCAATAACAGAAACATTTACCCTTGAAATTACAACAAGAAGATTTGAAGTGACTTGGGAGTCCCAAGAAATAGAATATAGTTGGGACGAATACCTCGAGCAGGGAGGAGAATGGCAAGGCAATATTACTCCTGGCGATGGTGGCAGAATTATTTCATTTGAGGCACTCCTTGAGTTGGACCCAGATTTGGTCGCACCTCAAGATAATTTTACTTTGATATTAGCAATAACAGAAGATGGATATCGCAAGAGTGCAAATACTGAGGGAGGGAATCTGACAAATAACGAATCTTCTTCAGCAATGATCGAAGGTGAAAATATAAATCCTTTCGGTGATAATGAGACATTAGAAGCTGATTCAAAGGCGCAATTATTAGAGATATTGCTTTCACAATCAGGTGCAAGAAAAGGCCAAGGTAACTGGACTTTGACGGTTATTGCCCAACAAGCAGAACCGGATTCATTGATTGAGGGACTCCCAGACCCAGACCCTGGAAACGATTGGCAATTAACAATCAGAATCGTTGTATTGGTTCCGAAATTAGTAGAAATTGCCTATTAGAGAACAAAGTGGTTTACAGAAAAAGGTATTGAGTAGCACCCACTGCGAAGGAATGGTCAACATGGTAGATACAGTAGAAATCAGCCGCGTCAACATCCGAGACTCACTGTCAGTTGACCTTTCGGTTTGGATGACCCATCCAGACGATTGGCAGTTTCAACCAACGCTATCCGTTGCAGGAAACACCTTCACTGTGAGCAGTAAAGAAACTGGTGCAGCATTAGCATCCATAGAATTAGATGATGAGCAACTCGAAGCAGTACAACGCGATAGATCAGCAGAATTACGAGTCAAATTTCAAGTCCATGGTATGCACGGTAGACTAAAGGATATACACCCAATAATTGCAGATGGTAAAGCTAAGAAATTAGCAACTGCAAACTGGAAGACACAACAACCAGTCACCTTCGAATAAGGTTTGTTTTGTGCCAATTTAGATGGGGTCCCCATCATTTCTTTGATAAGGGTAGGAGCCAAATTTCGGCCTATGCCAAGAAGAGAGGGTAAAGGAAGCCAGAAGAAGGCTCGCTTTGATAGATTAAAGACTGAAATAATGAATTTTGTAACAGCCAATCCAGGTTGTTCAGCCCAATCGATAGTTGCTTGTTTACAACATGATAGAGCAATGCGCAACCACGGGTTAACTCCAAGGAAAGTTGGTTTCTTTATTCCAAGGCATCTTGCAAAATCCTTGGTTTGGTGGCAAGACCATAGAGCAGGGCGAAGAGTCTATGGGGAAATCGGCTGTGAAGCTGAACCAAGAGATAATAATCTGTAATAATTGGTATTTTTGTCATCTGAGCGGGGCATGGCCTCATGTATGTCGGATTGCCAGCCCATGATATGAGTAAGCAGGTTGCGGCCTACTTCGACCTCGATGGCACATTGCTAGATGCTTCAAGCGAGAAGAGTTTGGCATTTACTTTGTCCAAACGAAGACCTTGGAGAATACCATTGTCCATTAGTGCTTGGAGTCTAAGGTTCATCGGCTCCTTGGCGACTGGGAAATCCGTTTATGATTCTGCAAGAAACCGAGGACATTTTACTATGGCTAGTTGGGAAAGTCTTGATAAAATATCATTGGAATTGGTTGCCAATAAATTATCACAACGTGTTCCTCCTCAAGCAAGGCAAAGGCTGGATTGGCATCGAGAGCAAGGGCATAGATTGGTTCTTGTTACTGCAACAGTCTTGCCAATGGCAGAGGCAATGGCCAAAGAATTAGCAATGGATTGCGTATATGGCTGCGGCCCAGAGAATCGCCAAGGCCGACTATCAGGTTCAGAAAAGGGTTGGTCGGTTCCAAGAAGAAAGGGCAAGGTTCCGATAGTCGAAAAGGATGCACAACAAAACGATCATGATCTTTCACAGTGCTGGGCTTATGGAAATACTTTAGCAGATTCTTGGTTTATGAAACTGTGTGGAAATCCAGTTGCGGTCAATCCCGAAACACCCCTGCGTAAATTAGCCGAGCAAAAGGAATGGACTATTGAGTCCTGGAAGGTTTGATCGATCGCATTTATCTTACCTTTATAGTAAGTTGAATTAAAAATAGGTTGATGGATGAAAACACTGCAGATATTAACAGGCAAATGCAAAGCAAGAGATTGAATGAGTTGAAACAATCTCTCGATGAAATTATTTCAGCAAATGGTAAAGCAATTGAACTATTGATAAAGATAATTTCTTCTAACCCAAAAAGAATGCTGATGGGTAAAGAGAATATCGTTATACGCGGAGACCTTGCCACATATTGTGTTCCAATTGAACCTATATTGAATAGGATGAAATCACCATTTTCTAACAGCGATTCAGGCTTTGATACAGTGGAAGTACATCCCAAAGACCACTTTGTCAGCAACGAAAGTAGAGCCTGTATCCAGGTCGATGCATCAGATGAAATCCCCTCTGGAGATGTAATCGCATCCTATCTTTTAGGTCTTTCAAATGATTTAGCCACTTGGACTAAACCAAACATGAGTCCGTTGCGCGATGCGCTCTTGCAAACTTACGGACTTACTCTCAGCCCCTTGACCGAACCGCTGGTAAAGTACCTTCAGGAAACACACAGTGCAACAATGGATATCAAAAGAGGGTATCTAAATTTGGCTGGAACAAATGGATTTATTTGGCGTATCGGCTTTGGTAATCCTCTTGTCTATGGATTCTCATTAGAGATGAAAAAGCCACGTCAAAAGAATTGGCAGTTAATTTCCGAAGACACACGCCACCTTCCATCTAGTTACCGTTTTGGCAATCTCCTTGACGCTGCAGCTTTAGTCTCAGAATTTCCTAAATCATTACTTGAAGACGAATGGAGTTCATTCTCATTGGTACGTAGAATTGTGGGGCAATATTACAAACCTCTTGCGACTCAAATTCATACTGAAAACCTTGATGGAGAAAACCGTCTCTCGGATCATCCAGAATCACTTCATCAAATATTTGTGCAACTGGACAGGAAAATCGCTAAACTTGCTTCCGCTTGAAGTCAACTAGCATTATTTGAGCGGCCCCACCGCGATTCGAACACGGGTTCGTGGCTCCGCAAGCCACTGTGATATCCAAGCTACACTATGGGGCCTTGGTAATCCGAGCCACCCGCGACTCCTTTTTAATAACGACGGAATTGTCAGGTGTCGGGCAATCTAATTGATAAAATTCAAACGGAGAGTTCTTTTTACATCGCTCTGTGGACGGGATATGGCGGTAACCTTCACCAGACCAGTTGAATATTCAATGCTCGATGGAGCAAATATCGCCTATTACCCAAGAATCTATGATTTGGCTCATAAATTCTTTGAACAAAGTTGGCTAGAAATGTGCGGAATTAGTTATCCAGATTTAATCAATATCAATAAAATTGGTTTCCCAGTAGTCAACATAGAATCTGATTTTTCTGCACCAATGCGATTTGGAGATGAGGTAATAGCAACTATTTGGATCGACAATATTGGTACTAAATCATTGACTTGGAATTATTTATTTCATAATCAAAATGGTGAATTATTGTGGACTAGTAAACAAGTAACAGTTTGCGTTGACATGGATTCACTAAATCCACAAATAATTCCAGACTACTTACGTGTAGGATTACAAAAACACCTCAGTGAGGAGATACTGTGAGTGACGAATTAGGCATTTCTATTATGATGGGGAAGGAAGATTCAATCCCCGAAGGTCCACAATTTCCGACCGATATTTTAGCGATTCGGGCAGATAAAAAGGGACCAAAAACGGTTGCAATATTGTTGATAATAGGTGCGATATTAATCGCAATTTTCGCTGTTGAGAATTGGCAATCAAATTCCGCACAAGATTTGAAGGATTCTGATGTCGAAGTGATCATAGAACAGCCGAATTCACAAGGTGGAGAGCAATTATCTGTTGAGGATTATCAAGAGTTCCATGATGTAGCAAGAGGTTCAGGTGGGTATTTATTGATAGCAACCGGATTGGGGGGGGCCGCGATTTTGATTTTTATCGGCGCTCCATTATTGTTCAAACTAAACCCTCTTGGCGCTAAGTTGTCAATAGCAGGAGCATCGATAGGTTTCCTCGGCGGAGTTGCAGGAAGTTATCAATTGAATCAAGCAGCGTTGGAAACATTACATGGGCCACTTTTATTGACACACGAATTACTAATGTATCTGTGTGGTGTTTGTATGGCCGCATGTATTGCATTAGCAGTAATGCCATTATTCAATGTCGCAGCAAGAATGGCTTTGTACGGTGAAGATAAAGTGGCTCTAATCCAAGAGCAAGAATGAAAATTATTCACTCTTCGGCCGTGGCCATTTCTTTGCTAAAACTTTCTCTAAGTCTTCATTTAATTTAGCATTCCACCAATCAGAACCCTGCCAAATCGCATACCTTCCTCGTATTCCTCTGAGGTCGGCTCCACTCATCTTACAATTACGAAAATTGGACAAATTTAAGCGTGCTTTACGTAGGTCGGCATTTCTAAAATCAGCCCCATCAAAAGCAGATTTCATTAGGTCGGCTCCAACCATTGAGGCTTTACTGAAATCACAATTAGTAAAATCGCCTTCAGTCAAATCAGCATTATCTAAAATCGCTCTTTTGAAACTTGAACCACAATGTTTCCCACCGCGTAACAAACCTTCTGCATGATTTTGGTATGACCAGTCTAAGACTTCAGCTTCCTTATCAGGGTCGTTTGAGTCCGTGTTTCCACCACCAGACATAACCATACTAAAACCTCAATTGGATGATCGTTTGTCCAAATGTTCTCTGCCTTCAGTAGTTAAAATAGCAAATCTATTCTTATCTTCTGTTTTTTCTGGAATTTCTAAGAAACCACGTTCTCTTAGCCTATTTAGGTAAAGGGACAAATTTCCTGGCGGTTCAAAACCAGCGTCTTCAAATAAACCATTTATTACTCTTGGAGGTGCATCTTTCAATGATTCAACTTCTCTTAAGTAGTGAATTGCACCTAAAACTTGGTCGGGTTTCTTGGTCAATCTACAATTGGATAATAACGCTGCAAAGGCTGAACCACGCTCCGGTAACCCAGAACTTTTTGCGGCAGCCTTAGCCGCTCCTATCGCCGCTTCTCTTGCATCACGGAGCCTCTCAAGGAGAATAGTCCATGTGTCTTCTTCTTTCATCATTCCAAGTCTTTCATTGACTTCAATCGTAGCACCTTCTAATTCTATTTCAATATCACCAGCGGTAATAGATACTCGATTTGAACCAGTCATGCTCTCTCCTCATAATGAGCGTAGATTAGCGCCTTGATAACCCTTTAGCGACATAATAATTGCAACTCAAACAAGAAATAGTTATTTTAGAATGAAATTTTTTGCAAAATAATAATAACATTTTGCCAAAATAATTCAATGAACATAGCAAATTATCATTTTTATTCCTATTCATTGAAGTTTTTATGCGTAAGTAACTTCAAGGGGGACTATTCCTCAGTGTATAGGGTGGATACTATGCAACGACATAAGCGGGGGGCAGTTTTTCTTTTCATTGCCTTATTAGTTCTTAATTCGTGGTCGGCGGTTTTGGTATCTGCTAATGGGCATACAGGCTCACTAAACACCTTTGGGGGAGGTTTTGCTAATATCGATGTCACTTTACAGGGCTCGACAATTGACAATACTTCTGCTATTGAAATTCCTCGTAATGTAACCTTTGACAGTGCATCTTTCTTCATTAAAGCAGAAGCAGCCGAAACTAGCCCTGGTAGTGTATGGCTAGATATTGACCAAGATGGTAGTAATGAATGGGCATTTACAGGCGCAGGATATGGTGATTTTGCACATCAAAATACATTTAATGATTCATCTACATACAAAGTAATTCCAACAAATGGATCGAATTGGTCTACCTCAGACCCCATTTTGTTGCCACACGCAGCTTCATTATATACTGCGGATTTGAACATGTCATTTTCTCCACAAATAGGAGGGGGAATGTTGCAATTAGGGCACATTACTGACATGGTTCTCGGTGATGTTAATAATGATTCAAACGAAGATGTAGTACTTCTTTCACAATTAAATAATACAACCGGTGTCGGTACAGCAATTTCATTTGTAACTTGGAATGCAACTAATGGCTTGACAAATACCTCTTGGACTGCTACATGTGATAATGCGACATATTCGAATGTAGCAGATATGAATAAGGACGGATTAGACGATGTTGCAACATTTGCCTTAAATGATGATTTGGCATGTATCCACTTAACAAATACAACAACCGGATTACCAGGTCCATTATTTGAACTTGATTTATATGGAGGTGCTAGAGATGCAGGGTTTGCAGATTTCACTAATGACGGATCTGCGGACGTAGTTTCAATTCACCCCAATGGAACATTCGCATTCCGCGCATATTCAAACAAATCAAGTTCTTGGGGCAATAATGTGACAACCACACTCCATGGCGACAATCCGCTAACAGTAGCCAACCTTTCTCAGTTATTCCTAGGTAGTATTCGCATGGGATTCAATATTTCTGCAGTTGTAATTGGTAATGACGGCGATGGATTTGAAGTAAAGTGGTTCCAAAATGCAATTTACGAGACTACAAATGACCTTGATGGATTGGGGTACAATATTGTTTGTGGAGATATTGATAATGATGGAGATATGGATTTCGTTTCGAGAAGAGGAAACGGTGGGACCAAAATAACAAGAATGAGAAACAGTGGTACTTGGGATACCGACAGCAGTAGCCGGTCAGCGAATCTAATCAATGCGACGATTGCAGATCATGATGGCGACGGTAATAATTCACTGATGATGGTATCACCAGGTGTGCCTGATGGTAATGCCAGTACAGTAGAAGGCCAAATTGAATTTAAGGACATTTACTATCGTAGCGGCTGGGGTGGAGGTTGGAGAGTAACTTCTTCTGCCTCTCATCCAGACATATACCCGTGGTCACATCCACAGGATATTATTCTCGGAGACATGGATGGCGATGGTCTTGATGAGCAGATAATTATTGCAGGTGAAGGAAATCTTACCGGACTATACATTTCAGCATGGTATAGTATTAAAGTGGACATCAATAAAGATGGAATTTCTGACCTTAATGCGACTGGTTATGCAGGAGATGGAGTATTAGGTCAAGAGCCGTTGGAAATAATGGATCCATTTGGAGAGATGTACCAAATCCTCTCTCCGCAAATGAGTGTAGGAGGATATACTACAGATGGATACGGAATCTCAATGTCAGAATATACTTTTAATTTCTCTGCCAATAGTATTGGAACTTTCAATCTATCACAACTAGACTTTGGCTATAATGCAGATTTCATAGTTGATACAAACCCCCATTCTTCTGGAAACCTAACAAATGTATTCAATCAAAGACAAACAGGGGGGGTGGGAATAATCGATGTCCCATTGGCATTCAATTCAACATTGGCAGGTAATTTCACAATCTTGAGTCTTGCAGCGGAATACCATGATGGTGCGCCCAATTTAGCATTACCACCAACGCCAATTCTGGTTGTCGCCCAATTAACTTCAGAAGTAGTAGTTCTCGAATGGCAAGACGTCGTTGACTTCGGACCTGATTTGGTAGAGTTTGAAATATTTAGAGTAGACAATGGAAACCCAATCGACTTTAACACAATCTTTTCAAATACCCCTCTTAACCTCACAATGGACTCTTCCATTACATTTGGTGCAACTTATGATTACGCAGTTCGTTCTTTACACACCTATGGGGTCACTAGTAATCTATCGGCAATAGTTTCAGTGACAATACCTTATCCATCTCCGCCTTCAACAATCACAGGAGTAACGGCTCAAGATACACCAAATGATGGAGGTGGATCTTTGGATATTGCATGGCTTGCTGGCGACGATACAATAACCGAATACAAAATTTATATCAACACAATGAATGTATCTAATCTTTCTTCAACCATCGCTCTTGCTTCCTATTCAGGATTTACAACTCCAGATATATTAAACGCAACAGTTAGTTGCTGTGCATTAGATTCACAATTGGTAGATGGCACTGCATATTGGGTTTCAGTTATTGGATACGATACGCTTGGCAATACAACTGATGCAGTCCAAGCATTTGGACCAGTTTATACTAGAAACGACACCATTCGTTCAGCCAATCTAACATGGGACATTTCTGCTAGTACTCATCAACAACAAATGCATCTTGAAGCAGCAGGCCCATTGGATATTAATTTGAATTTGATGGCCGATGGAAACCCAATAGTGGGTGAACAGTTATGGGTAAAGATGGAACATCCTCTATACACACAAACATTTACTGGGGCTACTGATGAAAATGGAACTTGGCAGGCGATTTCGGTAGCTGAATTAAGCGAATTATCTAGTGTCATGTTCGGCATGGTTGGCGATGTTGAATTCAGCGCAGGTTATGAAGGGTCTACTGACAACATTCTCCTTCAACCAATTAGCAATTCAGCATTAAATCAGACTATTAGTGCTAAAGTCCATTCAATTGTAACAGCAGATAGTACTATTCAATTAGCTGCGGATAATTCATTTTCAACAATCATTACAGTTGACTCTCCAACGGTAGAACAACAATTTTTGCTAGAAGGAGTTCAGTATTCTTGGCAGATTAGCACAGCAGATGGGGATTTGACTTCATCTGGAACTGAAGAGGTTAAGGGTGGAGAAATAGAAATTAGTGGCTTCGCATTAGAAAATACAGTATTGAGAGTCTGGACATTGAATACATCTTCTTGGTTAGATAATGATAACGATGATTTCAGCATCTCTTTCCTAGCCTGGGTCGACGATACTGTGGTAACCAATGAAACAGGAAACGAGACGCAAAACAATACAGATACTTGGCAACCTACAACGATTAGTTCGGTCACTCTAACCTGTCCAATGCAGAACTATTTATGGGCGCAAAATGCAACCGATACTGCATTGGTATGCATAATGTCTAATCCGAATCCTTTCGAAGTAAGCGTTGAAATTCTTCTAGGAGATCAAGGTGCTATTGAGTTTACATTGTTGACTCAAACCCCCTACATATTTGCGGCTAATGAATCTGAAATCCCAATGACCTTCTCAGTTATTAGAAATGGACCTTCCACCGGCCTCTTTGCAGGAAACATGGGAGTGTCTTGGACAATCACGTCAACTGCTACCGAGTGGGATTTAGAGAGTATTGATAGTGGCCAATTCGATTGGAATTTAGAATCAGAAATCATTGATAATTCAGGCACAGATACTAACAATACTACACCGACACCGACTAAGAGTAATACTCCATTGTTCATCGGAATCGGGGCGATTATAGTTCTTGCAATCATAGTAGGCGCAGTGATAGTTCTCAGGCCGAAAGATGAAGACTTTGATTTCGAAGATGAAGACTGGGTTGAAGAGGAAGCACTCCCAGCCACTCGAGGACCATCTAAGTCCGTTGTTCCAAAGACAAACAAAACTCTTGATGAGTTGAAAGCAGAGGGGACTATTATCGGAGAAGATGCACCAGCAGGACCTTCTTCACAATTATTTGATGAAGTAGATGGCGGTACTGAATACCAGTCTGAGGTTGCGGAAATAGAACAAACCGAACAGTCTTCGGATGGAATCACTGTTGATGAAAACGGTACAGAATGGTACGAAGATGAAGTTGGAGTTTGGTGGTATCGCGAGCAAGGTTGGCAAGACTGGGCTGAGTGGCAAGACTGACGCAGAACTTTTGGCCAAGAGGTACGACGGCTGTTTGAGGTGGAGAGTATGGATAGTGGAATGCCGGCATACTCTCTAGTCCTTCACGATGGCGCAGACCCACGTACTGGTGGGGTTGCAATTTGCGGATTTACAACTGCTGGAATGGTTGGCGTGATAGCAACAAGTCACATTATTTCAACTCTAAAATTAAAACAATTAGGAACGGTTATGCATGCTGATTTTCCAGCAGTAGCATTGATTCATAACGAAGTTCCGAAACATCCAGTAAGAGTCTATCAAGGCAAATCCGTCGGAGTTTTCACTTCTGAGATACAATTCAAGAATGAAAATGACATCATGTTTGCTAGCACCGTTATTGAATGGTTTACTCGTGGTGGATTTGATAAATTAATTATTATTGATGGACTAACACGTCCAGATAAAGAGATCACATCAGGTGAATTATTTGGAGTGGGATCTTCGGATGCAGCAAGAGAAAGACTACAGGTAGCAGGAATTGAACCAATTCAGCAAGGAATCGTTGCAGGGATTACAGGATTTTTGTTGGGCGAAGGTGACCGATTAGGAATTGATGTTACCGCATTATTAGCGGAAGCATCTCCAATGTATCCCGATGCAAGAGCAGCAGCTCTTGCAGTTGAGGCTGTTAGTGATTTAACCGGTTTAGATATTCCACTAACAGAATTGTTGGAAAACGCTAGAGCGGTCGAAGAAAGCGTTAGAGAAACCTTTGAAAATTCCATGTCAATGATTCCCGGACCAGGTCAAACAGGTAAAGGTGAATCAGATGAGCAAGGATATTATCCACCTTCGACCAATGGAGATACAAGAGATCCTTCTTTCAATTGAATCAAGCATTCGGTGTCCACATTTCTTGTACAATTTTTATTACATCTGCGAAAGCAGCATCGGTAACGAAAACAGGTTCCAAATCAGGTAATCTTGCAGCAGCAAAGTTTAGTTGTTGTAAAGCAGCTATAATTTTCTCCATCTTAGGAGCGCCGCCAGTTCCAGCCCATTTTGGTAGTGAGTCAAGATTTATCAATAGATGATCTCTTGACATTAAATCTGCAGCATCAGCAATATAGCGCACACTCCTACGAAGTTCACGCTGTGAATATTCAATGTCTTCATCATTCCAGACTAGGCCACTTGCACGCATCTGTTGTAATTGAGCCGGAGATGGGCTACACATTTGAATGGCTTTTTCTTCACTCATTCTTCCTGCGATTTCAGCATCCCACAATGGACCAATCCACATAGGGCCGCTTGCATTTTCTAATTGATCTGCATTTGGATGAGTGACAAATCGGTATGGCTCATCTTCACCACGTACTCTCCAACCCATGTTTTTTGTGATTTCACTAGCACCTTCTTTGCTGGTTTTTAGTTGAACAGAAACACGCACATGATGGCCATCAAATAATGCTAGAATCGGTTTTATCTTTTTGTCGAGACGCGCTGCAGAAGTAGCGATTAAACCGAGCAAGATTCTC
Source organism: Candidatus Poseidoniaceae archaeon (assembly GCA_028821785.1). Classification (GTDB taxonomy): domain Archaea; phylum Thermoplasmatota; class Poseidoniia; order Poseidoniales; family Poseidoniaceae; genus MGIIa-L1. The sequence goes on along the minus strand of JAPKFC010000017.1, from coordinate 18,225 downwards.
ACCGCATCATCATGAGCATAGATGTCAACCAGTCCTTTAGCGCCGTATCTTCGCGCCATACTAGAGGGAGATGAACCAGTTAATGCAGCAGTATCGGTGGCTGTGACCTCAAGAACGCCACTGCGAGATAAGCATTGAAGGGCGGAGTCAAGGAAACTTACCGGAGAACCGAAAGGATCTAAATCAACCCATTGGAAAGCAGATTCCATCATCGCTACACGCGCATCTAATTGCTGAATATGTATTCCGTTGATTATTTCTCCACTCGGAATCCTGTCATACCTATCATCCTCAAATTCTTGATCCACTATTACTTCAGGAGGATGGGCGATGTGAGACATTCGAGTCCAATTCAATGCAAACTCATCCAAATCATTTGCACTAATTCTCAACCGTTGTTGCAGATTAGCAGGTATCTCATTACGCCAACGACGTACTCTCACACCTGTTGCACAAAGAGCGTCTAATACGCGAATTGGTTTTTCTCCAGTCACCAACCAATCATTCTCTAATGCGTCTGCTAAAAGAAGAACTGAGCGTGTGCGAGCTGGAGCCATGGCGGGGTTCAGAAAACCTTGTCCAGTATTTTTAGCAGGCCCTCTTGGCATGTGTGTTGGCCGTTCCTGTTGTTGTTTGAGATGAATTATTGTTCGGCCTTCAAGCCACAATTGCCCAGGCCAACCCTCCGGGGTTGTCATTCCCGTAGCATCGCCCGACATAGCCAGCCCTGACCTTGTTTGTTTTTGACAAAACCGCTTCTATTATCAATAGAAAGACCCATTAAATTATTGATTCAACTAGAGCAACGACTATACAGTATTGTAGCCACCTTAGACCATGTCACTTCTAAAATCAGATAAGACAATGCTTGCAGCCGGCCTAATGTTCCTTGTTCTAAACCTCGCACTTTTGGCACCACTATCGACTGGTGGAGTCCAAGATGCAGTAGACGAAACATTTGCGACCTACACAAAAGATACAGCATGTGCAAACGACGATTGTACAGAAGCAGAGGCCGAATGGGCAGTTTCTACTTCCCAACGCGACTATTCTGCTTGGACAATAACCAATGTAGATGATGTCTTAGCCAATGGTTCTGAACCGGCTTATACAGAAGTTGGTCCATTTACTTATGATATTACCAAAACGAATACCATTACTGGCTATGATGAAACAAATGGTACTCTAACATATACTCAAGTCAAATCACATCAATGCGCTGCAGATAGTGCAATGCCTTGTGATACTCCTGTAACTCAAATAAATATTGGATTCCAACCACAGGTTATCGGTGCAACAGGAATGGCCATTAACGGAATTATGGACTTAACTAAAGTAGCATTCGCAGCCGGTATGATGGGCAATGATTTGGAAAACATGCAAGCAGGTACTGCAACAGCGGCAACAATTTCAGCACAAATGGCAGGAGCAGCGGCACTAATGAATGCTTCAGGGGTACCTCAAGCAACTGCAGATGCAATGGCTCCAGCAGCAGTAGCCAATGGATGGTTTGATGCATTTGATGCTTATTTCGCTGCAATCAATGGTTCAGGGTATAACAATATGTCAGGCATGGGCGAAACAATCTCTTATTCACAAGCAATGGTCGGGCAATTAGCAAATTTCACAGATATGTCGATGGCTATGAACTCAGCAATGATGCCAACAGGTGATTCTGCGGCATTGACTGGAGGGCTTGGCGTTTTACTACTTGCAGGACATTGTTCCGCTTATGCTACTGCTGATTACGCAGGAATCATGGCAGATGCAGCCAATGGATTCGCCAATGTAGGTACTATGCAACGTGCAACCATTTGGGGATATATGGCAATGGCAGATGCAACTACTCCAGACTTTAACACTACAATCGCTAGAGACCATGCAGTTTGCTACGGAGTTGGAGGAACCTTCCTAACCAATGGTGGTGGCGATGCAACATGGTTTGCTACACCTACAACCTCAGTAAATGCTTCAGCAAGATTCGCTAATATGGGAATTACTATTGACAACATGGTTGCAATGAATTTACTCTTCGCAGGACAAGGCACAGATACTCCAACTGGTCTTCTTGCTAGCAATGCAGATCAAACTGCATTCGGACTTGCAACTTTCATGCAAATGGATGCAGTTTCAGCAATGACCGCATTTGGTCTTGATGCTACTCAATATGGAGCTATTGCAATGTGGGCTGGTGCTTGGCTAACCGATGTTAGCAGTTTGCCTATGGTTCTCAAAGGTGGAGCAGGAGACATGACAGCATCACTATTCGTCAATACTACCTTTGGCGCAGCAGACCCGATCAACGGTGGTTTCCTAACCAACAGCCTGAACTTAGGCGGTGCATGGGGACTTGTCGGTGCCTCTCTTGGCGCTCCAGCAGTCGAGTTAACCGCTGCACAATCTGGTAACCTTCTCTATGGCCCACTTGGTCTAACAACTCAGACAGGTGCGACTTTATTCCTATTCGGTGAACTATCAGGACAAACACCTCCAATTGATTTCACTACAATGCAACCAGGTGCCCAAATGACTTGGGATGCTTCAACGATTGCTGCTTTGTATGGAATTGATGTAAATGCTGCTTCCGCAGTTCGCGCTTTGATGATGGGCCCAATATATGGCGAAACACCAGCATCTTTCGTACCTGGATATTTGATGAGTACATTTGGAACTACGCAGTATTTGACTCAACCTGTGAGTGCGTGGTTATTCGGATGGCATGACCCAGTTAATGCTTTCCTTGCTTCAGGAAACCCAATGGACATGACTGTTGGATGGGCTTCTCTAGATACCAATGAAACATACTATGGTTCAGATGGAGTTCTCAATGGTGATGGAACATCATACACAATTTGTACTGGAGAAGTTGCAGGATGTGACAAAGGTGAATCTGTATTAGAAGATGGTTCCAATGAATTGCCATGGCATAACACCAGAATGGCAATAGCAACCTATGGATTGATCGGAGTTGAATACCTAGATGGTGCAACAGGCGGATTCCTTACAGGAACTGACGACAAGGTCGATGTATCAGGATATGCAGTAGTTCCTGTTACCTGTGACGAAACAGGAACCGTTGAAGGTATTCCAGTTGACATCTGTACAGCATCTGTTGAAGCAACATCACGTTCGATTCAAGCAAAGAACCTGAAAACATTCACTTTACTAGATGCAACACCGAGCGCTCTACCAATTTTCTTGGGCAGCGATATTACATTGAAGAGTGAGAAACTATCTGGTTTGATTATTGCTGGCGAATCTACAACAACATTCTACTTGGACACCCGTCAAAATACAAATATGACAACAGCTCCAGAAATGTCTGATTTGACTAAGGTTTTCACAATCAAGTCATCATCGTCAATAGGTGCAGCAGATGCTGATACTATGGAAAGTTCAATTGTGACCAATCAAGATTCGTTCGCGTATTGGACAAACTTTGATCACCCAGTTGATTACATAACGGTATTGTTCTATATCGGTGCTCTATTATGCATCGCTAACGGTGTTAAATTAATGCTTGCTGAAGAGGAATCTGAGGAAAGCAACGATGCAGAAAAGCACGATGAAGCGCCTGTTGAAATTGCTGAAGCAGCATCGGAATGAATAGCGAATTAGCCGTTCATCTTCAATAATGCGAGAACTCAACACCTGGTAACGCATGTGTTACCTTGTGTCCATTGTCGACAACAGTGCCGATGATAGCAGTTCCTTGCATGCGTGAAGATAACCATTCACAGATAGCTTCAGCGTGTTGAGGGGAAACCGCAATAATCATTCCTGTACCCATGTTGAATGTTCTATACATCTCTCTTGTTTCAACACCACCTATTTGTTGTAACCAAGTAAATTCAGGGTGTGGGGTTAGTGGGGATGAAATATGCCATCCCAGCGAGTCATGCAGTCGTAATAGGTTGGATAAGCCTCCACCGGTAACATGGCAAATTGCTCTGATGTCGCTAAGAGAAAATTGTTCATCCCCTCTTGCACCATTTAGTAGATCTATTACTGGGTCACAATAGATACGAGTAGGATTTAGTAAAAGTTCTCCGACACTAATAGGTGTATCCTGCTGTCCTGCAAAGCGCATAATTTCTCGCCCTAACGCATTGGTATCAAACGGTGCATCATCGGTATATGACACTCCACCATGCTCCAATACTTTTCTTACCAGCGAGTAACCATTAGAATGGATTCCAGAAGAAGGCAATCCAATCAATACATCGCCTTCTTGCAAATGTTCCCCAGTAATCGCTTCACCTTTTGGTAGCCATCCGAGGGCAGTTCCAGACATATCTAATTCAGTAACGATTCCAGGTAGTGATGCAGTTTCTCCACCAGCGAGAGTTACCCTTGCTAAACGGCAAGCCTCAGCCAGAGACGCTCCTAAAGCAGCGTGGATTTCAGGGTCCGGTTTTGGTACTGCAACATAATCAACAAAAGCGATTGGTTCAGCACCTACGCAGAGTAGATCATTGACGTTCATAGCCATGCAATCGATGCCAACTCCGGCCCATTGATTTAATGCACTAGCAATTTGTAATTTGCTACCGACACCATCGGTAGCTAAAGCAAGAAGATTATCTCCAAACTCGATTAGTCCTCCGAAACCTCCAGGCAAGTCAACTGGCGCTCCTGGAGTTCCGGCTTTGCGAACAGACTTGCCTAATGCACCGATTAAAGAAGCGACTGCTGAGCCTTCAAGGTCAATATCGACACCTGCGCTAGCATAGTCCATTGGCTCGTCCATAACCATTCCAAAGCAAGGGGTTTGAAGAACCATGCGCTTGGTGAATTACTCTAATATTATTGATATAATGCCTTTGAAAGTAGAGGGAGCGAGGTATCTAAGCGGTAATCAATAGAGGAATGAGTGCCAACAAACTCTTGCCATTGATGGGAAATTCCTAGGTCGGTTAGCCGTTCAACCAAACTACGAGAGCCATATTGGATGTGATATTGGTCCCGATTACCACAGTCGATGTATAACGCACTTAGGCCCTGTAAGTTCTGTGAAGCATTTTCAACTAGCGTTAATGGGTCAAACTTCAACCAATTATTCCAGGACTGTTGATCGATTAGACATTTGTCAAATGATACGGGTAGGGTAATTCCGAGAATGTTGTCTGAAGTTACAGGTTTAGGATCATAAGATGCTGCTAGTGCACACATCATCAAGGAGTGGAAATCTGCACCGGATAAAGATGCGGCTTGAACAACACTTTCTACATATTTAGCAGCACTTCCATGTGCTGCGATATGAGTAATTGTTTCAGCAAAAGTAGGCTTGTACATTAGGTCAAAACCCACATCTCCAGAATGACTGGCGACAGCAGTCCAAACATTGGGTTGTGTCATGGCATTATACAATGCTCCATAGCCACCGGATGATTTGCCGACCAAGGCGAATTTTCCATTGGTAGAATAACGTTTAGAGATTTCAGGTTTCAAACATTGAGATAGCCAACTTGACCACTTACCCATTATTGGAGAGTCAACAAATTGATTGCCACCAAGGCTGGTAAAGGTATCAGGGAATACAAGAATAGTTGGTTTCATTTTCCCTTCAGAAATAAGTCTTTCATGGCGCTGTGGCAATGTTTCAGCAAAAGCCTTCCATCCAGCGCGCTGTGGTCCAGAAGATGTAAATGGTGCAAGATAGATGATGACTGGAATCAATTCCCCATTCTCCATTGCCGATTTCGCTTGTTGTGGGATATGTACTAAAATCTCTCTGAGAGTAGGATCTCCTAAGCGATTTTGCAGTAATTCTGAATCGACTGAAAACCTCTCCATTCGGCCGCTAAGAGGAGTGAAATTATGCTCCGGCATATCACCTCCGTAGATGAACACACACAAGGGCTAATCGGTCGCCGATAAAATCTAGAATTTCATCACCGGCATTCGTGCAGTGGTAGTAAATTTCCACTGCTATTGTTTACCTGTTGCCCGCTTTCCATTTGCAGTGGAAACCGAGGGGTGTAGATTCTCAGCATGAATCATCATAAACTGTTGACTTCACATGCGATAAGTCGGGTAGTACAATCTATCGTAAATGGTGTTCAAAATGTTACAAGAATTTGATTTACCAGCGCGTTGGACTTCCCTCATTCAAGACTACTTCTCGGAAGCAGTTCACAATTTGGCACAGACATGGCCAGATGATCAATCTTTAGAGATATCATACCGTATAATAGAAGGATTCGATACAGAATTTGCCAATGATATTGTCAAAAACCCCGACCTCCATTTCCATGCAGCAAATCAAGCGCTTCGTCAATTCTTAATCGATGCCGGTGGAGTTGCAATGTATCCCTTTGTACGTATAATCCATCTTCCGAGTGACCAAGTTCGCACCGTCTCACAACTACGGGCTGATGATATTGGTCAAATGTTGGCACTTGATTCAGTAGTGACAAAAATTTCAGGTGTTAGACCGCGTATTTACTCTGCAGTGTTTGAGTGTGTGGCGTGTCAGCATTCCATGGTTATCAATCAACCAAATGAACAGGAATTGATAGAACCAATTGAATGTGAACAAATTACTGGTGGTTGCGGAAGAGCAAAACGCCTAACACGATTTGTCTTGAATCATAAAGAATCAATATTGATTAATTCACAATTCATCGAATTACAAGAATTACCTGAACAGATGAAGGGTGGAATTCAACCAGAAAGAATAATCTGCATCGGTGAACACGACCTTGCAGGAAAGTTGAATCCTGGTGACCGAGTAAAAGCAAACGGAGTTCTCTTCATACGCTCTCAAAGAAAAGGTGGAAAAGATACCCCTGTGTTTGATATATTCTTGCGAATTCAATCATTGGAAAGGCAAAATATTCCACTAGAAGAGATTTCTATTACCGAAGACGAAGAGTTGGAGATCAAAGAACTAGCACGGCGCCCCGACATCTATGACTTATTCACCAACAGTATCGCGCCTTCTATTTTTGGAATGGATGAAATCAAGAGATCTTTAATGTTACAATTATTCGGTGGAGTGGCTAGATTAAATGAAGATGGCACAAGGAATCGTGGCGATATTCACATTCTGCTAATGGGTGACCCCGGAGTTGCTAAATCACAATTACTCAATTACATGTCAAAACTTTCTCCAAGAGGGCGTTTCACTTCAGGACAATCTGCATCCGCTGCAGGTCTAACAGCCGCCGCGGTCCAAGACCCATCGGCTGATGGAAGATGGACATTAGAGGCCGGTGCGTTGGTTCTCGCAGATTTAGGCCTTGCTGCAATCGACGAATTCGACAAAATGAATGAGGGCGATAGGTCGAGTATGCACGAAGCGATGGAACAACAAAGAATCTCTATTTCAAAGGCAGGAATAAATGCAAGTTTGCGAACTAGATGTGCGATTTTGGCAGCGGCAAATCCCAAGAAGGGTAAGTTTGAACCAGTTTCAGAGATTCCCTTTACTTCGCAAATCAATTTGTCCCCACCTCTAGTTTCTCGTTTTGATATAATTTGGTTGCTAACCGATGATGCAGACGAAAACAAAGACGCTAAAATTGCCAATCACATCATCAAAAATAGATTGCGAGGCGTTAGCGAATTATTAGTCAATGAAGGCAGTGCATCAGACCCGTCTAAATCATCATCAGAATTGAAAAAATCATCTGGCGAGCCAGAAATGCTACCAAGAGAATTAATCCGCAAATATATCGCCCATGCCAAGAGAACAGTTCACCCTAATTTAACCGATGAAGCGAGAGACTTAATCGTCAAGTTTTACATTGAGACCAGGAAAAAAGGCGGCAATTCAAGCGATAGCGTGTCGATCACAGCTCGTTCACTTGAAGCGTTAGCAAGATTGGCAGAGGCCAGTGCAAGAATCCGTCTATCTCAAGATGCAACACTCGAGGATGCAGAAAGGGCGATTAATCTCACTAGATTATGGCGATATGCATTAATGGGTGAAAATTATGATGAGACCTCAACATATGCTGGAAAGAAAGGTTCGGTTCGTAACAAGGAGAGGGCGATTCGAGATATCGTTTCAAGACTACAAAATGATGGTGATGGAATCGCAAATTCGTTAGATGTGTATAATGAAGCAGAAAAAGTAGGAATCGATAGAAACAATGCAGAAACCATAATTGAAAAATTGGTTCTAAGTGGAACATTGATGCGCCCATCACTTGTGGATGGAACATTGGCAATAGTTTGAGTTATTCAGGCAATATCAATCGCTTGACTGATGAAGGGTGAGTGCATGGGCTTTGCTATGGGGGAGACTTTCACAGAGCAGCCAGTTGGCGAAATTGCTGATGCTGATGCTTTGAACCCCGAGATTTTGGGCTTTATGTGCGGCATAGAAGTCCATCAGCAATTGGCAACCGGAAAACTTCATTCACGTCAAAAAGGCGAACTATATGATGTCACAATAGATACAGTCCCCGAAGACTGGCCGCGCTACAATCGCAGACTTAGAGCAGGTAAGGGAGAAGGCGGAAAAATAGATGTTGCAGCACGATTTGAATCCCTTCGTAATCGTTCATTTACCTATGTCCAATCGCCTAATGCTGGCTTGATAGAATTGGATGAGCAACCTCCTTTACCGCATGACCGAGATGCAATAGATATCTCATTAACAGTCTCAGCATTACTTCAGGCAAAGCCAGTATCGTTAATCCAAACCATGCGCAAGACTGTGGTTGACGGCTCCAATACAAGTGGATTTCAACGAACTTCCCTAATTTCAACCGATGGGATTCTATCTACCGAAACAGGGCCAGTAGGGATTGATTTACTATGTCTTGAAGAAGATTCAGCGCGAAAGTTAGAAACTGAAATGACTACTAAGGGTGAAAATGTGATTTACAATCTTGACCGCCTTGGCCTACCTTTAATCGAGATCGCAACAGCTCCAGATATCACTTCACCACAACATGCAAAGGAAACTGCAATTGCTTTGGGAAGAGTGTTACGTCAAACAAGAAGAGTTCGCCGTGGATTGGGTTCAATCCGTCAAGATCTCAATGTCTCATTGATGTGCGGCGATAGAGTTGAAATCAAAGGCTGCCAGGACCTGTCTTGGATTCCAAGAATAATTAGTCTTGAAATGGCAAGGCAATTACATTTTTATCGCCTTACAAATGAATTGAGAAGTTCAATGAATCTACCATTACTAACTCCTGATAGGAGAACCACAGATTTGGCAATAGAATCTCAAGTCTCAGCAGCAGTAGCACAATTGTTGCCATTAGATTTGCATGATGTTACGAATTGCTTTGCACAATGTACCTCAAAAATGGTTGTCAATGGTTTATCCAATGGCAGCGTAATGATGGCATTACCACTTGCAAACCTCGCCGGAAAGATTGGAACAAAACAAATGGATAATGGCGATTCTCAACTACCTCGCCTCGGCCGTGAACTTGCTGGTGCGGCAAAGCAAGCAGGTGTCAAAGGCGTATTCCATTCAGATGAGTTACCAGCCTATGGAGTCGAGGTAGATGAAGTAAAACAGGTCCGCAGTGAATTGAAACTTACAGATTCAGATGCATTCATCTTGTGTTTAGCACCCCGTTGGCAAGCGGAATTAGCACTTGAAAGCGTCCTTCACAGGGCACGTTTAGCGTGGCACCGCATTCCACAAGAAGTACGCAATGTAGTAATCAAAAAAGGTGCTCCCGAAGATGGCACAACCTCTCCGATGAGACCACTTCCAGGTGGTGCTAGAATGTACCCAGAAACAGATATTCCATCGTTCTCTCTATCCAACCAAGAATGGCACAATATTCTTGAGAATTTGCCGATGAGCGATGATGACCGGAATATCAGAATGCAGCAGTTTGAGATTTCACAAGACCAATCTAAACAAATAATTGCAAGGCAATTAGATGACCTTTTCGTGGATAATATCAGTGATTTACCACACAAGGGTCTGGCTACATTGATTTTGGAAAACGATACTGTAAACCCTCAATTATTGGCTAATGTACTACGGGCAAAGGAAGCAGGACACCTTTCACGCGAATCTATGAACGAGATCGTTACAACATTCGCAGGTTCAAATCCGACACTTGAAGAGATTGTCGAATACGCTGAAAAGAATGGATACAAACCTGCTGATGTTGCAGATTTAGCTTCGGTAGTAGATTCAATAATCGCCCAAAGAATTGACTTTGTTAAAGAAAGAGGCATGGGTGCTATGGGCCCATTGATGGGAATTGTAATGCAGGCTGCTGCTGGTGCAGATGGTAAGCAGGTTAGCGCATTATTACGAGTAGCGATTCAAAAAGTGATAGAGTGATGGCCATGAATCGCCTACAAAAGGTGCTCATACTCTGCGCGACTTTCTTAATTCTAAGCACAGGTGCGGCGAGTGCAATATCAAGTCCAAGTGAGTCTGACCAAATTTATGGATTTGAGGCGCAATGGGTTCAACAATTCGCCGCTGGATATGTCACCACTGCACCCATTATAGATGATGCAACATTATTCGTGCGGACTAGTGGAATGTGGGTCGGCCAAGATAGGCCACAAATATTTGCATACGAATTAACCGGTAAGGAATTATGGAATAATACCAATCAAAATGCCACCCAACATGACATGTCACCATTGAAGATAATAGAAGCAGGCCAAGGCCAATGCGGAACCTGGTCTAAGCAACTCATCGTAGCATGGTCTGATGGATTAATCGAATCACTTGAACCGATGACAGGGATGAGAAATTGGCACTATCAAAGCGAGGTAAATGTTTGGGGAATTACAGGTTCATTAGCCCAAGATGCGGACAAATTAGTAGCGCCAACAAGAACAGGGATCGTTAGTTTGTGTCTTGCAGATGGAACTTTAATTCAAAACGCAACAACTGATTTAGGCTGGAGAAACGGCGTTACTGTGACTGATACAGGCTATCTAGCAGGTGATGAAAATGGAACTCTATGGCATTTATCACGCGATGGTAATTTGACATCATATCCACTGGCAATTGGCAAGATTAGGCACTCACCTCTCTTGATCAATGGAGGAATAGTGATACACGCTCAAGGTCAAGGACAGAGCACAATTGCCCTACTAGACGAAAACTATTCGATAATCAATAGTCATATCTCAGGGTCTTCTCCAGCTATGCCAATCATGGTAGATGGATATTTGGTAACGGGTGATTCATCTGAATTACGTTCATTTGACTGTTCTCAAAATTGCAGTGCATTATCTTCGCTGACATTCGCCACAAACGGCGAGATGGCAATGGGATTAGATGGCCAATTCATGGTACCACTCAACACTGCCCAAGGTGGATGGAAAGGATTTACATTGGTTGAAAATGGATTACTTGAGCATATTAGAGGATTCCAGCCGGGCTTCTCAACATATACAACCGCAGCCCCTGCAGTATATTCTGAAGCGGATTCAGATTGGTTAGTACTGGCAAATGATGCTGGTAGAATGGTTGTTTACTGGCGTGGATTGAATGAAACAAATATTGCTGAAGAGGTGGATGAAAACCTTTCAACAGATAATGATAAACAAAATAATAATCAAATCGTTTTACTTGTAATTTTCAGTAGTTTCTGCGCAATATTATTCGTAGCAGGAAAGCCACAACAAGGTAAGAAATTTTCAATATTGCTTATTTTGATCATAGCGGTAATCACAATACCAACATTGTCGACTCAATGGTCGGGCAAAGTAGATGATTTGAGTGCGTCTATTGATGAAGGCGCAACGAATGGAGTCGAGGCAGAATGGAACCAAAGTTGGCCTGAACAATGGCAAGATACTCAGATATTAATTATTGAAATAGATGGTCAACAGCAAGTCATGGGTGGATATTCAGGATATGACAATGTCTTACAGTTAACGACTCAAGCAGCCTCTGACCTAAATATTACAATTAGTTCACAGCAATCAGATATAGGCACTTATATCACTTCGTTTAATGGTCACCAAGGGCAAGGTTGGGAGTTTTTCGTCAATGGTTCAAGAGGTTCATTAGCGGCAGAAAACATAGCGATTGAAGAAAATACAATCGTTCATTGGCTACCTGCATGATATTGCAAAATCGGTGCTAATTTGCGCGCAACCCTCAAGGAGGCGTTACCCTTGGCTTGTTATATGTTCCAAGCCCTTGGTACACACGGACCAGTATTTTCCCCAACAACTAGTCTTGTTCTGGATGTAATTTTGTTAGTCGCAGCATTTTGGCTATTGGCAACTCCTTCAAAGAAAAGTCTTGGAGATTCACTGTTACTACTAACATTAGTTCTCGCTGTTTCAGCAACACGAGTATTAATGCAACCTTTGCCTAATATTCAACCTGTAACAGTTGCAGCATTAATCGTTGGAGCTCAATTAGGAGCGCGACGTGGTGCTGCTTTCGCAATATTGGTCGCAATGCTTTCCAATGCGATTATCGGTAACGGATGGTGGACTATTTTCCAAGCCATCGGTTGGGCAGGCGTCGCGGTTATGGGCTCAAAGTTATCCTTAATCGTCAATGGAGAATTACAACGCAGCCGTCTCTTTATTGCAGCGATCGCTTCCGCCTTCGTCTTCGACATTATCGTTTCATTATCGATCATTGATAGTTCATTTACGATAGTAACTTTCCTAACATATCTTGCTCATGGAATTCCATATGATTTACTACATGCACTCGGCAACCTAACATTTGCAGTTTGGTTTGGCTCATGGTTTGCAGATGTAGTTGCAGAGGATCTCGTTGTTGAAGAAATTAAATCCACAGCAGTGGAATCTATTGTTCAGCAATCATGAATAGTGAAGGTTGTAGAAGGTTATGTCAACTAGCGATGATTCCCCTTCAATGGCTTTGGTAGTTCGAAAAGATCTTGGGTTATCAGCAGGTAAAACGGCAGTTCAGTGCGCACATGCAGCGGTTTCGTGCACAATGTCTTCGCGTAAGGCCAATTCAAGATTAATGGAGAGGTGGCTAAATGGCGGAGCCAGAAAGATATGTCTCAAAATTGACGACCTACAAAGTTTGCAACAATTAGCCGGACAGGCACAAGCAGCAGGTTTGGTAACACACATCGTCAAAGATGCTGGCCATACAGAAGTGGAGCCTGGAACGATAACAGTTCTTGGCATTGGACCAGCACCAAGAAGGTCAATCGATGCGCTCACTTCACAGTTGAAGCCTTATTGAGGGTTGAGCCCAGCCTCTCCTTGAGGGGATGAAGTGGGACTACGTTCAATTATTCACAAGATGACTGCTCCATCACATTATGGAGAATCTCCTTCAGGTCCAGTCAAATTAATTCTTATTATCAACAATGGATTGAAAATGGGCAAAGGGAAAATCGCTGCACAAGCAGGTCATGCTTCAGTCCAAGCAACATTAAAGGCTGGAGAAAAGAATCCACTCGCTCTTCAAGCGTGGTTATCTTCGGGACAAAAGAAGGTCTGTCTAAAAGGCGCTGATGCTGACCAGTTACTCGCTTTAGAAAAGCAAGCAAAGGAGGCTGGATTACTAACGTCAAAGATACATGATGCTGGACATACTCAAATCCCATCTGGTTCTTTGACAGTGTTGGCAATCGGACCTTGTCAAGACGATTCAGTTGAGAAAATCACCGGAAATCTCAAACTTCTTTAATTTCATTTATCCAATTATTCATAAACGAATGGAATGGACAATATTTCTATTTCACCATTGTTAATACAGAGCAGCCTATCTTTAGGAATTACTTCCCAATTCTCCTCAGTTAATTTCTTGGTCGAAATTAGAATCGCTCCACCATAAGATTTTGAACGCCTAAGCATGTACATTGGTTTGTTAGTATAGTGGTTGAAAGCATACAACATGTTACCATCACTAATTAACAGATTCAAGTTAACAGTGCCATGATACGAATCAAATACATTTTTTATCGCTTTTTTCAATGCTTGATATTTACCTCTAAAGGTTCCTGAATTTTGATATTCACTGACCTTGTCCATTATTTCATGAAAAATAGTTTCCGAATCAGTATTCCCTTCAGCACCCGGATGACCTCCGGCATCATCGACCCAGCCATTGTGAGCCATCATCCAATCTCTACCGTTGTAGTGGCGAGTGAAAGGATGGCAATTACACTCATTCCGCTCACCTTGTGTAGCATAGCGGATGTGAGCGATTAGATTGCGACTACGTGCCTCATCTATGCTATCATAGAATCTCTCATCCAAATCTGCTCTACAAGGCGCACGATGTACTACTGCATTATTTCCATCAAACCATCCAACGCCCCAGCCATCGGGGTTTGAACCGGCATATTCTGAGAATATTGGTAAACTTCTCGTTGCTCTATCTTCTTCGTTACAACTCATTGCGAATAAATCACACATAATACTAAATTATCACGAGTATATTTTAATCCTCGCCCTAAAATGGCAATGAATCAAAGTTTGTTAGTAGGTACTGGGCCGTATTGATTATCTTGAGGTTCTCCATCGGAAACAAACCACACGAGTAATAATATTGATCCTACAAAAGGAATCATCCCAATTAACAACATCCAGCCAGATTTCCCAAGATCATGAAGTCTTCGAACTGTAACTGCTAGTATTGGTGAAAGAATTGCCAAATAAGCCAAAATATACCCAGCAAAGAAAAGTGTTGCACCCAAGTCCCCTCCAATAATCGCAGAGACGACTGCTAATCCGACCATCACTGCCCCCATTCCAATCCCAATTGCCAATTGGAACCACCAATACTCAGAGCGCGTTGCTCTACCGCCAAAATCGACGTATCCGAATTTCAAACATTTATTGACGGAATCCATCATTGACATCATCTGTGCTGGCCTAGCCGCTTGGGGCATTATGTTTCCCATTTGTTGAGGTTGCATGACTGCGCTTTCGTAATTGAAGTAATAACTCTACCTTCTGTAAACAAACAAAACCACCGGTTTGATGTGTGTTGCCGAACAGGCGAGTACATGCGCGACCACCCGAGTGACCGAGTAGATATCCGCTCGGACACAGTAACTCAGCCAACCGCTCAAATGCGAGCCATAATGGAGAGTGCTAGTGTTGGAGATGACGTTCTGGGTGATGATTTAACAGTCATCGAATTACAAAACAGAGTCGCAAAATTATTCGGTAAAGAAGCCGCTCTTTTCGTAGCTTCAGGAACGATGTCTAATGCTATTGCAATCCGTGCACATACCGTCCCTGGTGATGAGATTATATGTGATAAAACCGCTCATATCTACAAATATGAAGGTGGTGGATACGCAGCATTATGTGGAGTTAGCATCGCTTTAGTCGAGGGAATAAACGGTATCATGAGCCCTGATAATGTTGCATTAGCAATACGAAAGGCAGAAGGTAGCCAAGGGCATTATCCAAATGGTACCTTGGTCTGTGTAGAGAACACATCAAACTTAGGGGGAGGCACTTGTTATCCTCAACAGACATTAGATGAAATTGCTGCGGTTGCCAATAAAAACGGATGCAAAACACACATCGATGGAGCAAGAATATTCAATGCGATAATCAAAACGGGAATAGATGCAAAACGAATGACTAGAGATTATGATTCGGTTTCAATTTGTTTCTCAAAGGGAATGGGAGCACCTGTAGGTTCTGTCTTGGTCGGCAGTACAGAGTTCATCGCTCGGGCTCATCGCTGGAGAAAGATGTTCGGTGGAGGCTGGAGGCAAGCGGGGATATTAGCACAAGCCTGTCTTTTCGCATTAGACAATAATATTCAGAGGATGGAACAAGATCATGAGCGAGCA
This sequence comes from Candidatus Poseidoniaceae archaeon, assembly GCA_028821785.1. GTDB lineage: Archaea > Thermoplasmatota > Poseidoniia > Poseidoniales > Poseidoniaceae > MGIIa-L1. The sequence continues at coordinate 2,509 of JAPKFC010000017.1, read as the reverse complement.
AAACGTATTGCAACAGCCATTAATTCCATGGACAACTTCTCAGTAGATTTGGACACTGTTCAAACAAATATGGTTTATGTCACTTGTGAGAAATCCGCATATAAAGTCGTGGAAGAGTTGCAGAAGCATGGAATCGATCTCTTTGACCTAGGTCCAAATAGTGTCAGAATTGTTTGTCATTTACACATTGATGATGAGGATGAACAGAGAATAATCAAAGCATTTTCACAATTAAGTTAGAATTTGTTTAGTATTGCTGCGTAGTGTTTTGTTTGCGTACTTCAAATACTCTAGGCTTGATGCATTACTATGGATTCGAAGGACAAGCAAAATTGTGATGCTTGTAAAAACAATGCTGGCTCTGAAACACTCTGCCTGCTATGCCAGTCGATTGTCGGCAATTCATTAGGCACAGATTGGAATGTAGTTTTATCTCCAAGGGAACATGAAGAAGGAATTGAATTGTTCGGAGGGAGGGGTCGAACCTCAAAGCAACGCTGGTCGAATTTAAAAGCCAATGTAGACGGAACTGCAGATGTTACATGGGCTAGGTTGAGAGATAATGAGGATCCAATTCATTCATTACCTTGTTCAATCGAACGGCTTCAGGGAATTATTCATTTGATAAAAGAGGGTCACCGATTACAGCACGAAGAACGGAGAATATTGCAAATTGGCTTCGCATTACACGATGGGAAACTTCTTTCTTTTTTACAAGACACAGCCGTACTCGATGGAAGAAAACTTCCTGCACCCGTTCCAATGATCTCAATCTTAACTCTAATCTCTGATGAGAAAAAAAGAATTGGGTGGAATATTTCTAAGTTAGTTTCGACTATGGGCTCCTTAGTCTACGATGCAATCACTTCCCGAGAACAAGAGCATTATGGTCGCGTTTTCAATGATTATAGAAGGCATAGAATGATGCGAAGGAGAGAATTACGTGACGGGCGCCAGCAACCAAATAACTGCCAAAAGCGACCACTGGTGGCGATGTTAACTTGGTTGCAAATAGAAGCCGAAGATCGACTTGATAGTGAAACTTCTAATGGCACTCATCCATTAAGTGCATGGGCAAGAGATGTACGTTTACGAGTTCATGTATCAAGTCCAACCACTTTCAAAAGGGTAGTGATTGAAGGTTTTGACCATCACCCAAAAGGCTCTCTCGACTTGATAACTTCTCCTTGGATTTCAAGATGGTTAAACCATAGGCCGACAGATAGGCCTCTAGCACTCAAGGATTGGCCGTTAAAACTTTCAAGAAATAAATGGCAATTTAGAGTTAGGACAAAGGCAGGCAATTCACGCCTAGCAAATATACCAGAAGATCCAGTAATCTGGGCTTATTTGATTTCTGCAGTTTTATCTCCACTTGAATCACAAATCGGATTAAACTTATTGGCCATTCAAAACAATTGGACCGCTAGCCATGATGATAAATTAGATATTTCAGCTCCAATACGCCGGTCAATTAGTTTTCTAAACCAGATAATTACGGCCAATTCAAATAATGTATTTGTCCAATCAGGTAGGATATTGGTCATTGGTCGACTAGGCCATTTTTATGAAGTACGAGTTGGAAAAGGGGCGCACGGGGCGCCATTCCATATCAGCGCCCTCAGGAGTATATCCCCACACTCACCCATTCCATTGTGCATCCATCATGGAAGGTTCCACGCCCAAGTTCCATTGGGAGACACTATTGCTTCAGTAGTACTTTCACTAGTGGACGATGTAACATTAGCCGATAGAGTTGAGAGTTTGCGGGCAGAAATAACTATCAATCCACCATTTGGTTTTAATAATAAACTAACCCCGATCGAAAAACCATTTATTGATGCCAAAGCACTTGAGCAATTCCGCCTTCAGTCTACCATACCAATCGCATGGTATGAGTTTGATGAAGATTCTCTTCCAGAGCAAGAAAAGGAATCGTTACAAAATTTGTTAGAAAGAAATCACGACGCCCGACGAGTGCTCCGAAACCCAAATGGACGTCCTCATCTCGGCGCTATCAGAGGCCCAAATAACTTCTATTTTGGTGCTATGGGTGACATGCCCCAAGAACGAAGGTCGCGCAATACAAAATACATCAACGCAACACTTAGAGAAGTTTCTCAAGGAAACCCACCGCCAATTGGAAAATTTGTTGATGAATGGCGCCAAGAAGTATCATTCAAGCCGCTTAATGAAGCAATAGAAATCACTCATAGAATGAATCCGCCTTATGGCGATAATTGGATTTACTTGCGAAATAACGGCATGGTCAATCGAAATGATGTTATCGGCGATATTAGGAACGGAGAGCGACGTTGGTGTGAACTAATGCCGCGTATTTGGCAAGCCTTACAACTTCAACCAGTTGGTTCAACAATTAGAATCGGAGAACAAAACCTGCAGGCAGTATCCTTTGAACATTGTAACCTAAGAGTGACGATGAGAAACATAACAGAGAGGCGTACAGTTGTAAGACTTGCAGAATTATTGGGCTATGTTGAAGATGGAG
>JAPKFC010000016.1 GCA_028821785.1 Candidatus Poseidoniaceae archaeon | reverse complement strand
ACACATCATGATGCGTGGGAGGTGGGACACATCTTGATGCGTGTGTGGTGCAGATGCTTGCTCACTATTCCCTGATGATCCGAATCCATCTTTTGTTGCAAAATCTAATGCATTCGCTCGCCCGGAGATATTTGTGACAGTGCCCTCGGATAGAATCAAGGGTGCAATGAAGAATGAGACGAAAAGGAAACCGCATATGTAGAATATCCACATACCTACTTTCCTCTCAGGTTCACGGTTAGCCAACCCATTCTTCCCCATATCCAACCCTAGTGCGGGAGAGATATTATTCTTTTATTCATCAAAGCATTGATGATATCTGCCAATTCCCTCAACCATATGGGGGAACTTGAAGGTGAGCCTGTTGGTTTATCGTTAGGCATGCAGGCTGGAGGATTCCTTGGCTTATACCTCGGATTCTCACTATCGGTAGTTTCTGTTTTAACAGACCCCAGCGAATTGCAAAGATTGGTGTCACTGCTATGTTTGCCTCCTATTTTTATGTCTATTATTCTCGGCCCATTCCTTGCGAGAAGAAGAAGACCTGTTGCTTTGACTGATGAACCGGTAAAAGTAGCAAGAGACGCATTACAAATCCACAATGAAGGTCAAGGTAAATGGCGAGCTTTGAGCCATATTAATAGTGATGGAAGAACAATTCGAATTGATATGCATAATTTAACAAATGTTGAGAATGTACTTCGAGATGCATTGGTTATAGCAGAGAGTTATCCGATAAGATTCATTGTTGGCCAAGGAAAAAGCACTAGTAGCCAGCAAAATCTCCGCAATATAGTTCTAACATATATTGAGAATAATGTCAGTAAAACTAGAAGGAATAGAAGTGCAAAGTCTATTGAGGTAATCCCCCAACCTTCAATTGAGCATATCAACTACCAACGGAAAACAAATAAAATGTTAATGATATTACTTCCAATAATTTCATTCTTCGCTTGGTTAGAAATGCGCTAAACATATGAGGTTTTTTGATGAATTACAAATCTGAAATGAAAGATTTATTGAAACGCCTAGAAAAAGGTGGCATCCCAATAACCAATGCCATTAAAGAAGCAATGTTGAAAATTGAAGTTGATTACTTCACTGATTTTGAGATTGCGGATTTCTTTGCTGACCGGCCCATCACTTTCTTGAAAAATGAAAAGGGGGCAGTGAAAACAATTTCTGCACCACATATGATTGTGACTCTATTATACCATTTAGAATTACAAAAAGGCAATGAAGTCGTTTTAATCGGTTGTAAAAGCGGATATATTGCAGCATTAATCTCTATAATTGTAGGAGAAGAAGGTAGTGTCAAAGTGTTAGATCCTTCACAAAGTGTCACTCAACATGCAGCATCTCGGTTAGCTTATTGGCCTACTGTTGAGGTAAGGCACATTGAATCATTGCAGATCTCGCCTATTGCCTTCCCTGGTGAATTAAATCGCGTATTGGTTACAGGCCAAATAAAGCAGTTGCCAGAATGGGTTAATACTAGGATTTCGGAGGCGGGATTCGTAATCGCACCACTAGGTGGAAGTAATGGACAAAAATTAATGAAAATGGAATGTCAAAATGGCGAATTGCTTCCCACTGACCTCGGCCATGTTAGTTTTGGACCCGTAGATATTTCTGACGCTGAAGTTGGCCCAATCAATCCTAATGAGTTGGCTGATATCCTTGAATTAGCGATAGAGACTTTTCAAGAAATAGAAATGATTACTGAAGAAGAGCAAAAATCCATTGCTGATTTGATAATTGATCTACGCAATTTACCAGATGATTTACCACCCCCAGGGGAAGCAGGAATCGCAATTGAAGAACACCCTATGATTCGTTTATTGTATCAAGCATCACCTTCATTCATTCGCTTATGGCCATTATTACAACTCATGGTTCAACCGAATTTAGCGAGCCCTGGCGGATATGATGTTGACTCTGATGATCACTTCGAATTCGATGGATTTGGAATCTGAATTATGAGCCACAGCGGCTATAATGAGATATTGGGTGGGATGTTCATGGCAGGCGGGCTAAATACAGAGATGGCTAGGCTGTCTCATCGTGATGTTCGCCAAAGAAGAAGAGCAATACGCGTATTATTCGATTTAGATATTCCACGTGCATTAGAAGCATTCGTTCCATTACTAGATGATAATGACTCATGGTTTCAATCCAAGTCATTAGAAGCACATCGTAAGTGGGCCGTTGAAAGTGGAATTGACAGTTTGAAACCATTAGTTGAACATAGTTGGATAGATGCAAACCGCTGTGCTGCAAACCTATTGAGTCAATTCGGAGCAGAGTCCGAAAAATATGCTAACATATTGCTTGAATTTGATGATCAAACTTGTCAGAGAAAGGCTGCTGCTTCACTATTACAAGACTCCGAAAACCTCGATTTAGCGCAGAGACTGTCAGAAAATACTGATTATCAAATCCGTAAACTTGCCTATTGTAGTTCATCAGCAGATAAGGAATTGCGCTCTAGAGGAATTAATGATTCCAACAATTCAGTTAAAGAAGCAGTGCTGAGAGTCATTATCTCAAATGACGAACCTATATCTAAACAAAATATTGTCAGTTTAATTGAATGCGGAGTTGATAGTTCATTGCTTAGTAAACCTGCAATTAACCTAGGCGGGGATGTTTTTCTCAAATTAGTTGATTCATGCCCTTCGAATAAAAACCTACAATTCAGTAAAGTCCTATCAGAAATGTGTAATGACGTTGATGATGAACAAATTAAAAATTTAATAGAGGCGGGGCAACTTTCCATTGTTGCTCGCTGGCTAAGAGGAAGAAATGATAGTAAAAGTGATGCACTGCTATGGCAGTTCATGGATGATGATAGACTTCCAACCATAGAAAAGGCAAGGCTGCTTGAACGCTTAATCGGAAGAGCTGGAGAGCCAGAAATTAATGCACATGCTGTTGAATTTGCTAGCCGTTGCCAAGACACTTTACTGAAAGTTACAGCAGAGAACCTTTCAACCGCCGCTGATGAACTCAAAATATGAGCCCAGTAAATTCAGGCATTATCTTCTCAATCGATGCTACTGAGGGTAATTCACGTCGCATCCATGTTGGTATCGACATCGATGGCCCTTTCACACAACCAATTCTCAAACTTCATTTCCCAAGATGGGTTCCTGGGTCATATTTTCTAAGAGAACCAATCCAACATATGACTGAATTCGTGGCCGTAGATGATGCTGGGATTGAATTGAATTCATTTCGTTATGAAGTTGATGCAATGAAAATAAAAGTACCTCAAAACACAAAATCTATTTCTATCTCATACAAATTATTAGCAACTGAATTATCTTGCAGATCTAATCATCTTGATTCAACCCATGTTCACATAATGCCGCCTTTTACTTGGTTTCTGCCAACCTCTGGGATTGACTTAGAAAGAATGAATCAGGAACACTCAATCTCTTTGCACACCCCCTCATCTTGGTCTGCTGCCACCCAATATGAATTGGATAGCAGTAAGTCAAGTAAGGGATTGCTTACAGGCAATGATGGAACTACCTATTTGTTTTCCGCACCCAACCGTGACGAACTGCTAGATGGGATAATTGAAGCTAATCAAAATGAAAATATTTGTTGGAAAGTAGATGGTCGTAACCATATCCTCAAATTATGGGATAGTGGAGGTCATCCAATCGATCAAAAGATGCTTGAGAAATTCAAACTAGATATGAATAAAGTCATCAAAGAACATCATGCTTTGTTCGGTATACCCCCATGGGATAATTACGTCACCGTCATTCAATTAACTGAGAACTCACGAGGTGGATTAGAACATTTAAATTCACAAACATCAATGATGCCCCGTCAATGCTTAATGCCAAATCATGCTGATCAATATATGGATTTAGTTAGTTTGTTTTCCCATGAATACCTACATCAATGGAATGTAAAACGATTGAGGCCAAGGAATTTCATCGATTATGATTTGCAAAGAGAGGCACATACCGAATTACTTTGGTGGTTTGAAGGATGTACTTCGTGGCTAGGAGATATGATTTGTGTACGCTCAGGTGCATGGTCTGAAAAAGACTGGCGCAAAGATTGGATGAGAAAAATGAAGCGTACCACCACAAGGAATGGTATGCAATTTGAATCTTTGAGTGAATCAAGTCATGATGCTTGGACTCATTTATACCGGGGGCATTCATTCTCTAGAGAGACTCAAATCTCTTATTACAATGAAGGTGAACTTGCTATTTTTTGTCTAGATGCTGAATTACAGCGACGTTCAAAAGGAAACACTGGAATCTGTGATCTGATGGTTGAATTATGCAAGCGTCATGCTATAGAATATGATTCTGCAGTCCAACTTGGAGTGACTTATGGTGATATAAGAAAGGCATTAACTTCAATCGATGGGGGCTCTAGATTGGGGACTATGCTCGATTCATTAATGAAAAACCGTCAATTACCAGATGTTGAGAAAGCATGTAAATATTATTCTTTGAAATTGGTTAGCGATGTCAAAAAGGAAGATCAACAAAATAACTTAGAAAATGCTTGGTTAGGTGTTTCCATCAAAGATTCTGGAGGGAAAATAATTGTTACAACTCATCAAACAGGCTCGCCAGTACGTGAGTTATTGATGCCTGGTGATGAAATAATTGCAATAAATGGAAGAAGAACTGATTCAAATAAAAAACTGAACAGTTCCCTGAAGGGGCAGAATGAAAAGATGGCCAATATTATTTACAGCCATGAAGGTGTGGTTAAATCGGTTGATGTCAAGATGATTAATAAGATTCAACACAAAGTAAAATTAGAAGGAAAAGGTAATCAAAAGTGGCGCAATTATATCGCTACACGTCAAGGTTGAGCATTACTCTCTAACCTCAATATTTGTAGAGATATATGGATTGGGGGAAGGTGGTCTGCAATTGTGTGGCGGCTAGTTTTTGGCGGAAACAAGTCATCTGACAAACTCATCTCCAATACATCTTGCTTGGAAAGAGAATCCCTCTCACAGCCAGGCCAAACATCCACAGTAATGCTTTCATCACCTAAATAATCTACACAAATAACTGGTATTCTTTTCAATTCAAGTATCCCTGCAATTGCATGGCGATGGTGTCCGTCAAGAATTGCACCTGTTAGTTGATCAACGATGAGCGGTTTAGTATATCCTTGCCATCTTTTGGTCATATCAAGGAGTTTATCCCTATTTCTAGGTTTTATGTGTTCATGCGCTTTAAGCCACTCTAGAGGGACCAGCCGCACATCACTTTCGTCCCACATCATGGCTTTGCCAATCTTCAACCTGCGATAATGCTTTGGCGCACTTGGACTTGAACAACACCGGAGGGGATACTATGGAAGGACTATCAGATTGGCCAAAGGAAGGCACTCATTCTGATGTGGCCGCGCAACAATGTCCCCCTAATATGACCAAATGGCTTCAAAATTTGGATTCTAAATTGTTGTTAATTATCAATACTATTGCTGAAGCTGGTGGCGGAGTCTGGATAGTCGGTGGTGCGCCGAGAGATGTTATGCTTGGAACTGATGTCACCGATATTGACTTGGCAGTGGATCTAACTCCACAAAAAATGCTTACATTATTTCCTGATGCAATCCAAACAGGCGTTGTATTTGGGACATTGACATTGCGAGGTGGTGATTCGATGTACGAATGTACAACTCTTCGTACTGAGTCGCAGTATCTTGATGGTAGGCGGCCAGAGGTAGTAAATTGGGGAACAAGTTTAGAACAAGATTTGCAGCGAAGAGATTTCACAATCAATGCGATGGCGATAGATGTCTCTAGAATGATATTACATGACCCTCACAATGGGCTTCTTGACCTTGAACGCGGGGTACTGCGTGCTGTCGGTCATGCATCTCTAAGGTTGGCCGAAGATGGGTTAAGAATAATGCGGGCATATCGATTCATGGACCGTAATGAAGCCGGAATTTGGTATCCCGACAATAACCTTGCTCAAGCATTATCACAAAAAAGAAGAATGCTATCAAATGTTGCACCAGAACGGATATGGAGTGAATTTAAGAAGATTCTTTCAGGGAAAAATGTATCTCTTGTGCTTGCTTTAATGCTCAAGGATGAAGTTCTAGAGATCGTTTTGAATACTGAATGGAACCTAGCAAGTCCAATTTTTGAAGCCATTTCTGAATTTACACTAAATGAGACAGATTATTTAGCAGTATTTTCAATTCTACTCAGTGAAACAGATAGAAACCAAATACCAGACTTGCTGAATAATTTGAAAGTATCTAAATATGAACGCGATTCTGTAATTGGAATTGTTTCTCGTATGGGCTATGTTCCAAACAATGCGATTGGTGAAATAAGAGTGCATCGCTATGTACTGGGTGAAGAAGCAGCGAATCATTTGCAACTGGAATACCTAATAAGAAAATTCTCAATTCGCCTGCCACAAGGGTCTATGGATGAATGTAGTCTACAAGAAATTGAACAATTAATTGACAAATCTTCTGAATTACCGCCACTAAAGTTTTCTGGTAAATCAATATTAGATGGGAATCAGTTGATGAATTTGACCGCTATTACTCGTGGACCTAAATTGGGCAATTTGAAATCATGGCTACATCGTATTCAAATTGAGAGAGATATTCAATCGGAACAAGAAATGATTCAAATATTGTCTACACTTGTATGGCAAAATAGTGACGGAAATGAGTGGCCTAAGGTACAATTTCCATGAAAACAAGCGACGAGAAAATGCATTTTAATTATTATTCTTGGTTTTTTTAATCTCATTACCAATACCAACAAGATAATGAACAAAGTCCTTTCAAACTAAAAATATCAACGAGGCTTTTCAATGAGTGGTATGAGTTATAGTGAATTGCAAGCAATAAAGGCTGAAATTGAAAACTCTTTTGCCAAAAGCAATGGACAATTATCTGCTTTATCCGACAGCCAACTTGGAATTATTGCTGCCCAATATGGCATCAAAATAAATCCTTCAAACCGCATGCAAACGCTATCCCTTTTAGAGTCTAATCAATCTATTTCGGCTTGGTGCCAGTCTTTCTCCATAGGAGATGTGGCTGCTGCTGCCGCTGCTGCAGGTACTGTTGGGGTTGCAACTCAAATTAATAATTCAAAAGAAGAATTACAACAAAAAGCAACCCAAAATGCAAGGAGTGCGATTGCAAATGCTTCCTCATCAGTTGTAGACACAATTGAACAAAAGACCTCTGAAAACCCCATGGTCGATATGATAAGGAAAAATTTTGGACAATCGCTAATTAAAGCTGGATATTCGATTCCACAACTAACACAAATGCTCGATTCTGATGCTGATGGGATCATTACAGAATCTGAAATAATGCTGTTAATTGTCAAAATGACTGGAACTCCTCCTCCTCCTTGGGTCGTCACCACAATCTTTGAGATATTAGATGCAAATCAAGATGGTGAAGTCACCGTTGAAGAATGGTGGGCATTCTTAGAAGAAATGGGCTTTGAAAATAACGTCGTTACACCAGAACCATCCCCGTCGGAGGACTCTGTTGTTACAGTAGTAGAAGAAGAACTTGATATTGATGAGGTTTTTGAAGAAATTGACAACGTGGAGGAAGAAATACCTCCGCAGCAAGCCGTTGAAAGTCCAATTGCTATTGCAGAAACTATGGATGTTGAAGAGTCTTCAAGTGTGATTTTAGATGGAAATATAAATACTACTAATGAGAAACTTATTGAAGAATTGTATTCTTCGCGATTATCATCTGAAGAAAGAGCAATTATTGCAAAAGCCAAGAGTAGCATGTGTACCATTAAGGTGGAAAGAATTGAAAGAACTTTGATGGTAACCGACCACTATCGTGGAGGACATTCAATTGTAGGAATACTTGATGGCGGACCATACAAGGTAGCGATAATGCTTCCAAAGAGTGAAAATGATGTAGTCACGAAGTTCCTAAAAGGAGAAACCGTTGTGGCAGATGCAAAAATAGTATCTTGGTCAAGCGGTTTGAAAATAGCAAAGCTTGCTGGAACTGATGCAAGAGAATCCTGATTCAAAGTAATGCACGAGCGATCACAATACGTTGTACTTCTTGTGTTCCTTCATATATTTGAGTTATTTTAGCATCTCTAAAGAATCTTTCAACTGGGAATTCTTTGGTGTATCCATATCCACCTAAGACTTGAATCGCTCGTTCACTAACCCACATTGCTGTATCACCTGCGAATAGTTTTGCCATGCTCGCTTCCTTAGAATGTCTTGGCCCACCATTTTCGTAATGCTGTTGTTTAGCCCAACTTGCTTTGTATACCAATAATCGCGAAGCATCTATCCTGGTGGCCATATCTGACAAATATGCCATAATCATTTGATGGTGGGCAATTGGCTTGCCAAATGCCTCTCTTTCATGAGCATATTTTAGTGCGGATTCGAATGCGCCCTGAGATATACCTAATGCTTGTGCTGCAATACCAATTCGGCTATTATCTAATGCGTTCATGGCAATAGGAAAACCATTTCCTACCTGCTTGATCACATTTTCAATCGGAACTTTGCAATCCTGTAAAATGAGAGTGCAAGTGTCCGAACTTCTAATCCCTAACTTGTCCTCCTTCTTTCCAACGGAAAAACCTTCAAAACTTGACTCTACGATGAATGCAGTAGTTCCACCGTGCCTCTTTACGCCGTAATCAGAATGGTCAACATCTTTTGCAAACAATACAATAATTTTTGCTTGAATTCCATTTGTCACCCACATTTTCTCTCCGTTTAAAATGTAATGAGTGCCGTCATCACTCAACTTTGCTTTACATGTCATTGCTGCAGCATCGGTGCCAGCACCAGCTTCGCTCAATGAATATGCTCCAACTTCACCTTCAGCCAAACGTGGTAAATATTTCTTCTTCTGTTGTTCATTACCGTGTAATGCAATGGTTTTACAGCATAATCCTACATGAACACAGTACATTACAGCAAAAGAAGGATCGACTCTAGCCAATTCTTCAATTATTATTGATTCTGATACATCGTCAACCGGTGAACCTCCATATTCCTCTGGAACAGTTACCCCTTGGAGGCCGTATTCTAGGAATTGTTTCCACTCCTCGCTCGGGGCGACTTGATTTTGGTCTCGGTGACCAACCGTGGGTGCCAATACAGTCTCTGCAAAGTCGCGAACTAAGTCCCTAATCATCTCCTGTTCATCGGTTTGTGCGAAATCCATGACCCTACCCGTCAATGCCAAAGGGCTCGCTTTCTTAATCCGTTTGCACGATTAATTAGAAATGCGATTCATCCATGTGTTGATATATGATAATTTGTGCGGCGTTTTAAGGGGAATTGCAGAATGGATGACGATATTGTTGAATTTAGCATTGCACATAATAGAAAATACTCTACTAACCACCTTTGGTATCAAGAGAAAGACGACAGACTGATGATTGGTGTCAGTGAATATTTGGCTGTTGAACACGGTGAAGTTTTACGAGTCGTATTACCACAAACCGGATTGGAAGTAGAAGAGTTCGGCGCTGATATGTTCTCAATTTGGACCACCGATGAAAAACTTTCATTCCCATCACCGTTCTCTGGACAAATCGCCGAAGTAAATGGTGAAGTAGAAATCAATCCAGATATTGTTAACGAATCAGCATATGACCAAGGATGGATTATCCTACTCGACCCTCACGAGATTGATTTAGAAACACTCTTGGAACCAGACGAATACATAGAATATATTTCTGAACTTTGAGACAAAGGTGATACCCTACCATCGGTGGGCATCCAATATGGCGGATGCAATGCAACGACTCCGAAGCAGTTTGCAGAATGCACCAGTTATTTGGAAAGGCGATTACCCATATTTCATTCATCCACTCACAGATGGAGTTCCTAGATTGGACCCTGAAGTCCTATCCGCAGTTACAGATTTGTGCTTAGAAGCAATAGATTGGAATAATGTGGATTTGATTCTTGGAATAGAGGCTATGGGTTTGCCCCTTACCGCTCCATTGAGCATCAGTTCAGGAAAACCATTAGTGGTGGTAAGGAAAAGGTCATATGGTCTTGAAGGAGAAGTCGTAATAGATCAATCAACTGGTTATTCAAAGGGTGAAATGTTCCTAAATGATATCAAGGCTGGTGAGAAAGTTGTTATTGTCGATGATGTTTTATCAACCGGAGGGACTCTTCGGGCGATTATCAAAGGAATTGAAAAAACTGGTGCAGAAATAGTGCACATCATAACTGTTGTAGAAAAGGGTCCAGGTCTGAAATCACTTCAAACTGATTATCCAGGCATCAAAATTGAATCTTTAGTTCGTCTTGAAATGGACGGAGCAAATATTGTTATTCTTGACTGAATGAACCGTTTCAAAAAAGCATGGTTTGATGAAGGGGGTTATTGCCCCAGCAAATAGGGGAACCTCATGGACTTAGACCACCACGATTTTGAACTCACTGAGTTGATGGAAAGAATCCGTACCAGTGACCACCGATTAATTGCTCTTCAACTTCCGGAAGGATTGAAAATTCAAGCCTTAGAAATGATGGATGAGATTGAAACTGAAACAAGTGCAAAAGTAATACTTGCAGCAGACCCATGTTATGGTGCCTGTGACCTTGTTCATGACAAGATGAAGATGATGGGGGTTGAATTGGTAGCGCATATGGGACATAGCCAAATGAATATCGAATCGGGTATGCCGACACAATTTATTGATGTAACCTATGATGGAGACCCTGAATTAACTCCAGTGATACCTTTCCTAGAAAATCACCGAGCAATGGCAAAGAAGCGTCTTTTAGACCAAGAAAACCCTGTTGAACTCAGTACAGAAGATGCTCAAGAGAAGTTTTTGGATGCAGTTGGCCGTCTATCACCTCTCACCGGTACAAAATTAGGATTAGTTGGTTCAATTCAACACCTGCACTTATTGCCAGATTTCCATGACCGTTTAGAGAAAGCCGGTTATGATGTAACAATTCCACTAGGTGGAGCTCGTCTATCCTTCCCAGGACAAGTTCTAGGATGTAATTATTCAGGTGACCAAGATGATATTGGGCATTACTTATTCCTAGGTAGTGGGGATTTTCATCCGATCGGATTAGTATTGCACACTGGAAAACCACTTGCAATGCTAGACCCATATAGTGGAGATGCAAAAGAGATGTCTCTTGAAAGAATTGAGAGGATACTAAGGCAACGTTTTGGACTCATTATGGCCTGTGATAACGCACAAAGTTTTGGAATTCTTATAGGTGAAAAGCCTGGCCAGATGCGTCGTACTCTTGCCTTAAGGATGAAAAGAATGTTAGAGAAGCATGGTAAGAAAGGTTACTTATTGGCATTGGAACATATCGGTCCAGAACTGATAGACTTCTATCCGGTTGATGCATTTGTTAATACCGCATGCCCAAGAATCGCCATAGATGATGCGGTACGCTATAGGAAGCCATTGCTAACTCCGTTTGAGTTAGAGGTCGCACTTGGTGAAAAACAATGGGAATTAGGTTACCAATTTGATGAAATTCCTTGAGTTGAAAATAATAGAACTCAAAATAATTTGCTTTTTCCTTGCTTCAACTGCCCCTATGTTCAATAACGGTTGACGAGAGCCTTCCTTTGTTATGAGTAACTACCTTGACCGAATTGGAGCGGGTTTCGTCCTAGCCAATCCAGAAGGTCTAGATTTTGATTACATGCCAGATGAATTGGTTGGTAGAGATGACATTCAGAAGCAATTAGCAAGTAAATTTTCAACCTTATCACATCCTGATGGGGCTGGACGTGCAGTTATTACTGGCCCAGTGGGCTGTGGTAAAACAGTTTTAGCCGCAACATTTTGTAGAGACATTCAACGACATTTGGCAAATAAAAGGCAAATAAAATCTGTTCAAATAAATTGCCGAAATGCATCTACCAGTATGCGAGTCGTCCAACGAATCCTTCACAAATTAGACCCCGGTCACCCTGATAGGGGACTTTCAATGGGAGAATTATTGATTAGCCTACGTAAATTAGTCCGAAGAGATTCTGCTCACTTAATCGTTGTATTAGATGAAGTTGACCATATGTTGAGGCGTTCTGGTGATGACCTTCTTTACCAACTTCTAAGAATTGATGAGGACCAATCGGGAAAGGGTACATTATCTTTGATTATAATTAGCCAAGAGCAGGTTCTAGACCTATTAGAAACCGCTGTAATATCGAGAATGGGTAGTACAAATCATATCATGATCCCACCATATACAGTTGATGGAATTGAACAGATTATCAACCAACGAGCAGAATACTCCCTAGTAGGTGGGACATTTTCATCTAAGATTATCCGACTAATCGCAGAAAAGGCTGGCCCAAGTGGTGATGCTAGAAGAGGAATTGAATTACTTTCTGCAGCTGTGGAACGTTGTGAATTTAGGCAGGATGCGCAAAGTGCAAGAGAGATATTGGTCGAAGATATTCATGAACCAAACGATGGTGTCGCATTACAACTCGGAGTCAAGTTAGAAGTTGTTGATGACCTTTCGGCTCACCAAATGTTGGTTCTCCTAGCATTGTGCAGGAGATTGAAAACTGAAGAGACTATGTCGATGGGTGATGTTGAATCTCTCTATGCTGTAGTCTGCGAAGAATATGATCAGAAACAAAAGAGTCACACAACGATTTGGAAATATATAAAGTTCCTAGAACAGCAGCAGTTGATTGATTCTAAGGTTTCAAACGTTAGCGGTGGAAGGGGTAGAACAACTCATTTGAGTATGCCATATCACCTGCCAGCGGACCTCTCAAGTCGCCTTGAATTGCTACTTCCTAAGCGACTACGACGCTAAATGCACTGCCATGCCTATGCGGTTAGCCTAAATATGGGTCTCTTGTCGGCGAGTTATTCTAAGTGGTGTGAATATGGCAGTTGGACAACAAGGAGAATTCGTCGCCGTCGTCAATGATACAGATCCTGATAATAATGGCAGGTCTTACTCATTGAAGATTAGTGGAAATAATCATGCTCAATTATTGGGTAGAAAAATTGGAGATACCATTGACGGTATTTTCGTTGGAGAGGGAGAAAAAACCCTTTCTGGTTTCAAGTTGCAAATCACTGGTGGTTCAGATAAAACTGGAACTCCTCTTCGCCGTGACCTTGAAGGCGGTTCCCGTCAATCAATTCTGGTCACTGCATCTACTGGATTCAAGGGACACTCTCTAGTATTCAAGAGCAAGGGTGGAGAAAAGAAGCGTTTCCGCTACAAATTAGACGGACTACGCAAGCGTAGAAACTTCCGTGGTAACACTATTACCCAAGACACTCGTCAAATCAATTTGAAAGTAACTGAAGCAGGCAATAAGAGCCTTGCTGACATAACTTCTTCTGGAAGCGAAGAAGCATCGGAGTGAAACCCGAGAGGGATTTCGTAAATTGAGGAGTAGGGAAGAATGGCAAGAACGCTTCCTTCTCAACCTGAAATCAACATTGGTCTTGTAGGTCACGTTGACCATGGAAAAACAACTCTAACTCAAGCTCTTTCCGGAGTTTGGACCGATACCCATTCAGAAGAAAGAAAGCGCGGCATTTCAATAAAATTAGGATATGCTGACACAGCATTCTACAAAACCAAAAAAGGGCAATACTACGCAACAGGTCGAAGGCCTGATGGCGGAGATGATATTGAAAATGAACTGCAAAGAGTTGTTTCCTTCGTGGATGCACCTGGTCACGAGACTTTGATGGCAATAATGATCACTGGAGCATCTATTATGGATGGAGCGATGTTGATGGTTGCTGCTAATGAGACATGTCCGCAGCCTCAAACCAGAGAACATCTGATGGCTTTGGAAATCGCAGGGATTGAAAATATTGTTATTGTTCAAAATAAAATTGATTTAGTAAGTAAAGAACGTGCTTTAGAGTCTTACCAAGAAGTTAAGGCCTTTTTGAAAGGAACAATTGCAGAAAACGCCCCTGTAATTCCTGTTTCAGCCCATCATGATGTCAATCTTGATATCCTAATCGATGCTATTGAACAAACAATTCCAACTCCTGACCGTTCAAAGGACAAGCGTTCTATCATGCATGTAGCACGCTCTTTTGACATCAACCGACCTGGAACACGCCCAAGTAAACTACGAGGCGGAGTTATTGGAGGAAGTATTGTCGAAGGTGAATTCAGTGACGGTGATGAAGTCATCATAGGACCTGGACGTAAAATTGAGAAGGGTAACAAATCTACATGGGAACCGATTGAAGCGGTTATTAGCAGTATGCAAGGCGGTGGATTGAATTTGAAAAAGATGCACGCTGGTGGCCTGTGTGGCATGGCAACTAAACTAGACCCGAGTATCACAACCGCTGATAATTTGAGCGGACAAGTCGTTGCCAAGAAGGGAGATTTACCTGAAGTACGCTCAAGAATCGAGATTTCTGTAAGTCTGATGAATAATATGGTGGCTGGAGAGGGTGAAAAACCTGAGAAGATACAGCCACTACGCAATAACGAAATGTTGATGCTAAATGTCGCTACTGCAACATCGGTTGGAGTGACTAAGAATGCTGAGAAAACACGTACTGGTCTTGAATTAAGACTTCCAATTTGTGCTGATGTAGGTCAAAGAGTTTCTTTGTCCCGCCGTGTCGGTTCACGCTGGAGACTAATTGGCTACGGAACGATACAATAACCGTGCCAACAAACGCACATTTCATCAAAGATTGCTGTTCAGCAGTGAAATGTGCAGAGAATAATTGTTGATGCGTGCGGCTGGGTTGCTGTGATTGATGCTGGAATCAATATTGATGGGGCATTGATGCAGTTAGTGGGACCAAGCCAACTTCTATTATTGCCTGATGTTGATAAGGAATTAGACAAAGTTAATTCCCAGCGCTCTAAGAAAAAGTCACTATTGCTACCATTATTGAAGGCAAAAACGATAATGATCGATGCACCTGAAGATTCCGGAAACCATCCTGATGACCAAATATTCTCATTCGCAAAAAATGAAGGCATTCCTGTTTTAACCGTTGACAGAGAATTGAAGCGTCGACTTTTTGAAGCAGG
The DNA here is from genome assembly GCA_028821785.1 of Candidatus Poseidoniaceae archaeon. Classification (GTDB taxonomy): domain Archaea; phylum Thermoplasmatota; class Poseidoniia; order Poseidoniales; family Poseidoniaceae; genus MGIIa-L1. The sequence goes on along the minus strand of JAPKFC010000016.1, from coordinate 18,747 downwards.
TATTTCTGTAATAGAAGTTTCAAAAAATAAGAGATTGAATATGATCTAGGCTCTGAATCTCTTGTTTCAGCGATTACAATGTTTGCAGATTTAGCCCAAAATAAGATTTGAGTCTAAGGCAGAGTGAATAAGACATCATCGTCATGCCCATCTAATAATCTTAATTTTACAGCTGCATCTATCCAAGCATGAGCATAATTTATTGCTCCAAAGGCCCTTACTCTATCTCCAATCTTCAAAAAGTGATGCGCATCAGAGGAATAATCATCCGCCATCCTCATCATTATCGCTAATTGTGCGGATTGATCACTACCTTCTGGATGGAGTGGTGTTGCTTTTTTTCTTGCTCTTTTGGTAATATCAAGATAATGCAATACCCTTTCTTCTGTGAGTTCAATAAGTTCATCACTCATTCTCCACCCTCCTTTTGCCTTTGCAATAGGCGGCGAACATCTTCTTTACGTCCTAGAGCACCATACAATTCCACTGCTATCGATAATTTTCCTTCATCTTCTGCAGTTTGAGCTCGGATGAATAAGTCTTTTCTTTCATCCCAGTTTCTTGCCATTGCTGCCTCTGCTGCAGCCTCAAATCGTCCTTTTCGTTCGGACTGTGCTAGATGCGGTGCAGACCATTTACGGATTAACCCTGAACGTGTTGCTGTGACCATTGAATCTGGTGTAAGGCCAACGAGTAGGTCTCCTAAGTTCATAGACTCACCAAGGGTTTCAACATCTTCTTCCAATGTCCTTGATATATGATAGAGGCGCCCTTCAATGCCCAATACCCACCAGCCATCAGCACTGTTTATTCCTTCCATGGCTTCAATCGAGTCTTGTTCAAGTCGGATCAAATCATCCCATCCGAATGGATGAGGAATACCTTGCCACAAACTACCATCGCTGGATTGTAATATGATTCTGCCATTTACCAATTCGCTTGACCAACTCCAAATTCTGTCTTCAAGGCACCTTTTCTTGTCAGAACCGGTCAATCTACCGCACCAAATCCTTCCATCACTTGCCTGCCACATCAAATGCTCTCTATCCAGCCAGCCAAGTAATCTCCTGACCATTCCACTGTCCATACGACGAATTCCTCTCCCCTCCTGTGAGAAAAGATGCATGTTTCCATCTCTACCAGATAAGACCCAACCTCCACCAGGCCTCGCTTTTATTCCAGTAAATCCTCCAGGGCTACTTCGGCCTTCGTGGAGTAATGAACCATCTCTCGTCGACATAACATAGAATCCATGTGCTGCTAATACTCCAAGAAGGCCTTGACCACTATCAATTGCATGAACTTTGAATGGCATATCGACAGACCATCTTTCACTGCCATCGTGCTCATAGAAAGATAAGTTTAAGCCGCTACTAACAACTAATCCACCTTCGCTTGCTGCGATGGTCGAAATAATGCTTGGTGTTTGTTTGGACCAAGTGATCTCCCAAGCCATTAGAACTCACCTCCCATCATATTCCATGCGGTCAATTGGGCTCTTGCAGATTGAGTTAATGTGAACAGTCGGCTTTTTCCAACTTTACGAGCGTTTAGGATGCCCCCTTTATGTAAGCGATTACTTATTTGGGACAATCTAGCCCTTTTTATGTTTAATTCTTGTAATAGTTCTTGGTCTGATGGAGAATATTTTCTTTCATTTGCTGTTGCAACAACAACTGCCTCATGAGGTGATAAATTGGATAATACACTCGGGTTTAATGGGTGATCGATTCTTTCTCCCACCTTTGGTTGCCTCAAACTCGTAAGTGCATCTATCAATCTCCTTCGATCGATCGTGCCATCTTGTTTTTGTGGTGCTAGCAAAGCGGTTTGAAGTGCATTAACTAGATGTGAGAATGTTTTCATATCACCTTTTGACACAAATCCAGAATCTAATCCCAAGTGTTCCGCATCTTGGTAATTACTTTCATCACTAGTTTCGGCTTCTATTGGAGCACCTACATCGTCACTCATGTAACCTGTTTCGTCATGCAGCATCGCTGTACCATCTCCTTCTAATTCCTCATCGCTTGGTTCATCGATTAGGTTAGAATCTTTGGCCACCCACAATTCTGTCCCTTTTACAGCTGCTGATTGTTCATAATCATCCGGGTTTTGAGGTGATTTCTCTGGTGCCTCTCTCATTCTTCCGACCAATGAGCCGAACATTCCTGTCATTTCCACTGGTATTGGCTTAGTTGTTTCATTGTTGATCTCATCACTATCATAAACATCAAATGGTGTTTCCTTTAGAGGAGCGTCGTTATCCTTTGAACTGCCCAAATCATCCAAATCTAAATCAAATCCAGAAAGTGAACCACCTGGGCCATGTATTTCTTGGTAATCATCATCTTGCGTTGTTTCAGGGTTCAGTTCATCGTTTTGTGGCCTAGATTGCCAAGGAGTGGAAGCATCCATGACCTCTACGCCGGCATCTTCTGAAGAATCTATTGCTTTTTCAATCGATTCGACGTATTCGTCTCCTAGTTCATCCATCAATCCACCAAAAATATCAGGTTGGTCATTATCTACCGTAGATGCGTCTAATTTGGCATCATCACTATTTTCCTCAATACTCGGCTCTGGCGCCAAATCATTGGTAGATAGGTCATGCTTAGAGGTGAAAATGCCTGTTGTAGATGCTTCCGGTTGTTGTGTAGGCAGTATTGCACTCGTATCGAATCCCTTTCTGTCATGTGAAATGTGATTTATATTATTCTGAGCCCCTTGATTTTGGGCCATCCTGTTGTTGTCTACTGCATCCCTCATCACCCTGATAATCGAGGCAGGAAGGCCGTCTGTTATGGCTAATAGGTGCTCAGCATCCTCTTTTGGGAATGTGTACTGGGTACTACAAGCCGAACGTATTCTCAGATTAACCAGCTCTTGAATTGACTCAACACTTAGCGGATTCAGTGTATTCACCATGTCAAACCTCTTCAATACCGCTTCTGGTAAATGCGCTTTTTGTTTATGGTCCAACACCACTACCATCAAAACCTGTAATCGTTCAATTACTGGCAAAGTATCTCTTAGTGCCACATTTAGAACTGCAGAATCAACCGTAGGAACATCGATTACCACCAATGGCAGTTTGCCAGTGAAAGATTTACTCGTTTCAACCATTTCTGAAACGATCGCCGTATAATGTGAAGGAATATTAGGGCCAACTAACTCCAAATATAATGATTCCAACAGACTTTTAGCGGGAGCAGATGCATGAATATGGTCTAAGTGTAGCGAAAGTGGCGCCTCCTTTCCTAAACATCTCAACAATGAAGTCCGGCCTGAACCAACACTACCTACCATCAAAATACGCCTAGTTGAACAGAAATGGATATGTTGGGCGAGGCTATCAAATACCTCCCTACGCCCCACTAAGAGGCTTTTTTGGCCTTCTTCTAGGGGTGATGTAGAAAATGGGTTCTGGAATAAGAGAGGAAGTTCGATCTCTTTACCTTCTATCCGCATACCCCGAGCAATTCACAATGGGTATTTATTGTTTGACCTAATCAATAGGTCCCGCAGACGTGTTAACACATGTTAATCAAATCACCATAGCACTAATTTTAGACCATATAAGGGCAATTAACGCAACCTTAACGCATGGTTAACGCGTTAGGTGAAGCGTTAAACGCGTTAATAAATGAAGTATCTAAGAAATACAAAAACAACACATCTAGACCTAATCAAGCGATGTCTTGATGTGATTGAGATTAGTGGCTCAGCACAGAGGAAGCAATATGTCTGTTGAAAATAGTCGCCTCAGTGGTTTTTTCCGCCTATCTGTTGCCGAACGTAGGCAAATTGTGGCCGAAGCAGCAAACCTAAGCCAAGAGCAAATCGATGCACTGGCAGCCCATGGAGAGCTATCTGAAGATGCTGCTAACAATATGATCGAGAATGTGATTGGAACTATGTCCTTGCCTGTTGGAGTGGCAACAAACTTTGTTATCGATGGAAAACACTACCTAATACCATTCTGTTTAGAGGAATCGAGTGTTGTTGCTGCAGCATCCAATATGGCTAAGCGTTGCCTTTCTAGAGGTGGTTTCCGCACAAATAATGACGGCCCAATGATGATTGGACAATTACAGATTCTAGATTTAACCGATATTCCATCTGCGATTTCAATTATTGAAGATTCCAAAGATGCATTGATGAAAATATGTAACGACAGACCAAGTACGATGATCAAACTAGGTGGTGGATGCAAAGAAATTGAATTGAGAGTGATTGAAAGCCTATCTGGCCCAATGCTAATATTGCACATTTTAGTTGATACAAGGGATGCTATGGGTGCAAATGCAGTTAATACAATGGCCGAACTAATTGCCCCGGAAGTTGAAAGACTAACCGGTGGAAGAGTCCATTTGAAGATACTATCCAACCTCGCAGCACATCGATTAGCAAGAGTTGAGGCTACTTTTACTGCTGAAGAGTTATCAGATGATGGAACTCGTGAAAATGGATTGCAGGTCATTACAGGTATATTGGAAGCATATCATTTCGCCATTGCAGACCCATTTAGGGCCGTCACACATAACAAAGGGGTGATGAATGCCATCAGTAGCGTTTCTGTAGCCTGTGGCCAGGATTGGAGAGCAATAGAAGCAGGATGCCATGCTTGGGCATCTCATCAATCAGGAATATACTCATCAATGACACAATGGGTGCAGGACGAGAATGGCGACCTTGTGGGCTCTATTGAGACTCCAATGGCCGTAGGAATTGTCGGAGGAGCGAGTAAGGTGCACCCTGTTGCTAGGGCTAATTTGGCTATCCTCGGCGTCGATTCCGCTCAAGAATTAGCAGGCGTCATCACAGCATCTGGATTGGCACAGAATTTAGGGGCTCTTAGAGCACTATCAACCAGCGGAATTCAAGCTGGCCATATGAAACTACATTCTCGCAATATGGCGGTTAGCGCAGGCGCTTCAGATGACGAAGTCGGAATCATCGCACAACGATTACAGGCTTTCACTGGTCCTAAAACTCAAACTAAAGTCCAAGAGTTACTTGAACAACTAAGAAATGAATAATTTCATTCTTCTGCTTGTTCTAAAATGGGTAGAGTTGATTGTACTGTCAAGTCGATGTCCTCTTCTTCCAGCAGTGTTTCAGCACCGACCATCCCATCTAGCATACCAGATGATTGAACCTGCTCCCTAAACCATGCCTTGACCTTCTTTCTTTGAGTAAATGGGCAACCAAAGGATTCCGAAAATCTTCGAGTGGTGATCAATCTGCGGGTATTTCCATCTTTTCTTCGGTCAACCATTCCTAATTGCGCTAGTTCTCGGACGTAATCATATGCTTTTTGCCCCAATAACTCAACTAATCTTGATTGGGCCATAGGTTGGTGGTATGCGATTAGAGCTGCGGCTTTGAGTAACTTTTGAGGAATTTCAGTTCTTGCTTCTTTAGGTAGATGATCTGCAATTTGTGGTTTGACTTCAATCGCCCAGCGGTCACCAATTTCTGCGATTTGTAGAGCGCCGCCTCTGCGCCGCTTCAAGGTGGCTCTAAGTGAATTAAGAGAATCTATCATCTCTTCTTCATCATACCCTAATGATTCCGATAACTCTGAAATCGTCATTGAACGACCTGCTCCGAACAATGTTGCTTCGAGTAATGATTCCAATGGTAACTCACTCATGTAAATAACTCCTTACTCCACTAACCACTCGTGGTTACCTAATGATTCCTCAATATTATCTGGATTGTTTTTATCTGACTCAACAGCATTTTCTTGAGTTGTAATATGTTGTACTTGTTCTGGTCCCAACACAATTTCAACGGCCTCTTCTGCTTGCAATAATTCTGCTGCCTTTTTCAATGATCTTTCTTCCTTCAGTTTCGCTTTCTTAGCCCTATCCACCAAGTTGTCAGCGTGGCTTTGCGAACCTGTAACTTGTTCTTGGATACGAATAGATTCTTGTTCCTGCTCCGATTTTATCATTTCAATGATCTCAGCAAAATTGTTATTTGGTCTTAGGTCTTCAAGATAGATTACCCCATCCGGGACAGTATCTTGGTAAATGCTAGCAATTCCACGGTGTGTCAGGAATAAACCTGCAATAAAAGAAGAGACCTTTGCTTCATCTTGATACCCTTCTGGCACTGAACCATATGTTTGTTCCAGGATTAGTTTCAATTCCCCCATCACATCAGTAACTGGCACATTATTGGAACCGGCCTTGAGGCATGTTTGTCTCAATGCTCGCCAACAGCGCTCGATATCACCTTCTAGGTCTTCATTGTGCATTCTGCCACCAATGTTGGATAAGTATTCAGATAATTCTTTTTCGTGGGCAATTCTATTGATCTCTCTTAATTTCAATTCTTCTGCATCATCAGCTGCATCCTTGAATGCAGATAACAATTCACCAAGAGTCACTGGTCGTCCTTCTGCCCTACGAACTCTCTCACCAAATAGTGAAGGTAAAACAGAGTCTGCACCACCTTCGAGGACAGTATTGGTAAAGAAAAATGCTTCATCATCGTATTCTGCTTCCCAGCCGAATTCCATTTCATCATCCCAATCGTCTTCTTCATCAGCGCGTTGAACTCTTTCAAACAATATTGCTGCTTGATGATTCAACACTTCCCACGAAAGACGGATTAATCGGCCACAGGCAGGTAAATCTAATCCGGATGCTTGCGATTTTACTCTTGCAGTAAATACTTTCAAGAATGCCGATAAATCGATATTCCAGGCATCTAAACCCTCTTCTCTAACCAATGATAGAACTAACGCTACAGAACGATCGAAAGGGTCTTCGAGGCTTTGATGTTCGGCTTCTTCAGTTTTTGCAATATCAATAATGCGGTCACTAAAAGACTGAGCTTCATCACTTTCTTCACCTGACTCCAGTAATTGGTCGATGATATCCTGCCTGAGGAACCATTTATCCAAAACAGCCTGGTGTTGCGCCATTATTCTCACTCCAAGGTTTCCTCTTCGCCAACAACTTGTGTTTGCTCAACTTCAGCCTCGCCATCTTCTTCTGCCAATATTGCCTTAGTGACTTCTACCCTCTCTTCAATATCTTCAGTCATATCGGCAGTTCGTTCACTCAAAGATGCAAGAGTGCTTGATTCTTCATCGCTTTGTGACAAATTATCATTCAAAAGTGACAATATACCTCCTAGTGAACTAGGGGCTTCCAATGAATCAGGTACTAATGGCATCTCAATCGAGGCCGCTGCTGCTTCATCGATACGTGATTGGTTTTGTTCAGATGCTTCATTCGCTTCTTTCCAAGCCTTAGCACCCAATTCCAATGCTCTTTCCTTATCGAAATCAACAATACGACGACTACATCCATCGCCACCGTGTGTAATCCCGATGTGGTGGTCAGCTAAGCGCAATGAAACCTTGCGCAGCGTTACCATGATGAATTGAGCTCTCTTTGAACGTTCACTACACATCTTAGCAATTCTTTCAGCATTATACCCGTCAAGATTTTGGTCAACTTCATCGAAGTAGTAGAATGGACTAGGATCATAATCCTGTATTGCGAAAATCAAGGCAAGTGCTGCCATTGATTGTTCGCCGCCCGATAGTTGATGGCGTGTCACCTTAGCAGATTTCCCACGTGGTTGTGCCCATAACTCTAGACCGCCCTTGAATGGTTCTTTTGGATTTTCAAGGAATAATTCACCACGACCTCCATCGCTTAGAGCATTGTATGCGACCTTGAAATTCTCATTTACCTTCTCAAGGACATTTAACAGGCGTTCCTTTCTTTGCGATTCTAATTGCTCTGTAACATCCAATAAATGCTTCCGGCGACTCTGTAATGTTTTGAAATCATCTTTCATTTCGTCAAGTCTTTCTTGACAATGATCGTATTGTTCAATCGCAAGCATATTGACCGGTCCATAGCCCTCAAGTCGACGCTCAAGTCCTCTAACTTTCTTTTCTGCATCCCCAACGCTAGGCAGGGTAACATCAATTTGTGCTGGTTCAATATCTGAATCTGACATTTCAGACAATAAATCATCCAATGTTTCTTGCTTTAGTGTCAATGAACGGCCTATCTCTTCGGCCATTTGGGTACGAGAAGTTGCATCATTTGCTTTCTGAGTCAAATCTGCTCTTAGTGAAGCCCTTTCCTCGACTAATTGAACACGCTCATTCTCCAATCCTTGATTTTCTTCAAGGAATTCTGAACGCTCAATTTCCTTGGCTGCAAGTTCTATAGAATCAGTTGCTACGGCTGCTTGCATTAAGTCTATCTTTTCACTACGAGATACAATCGCACTTTCAATAGCAGAGATTCTCCCATCCAATTCGACAACTCTGCTATCGAGTAAATCTCTGTGGTCTGAACCGCTAGCAAGTGCATCTTGAGCCCGATTCCTCAATCCTTGAGCCTCTAATCGCTTGACTTCCGCCTTGTGTAATCTTTCCTTGAGATGTGCCGGGCTGGCATTTTCTAGACTTGCTTGTGCCACAGTTCTATCACTTTCAGATTGCTCAAATTGTTTTTGTGCAACATCTAATGCAGCGAGTGTTTGACTCGCTTGGCTTTGCAAAGTACTTAATTTTCTTTCAATCTCGGCAACTGCTCCAAGAGACTTGTTGTGAGTTGTCCTAGATTGTTTTAGTTCAGCACGCCATTCTTGTTGCTTTGAAGCATGCTCTCCATCGGTGAGTGTATTGATTTTCGCTCTTACTTCGGATTGAACCTTTCTAGCATCTACAAGTGCCCCATTTACCGTTTCTGACATCAATCTTAGCCGTTCTACTTCCGCTGTTAGTGACTCTACTTCGTTTGCACCTTGCACTCTGCCTCCGAATGAAACTGACATTTTGCGCTTAGAACCGCCGATCATTGCACCGCCTGTTTCGGTAACATCGCCGCGCAGTGTTACTAATCTCACACCGCCCATATTTGCTCGGGCAGTTGACATTGAATCTACAATGAGTGTGTTTCTCAAAGCAAAGCGAACTGCGATATCGATTCTAGGGTCATAATCAAGTAATTCGTAAGCAAATCCAACAACACCTGGTTTTCTTGCTACCATCACAGCCTTACCGGCTGCTCTAGTATTTGCTAATCGGTTTAGAGGGAGGAATGTTGCTCGTCCAGCTCTTTTCTCTGAAAGCCATTTGATAGCATTTGCTGCAACTTCATCGTTTTCAACAACAACAGAAGTCATTCCACCGCCTATTGCGGCCGATAATGCATCTTCATGAGAACTATCTTTTGGAGCACACAATTCAGCGATTGTTCCAATAATACCGCGTAATTCACCTCTATCTCTTGCTGCGATTACAGCTGCTGAACCGCCTGCTAATCCTTTAGCACCTGTCCTGGATTCCATTTCATTTCTTGCGCTAATCAATTTGCGTTCTGTTTCACGAAGCCGATTCTCAACAAGTTGTGATTCTTCGGCTAATTTTGATTCTGCGTTTTGTGATGCGTGTAATTCAGTTGCAAGTTTCACTCTATCTTTTTCTGGGTCTACGCCACCAAATTCTTCGCCTTTTAGTTCAAGTTCCTCAAAGGCCATTCGTGCCTCCTCGGCGGCATCTTGGGCAGCGACTAATTGCTCTTCGATCACTTCTGCTTGAGCCGCAGTACGGTCAACCTCACTTTGAGCATCCGCCATTGCTTTACGACAGATTTCAACCTTCTCGGTTGCCTTTGATAGATTACGTGATAATTGGGCTGTTGATTCACCAGATGATTCCAGTAGTGTACTTACTTCTGCCTCTTCTTGTTCGGCTTCTTGGAATGCTGTTTTTGCACTTTCCAAATCACTTCTAGCTGAAGAAAGGCTTTCTGCAAACGTAGTTAAGGACTCTTTTGCTTCCTTGAGACTATCAAACAACTCTTGTAATTCAAGTTTGTCTTCTACGTCTTTTTCTTCAGCATCCCGTATCAAATCTCCATTGGTAGCAATGGTTACTTGGAGGTTCTGAATCTGTTGCTGCAATCCATTGGTATCCCCGCCCATTAGAGCATCGATTTCTTTTTGCAGTTCACCGATTTGGTCCTCTAATCCAAGGAGTATCTTGCTTCCTTGCCTTACTTCTTCCTTAAGGTCGTTTGATTCTGTAAGATATCTGCTCTGTTCGTTGACTTGGTAAGCGATTTCTGATTTTTGTGATGCGTATTTGGACTGATAGGAAATAATTCTTGACTCGGTTAGTTCTGTTACCAAGTCTCTTACTTTAATCGCAAGGTCTTTCTCTTTCTTTAAATCCTTAAGGCGGCCTTTTTGCTCCTCTTCAAGCATACCGATTCTTTCAATGTATCCTTCAACTTGATCTCTTTGCTTATCCGCCTTTCTTATCTCGTCATCATATGAAGTAACTCCGGCAACTCCATCAAGCACCTTGCGGCGCTCTTTAGAGGTCATTTTCGCCAGGTTGGTCACATCGCCTTGGAGAACGATGTTATATCCATCTGGACGGGCATTTGCCGCACCGAGAAGACGATGGAATGATTTTTGAGTACTCTCAGCCCCGTCTAGAAGATATTGAGTTACCACATTATTTGCTTTGGTCAAACGAACGGTACGAGATAAACGAACTTCTTCTAAATCGATTGGAAGGCGGCGGCGCCCGTTGGATAGTTTTGGATTGGCAAATACTAATGTGACCGAGCATGAACGTGCTGGTTTGTTGTTTTTCCCACCATTAAAAATCAAATCTTTTGAATTCTGAGCCCGAATAACCTTGTTTGAACGAGGCCCTAATACAAATTGAACCGCATCACCGCAATTGGATTTACCTGAACCATTAGGTCCGGTGATCGCTGTGAAACCTCTGTCCAAAGGAATTGTTATTTCGCCTTTAAACGATTTAAAATTACAAACTTCAAGTGCTTTAAGATACATCCCTATCCCTCATTGTCGAGATTTTCGCCCCGACCTTAATCACGTCACCCATCGCGACAGGTCTTAAACAATCGCTTTGCCAATGGAACAGTAGAGTGGTTTTAGATACTAAAGAGAAAAAGCCAGATGCACTTTTCACACATACAATAATTGAAATTATTATTTTTTAAAAAGACTCACAGTGAGCCTTTGTTAGCACATTTAGTACATCCGATTCCTGAGCAATATGGGCACGTTGCAAATACTTTGACTCCAGAACTTGACTTTCGCATTGCCAAATTGTGATCATTTCTCAACAAATTGGAAATTCTTGACACAGAAATACCATCAGCACCAACTGCGTTTGTTTGATGATTGAAAGTGGAACGGAATTTATCGGCAACCACCCTTCTCCTTTCAATTGAAGTCTGGGTTGATTGTTGCGCTTCAGATTCCCAGTATTTCGGCCCACGCAGTAAAATCGCACCGAATATTGCGATTCCGATTTGCACCATCCAAGGCGATACATCGATAGGCATTAGTTCTGCTAAACCGGTTGAATTGGTAGGTGTCGGGAGTAATTGTAGCCTGTCAAGAATGGCAAGTGCGAATAGTACCCCTCCGGCGACCATGGCAAGTTTTCTAGACCTAGCCACCCATCCAGCACCCTTAGGTAATTTGAAGCGCCCAGCCAAGACCATTATCAATCCTTCCAGAAGCATGATGAAATCTGCACCGCCCCAATCACCAGTAGCGCCCAGACAATAACTCTGACCACTATTTTTTAAACTGCTTGAGATCTCATCGAAAGAGCATTGTGGCTCGGTCATTTTCAACACAGCAATTGTGGAATTAGGAGCTCCATCTATTGCAAATGGTGCAACGATACCGAGTTGGACATTGCAGATTACAAATGATATTAGCGCAATACCAAACAGGGTTGCAATCTTCTTCTTCAACCCCGCCATGTACCTCTTTACCCATATCTATTTCATAGTGCTATCGCAACCGATGGCGTGAAGAAGTGCAGAGTTGTGGCAATGCTAATGAGGACGAGTAACGCTTCTCAAATCGTCATCATAGGCAGTGGAATAGCGGGATTGTTTTGCGCAATTCGTCTTGCAAATGCTGGACACTTTGTCAAAGTAATTACCAAACAGAGACCTATTGATTCATCGACTAATTGGGCTCAAGGAGGTATTGCTGCAATTCTTGACAAAACAGATGGAATTGGTCTTACTTCACACATTGAAGATACTCTGAAAAGTGGAGGAGGACAATGTGATATTTCAGTAGTAAATAGCGTAATTAATGAAGCGAGTGATAGGATCCAAGACTTGCTAGACATTGGCGTTGATTTTGAAAAAGATGTTGATGGTGAATTCCATTTGGCCAAAGAAGGCGGGCACTCAAGTAGACGTATTTTACATTCAAAGGATGCTACAGGAAAGGAGATCGAACGAGCCCTTAGTCAAACTGCTGAGCAACATAAGAATATTGAATTAATGCCCAATAATCTAGCGATTGACCTTATTCAGTGCGAACATGGAAATCCTAAAGCAGGAATTTCTGGCGTTTGGTGTTTGGACCAAACAACTCAAACTGTGATGACCGTCCATGCAGATACCCTCATCTTAGCAACTGGAGGCTTCGGTCAATTATGGTCTCAAACAACCAACCCAAGTGTTGCTACAGGCGATGGTTTGGCAATGGCTTTCAGAGCTGGTGCTGCGGTGAAAAATCTCGCATATATTCAATTCCACCCTACGGCATTAGCAGTGAAAAGTGATAGACCATTCCTAATCACAGAAGCGATGCGTGGAGAAGGTGGTGTGATACTTGATGAAGAGGGATTAAGCAAATGGCAAACTCAGTGTAAAAAGAATGAGAGAATTGTATCTCCTGAGCCATATTCATTCACTTTGAAATATTCAAAAATGGGTTCTATGGCAACACGTGATATTGTTGCTAGAGCGATTGATAGACAAATGAAAATAACAGGAAAGTCACATGTATTCCTAGTTACTTCGCACCTTGATGAGAACCTCCTTAACTCGCATTTCCCAACTATTAGTTCTAGATTGGAAAGGCATGGTTTGAAACTCGGACATGACCCTCTACCCATTTCTCCTGCAGCGCATTATGCGGTGGGAGGCTTGCTGGTAGACGATATCGGACGCCCTTTTGTCAAAGAGAATGGTGAAGTATTTCCACGATTATTTGCAATTGGTGAAGTAGCATGCACTGGAATGCACGGTGCAAATCGCTTAGCATCTAACAGTTTGTTAGAAGCGGTAGTATATGCTGCAAGGGCAGCCGAACATATCATCTCAAACCCCCCGACTAAACATCAAAATGAACTACCAGATTGGAGAGCGGATGGACTCGACAATCTATCCGAGCATACTCCTGTAGTTCATGATAAGAATGAATTGAGGCAAACCATGACACAAGAAGTTGGAATCGTAAGACGCTTTAGCAGATTAAATCGGGCTGCTAGGCGACTAGAGTTACTGGGGCAAGAAGTTGATAGATTATGGAGAGAATCAATACCTACTCGTTCAATTGTTGAACTAAGAAATCTAATATTGGTCGGCCAACTTGTTACTGAAGATGCTTTAGCAAGAAAAGAAAACTGTGGACTGCATTTCAATCAAGACCTGGTCAAGGAGTGATCAGTTCAATTATTGAAGCAAGCATATTGTTCAATGGAGTACTAATGCCAAGTTTTTCTCCCCGATTTACTATTTCTCGATTTAAAACTGAAATTTCAGTGGTTGCTCCAGCCTTCACATCTTCGAGCATACTACATGAGTTTGAAGATGTTGAAAGTAATACCTGTCGTAAATTATCTTCTAATTGCTGATTTGTACCGACGTCTATCTGTTCTGCCCTAGCAACATTGGCACCTTCTATCATCGTAAATACGGCATTCGCAAACATTTCTGGCCCTAATAATTCCCCATTTTCTACACCTGCCATTGCTGCGAGGGGGTTGATTGCGATGTTTATCAATACTTTATTCCAAACCAAACTACGACCATCTTCAACGATTTCACAATTAATTCCACTACTGATGAGACTATCTTTGAAATCATTCAATTTCTCATTCTGTGTCACCACCGTATTTGCAAGATGCAATTTACCCCTACCAGCCCAGCGAACTGTCGAAGGAGTTGCAATGTTTGCCCCATGTGTTGTTGAAGCATATACGACCCTATGCATACCCAATTCATGGCAAAGTCTCTCAACATTGCCTAATCCATTGGTAATAGCGAATGCAATGCCATCGGTTTTGAGTAATTTAGCGGCCAAGTTGCACAGATTATCAAGTGAACTGGATTTCCCTGCGATTATTACAACGTCTGCACTACCGTCAAAATGACTAGGAATACCAACCTCATCGAAAGTCAACTCAAATCTTTGACTTTCTACAGAAAATAATTCTTCACCGGTTACAGCGATTCCATTTTTTGCAATCATTGCCATATGTTCGCCGCGTCCGTGAAGATGAATCTCGTGTTCAGTGCGCGACAAAAGAGCTGCGAATAATGTTCCGATAGAACCTACACCCAAAACAGAAATTCTCATAATCAGGCCTCAGATATAACTACCCAGGTGGATTACTACTCCACCATCTTGATGACTTATCCACATAGTAGAAAATGTACTATTTGATGGCATGAAACTGAATTCAGTCATACCTTGATCAAGTGATGTTGAACTGTTGATTACCTGCCACGGAGAGCCACTGCCCTCATTCGTCACCATAACTGGAATAGAAATGTTTGAAGGGTTATAAAATGAGAATGTGGACATGCTATCAGACGATATAAGGCTCCCGTTTGTTGCAGCAGCCCAAATATTACTCCATAGGCGATGACTAATATTTGAACGGACTAAGATTAATTCAGGTCCTTGTTCTACTGCAAAGGTTGTTTGTGGATTTGGATTTAATTGATTTTGGCACAAACTAACATTGACACCTTCTTCCATTATCAGTGTCAAATTTGTTTCATTTACAATCGCCGGAATTTGGCCTTCTTTTCTAACACTCATATCCCATATCCAATCACCATCTAATGGACTTGGAGGGGTGCTGATGTGTGAGTCAATTGGGCATTGTTCACCTTGTGTAAGTAGCCCACCTGTAGCAAATTCGGCTCCATATCCTTGGATATCTCCAGCGAATATTTTCCAACCATCTTGCGGAACTATTGCCTTCAATGGTTTTGCAGGCATTGTGGCTGCGAAAGTAATACCATTTAGTGAGATATGGTTTAGATCCCATGCCCTCAAGATTATTGGATCTAGCCCGATTACGCAAATACCATCAGGAATCTCACTTAAATTCGCATCCATATCGGTTTGCCCTTCAATCCAATACAGTCTTGTTTCAGTGGTAAAAGCAGTGTTAGCATTAGGGAAACTGACTATTAAAGACTCTTCAGGCCCTATATCTCCATCCAATTTGATACAACGTTTAACCTCTCCATTATCCTCAACAATGTTCCAATCTGATGACGGATAAACTTCGAGACCTGGGCTAACTTGTAGAGATTGTATTTGGTAACCTTCCTCAGTCGACATTAGCAAAGAGAAATTTTCTCCCATTGGAGAATATAGAGATTGATTCCAACTGATTTTCAAGGCAAAGGTTGCAAATTTGCCAGGCGATAATTCTTCACCACACCCTAAACCGTTGATATTGAGAGAATCTTCCCCTTTACAATCCCATTCATAATCCCATTCACCAATAGATTGCCCACCTTCTCTAACTACATCGATGGCGTAAGAATGTTGAACGAATGATGGATTGATAATTTTAATTGTCAAGTTGGTCATCCAGACACCATCATCACCTCTAGATGCAGCCTCTATTTCGTCAAATTCGAATTCCAATGGAGATTGCCACTCATCATGTAATAATACTGGAGACTGGCTTGGTAATGCCAACATAAAAAACAAGAAAAAGAAAATACCGAGCCTCTTTTCTGTTTTAAGGTTCAACCCAGCAGGCTCGTCCAAGACTATTGGTACCCTAGGTTCCCCTCCCATATAATACAAGAATGGCAAGATCAATGCCAGTACAAGAGTCCAAACTGAAAATCCGTCAAAGGCTTTGAATAGCCAAGCAAAGATTAGAATTACGAAGAATAATCTAACTTGGGTACCAGAATTTCTAGCCATCACCGAACCTAGGCGAGAAACCATCAATCTTCCACCAGGGAATGTTGGAATCGGAAGCAAGGAAACCCAACCAAAGAATGTCAAAACTGAACCTGCTTTGGCCAATGGATGCGCCCAAGCAAGCCTGATGGGGATGTCATCATAAAATAAAACAGCCAATAACTCAACGATTAGAGGTGGTTCTATAGAGCGTGGTGCTGATACAATGTTTACCAATTCAGGGGTTAAAAATATTCCAATTGCCCATAAAATAAATCCACTACAAATCATTACCGCCGGTGAAATTATTGAGATAGTCCCCAACTGACTTCTATTATCCCATGGACGAGAACTCATCCGAGGTAATGATGAAATTAGCAATAGTCCGAAAGGCCATATTAGTGTTGATGGGGAAAATAATCCCACTGACCAGAATGCAATTGAGATATCTGGGATTGGAGCGATATGGCCTACTCTGAGACCTTGTTTCGCAGCAGCCTTAACCTGTATCACCGATGCCAAAAATAGTGTTGCTAATATCGGCAAAGTAAAGCCAATAAATGAATCAAGGAATAGGCCATAACCAAACCAACCACCCTCGGGTGTTGTGTTTTCTATCCACAAAGAACCTGCTAAAGTTGCGGTTAATGCGGTCATAGACCATAAAAATAAATGTACTTTTATTGTAGGAAATTGTCGATCTGGCATCGGTAGTATTGTTACTAGCCAAGGGTCATCGTCAGATAACCTTGCCATCCATCCAAGTTTAGCTATATGTGAATTTATCTTTTTCAAAGATTCGTGGACATCTCTATCCTGTTTGACATCTATAATCCAACTTGGCCATCGGCCTCCAATTTGTTCAAGCAGGTAATATTCCCGACTTAGAATATTTGCTAAAAGAGCATGCTGGTCCCATGCTTTCTTGTGAGCAGTCATCTGTTCAAGGTCGACTGTGGAATTGTTATCGTCATCCATGTAACATCCACCTCAAGAAACGCTCAGCACCACTCCATCTTCAATCAATCCCTCACACAGCCTCAACTGAAGTGAAGATAATAGTGAAATATGGTTCACTTATTCTTGAATCTCTTCAAACGGAAGGTTTCTTCTCTTTCCATTTCTTCAAGACGAAGTTGAATGAAAACTCTCGCCTCTTCTAATTCTGGAATCACTTTGAACTCGAGTGCATTGACTCTCCTCTTTGTTGCTTCAATTTCTGAAAGTAATCTTTTCAGCGTACCTTCCATTTCTGCAGCCCGGACAACCTTCTCAATCAAATTACCAAAAGAATCGCTAGCCTCGTCAATATATGGTGAAGAACCAATGTATCCAACACCTCTTTCCGAGAATGTTGATTTTAAATTACTTCCACTGACACTTGGCACTACAACACCCATAATATTTCTCCGTTCAACTTCAACTTGTGGAGTTGCTGTGTTTGCTATTGCAGCAGCACGAACAGCCAAACCACCTTCAATCGCATTAGCTAGGTCAATACGTTGCTTTGCTAAACGGTATGTGTCGGTAAGATCTCGCTTAGCCTCAATCATTTCAGACAATAACTTACGGAATTCATGGAAAAGACCATCACGCTTCATCTTGAGAAGTTTATACCCATTTTTGGTTTGCTTGATGCGCCCCTTGAGTTTGATAAGTTCACTGCGTGTTGGTTTAATATCGAGTGCCATAACTTTCACCTCCTCTCCTTATTCAATGGGAAAACTCACTTCCGGTTGTCAGGATGATACTTGTCAATCCACTTCTGGTCTAGGCGTACTAGATATTTAGTGTCGATACGAGCCATCAAAGTCCAACATAGGTCGAGCGTTTCTTCAATACTACGATCCTCATCACGGGATTGACGAAGGAACTTATCCTCGAAAACACCAGAGAATTCTAGAAGTTGCTTATCACGTTCGTTCAGAGCATCTTCACCTACAATCGCAACAAGACCTCGTAATTCACGGCCTTGAGCATATGCAGCGTACATTTGGTCAGAAACAGACTTGTGGTCTTCACGAGTTGTCTTCTCTCCAATACATGAACCCATTAGACGGGACAATGAAGGTAGTACGTTGATCGGCGGATAGATACCTTGTTGATGTAATTCACGAGAAATAACGATTTGACCCTCGGTAATATAACCGGACAAATCCGGAATAGGATGGGTAATATCGTCACCAGGCATTGTCAGAATAGGGAATTGGGTGATTGAACCCTTCTTTCCTTTAACCAATCCAGCACGCTCGTAGAGCATTGCTAAGTCAGTGTACATGTAACCTGGATATCCACGACGTCCTGGAACTTCTTCACGAGCAGCACCAATTTGTCGTAGAGCATCACAGTAGTTTGTCATATCGGTATAGATAACCAATACGTGTTTATCCTTTTCGAATGCAAGGTATTCTGCAGCGGTCAAAGCAAGACGAGGCGTAATAATACGCTCAACAGCAGGGTCATCCGCTAAGTTAACGAATAAAACCGCATGTTCAAGCGCACCAGTTCTCTCCAAATCAGCACGGAAGAAATTGTATTCTTCAGCGGTGATTCCCATAGCACAGAATACTACGATAAACTCTTCATCTGAACCGGTTAACTTAGCTTGACGAGCAATTTGTAGTGCAATATCATTGTGCGGCAGACCTGATGCTGAGAAAATCGGTAACTTTTGTCCACGAACCAACGAAGTACAACAGTCAATAGCGGAGATTCCAGTTTGAATGAAATCGTGTGGGCTAC